>NZ_BQIJ01000011.1:0-193811 GCF_021602465.1 Pseudomonas urethralis
CAGGATGTCAGGAGTTCGAATCCCCTCACCCCGACCATTTTCAGGGTCGTTAGCTCAGTTGGTAGAGCAGTTGGCTTTTAACCAATTGGTCGTAGGTTCGAATCCTACACGACCCACCATGTAAAAATGGGCATCTCGATTGAGGTGCCCTTTTTTTTAGCAAGACCTCGGGGTGTAGCGCAGTCCGGTAGCGCGCCTGCTTTGGGAGCAGGATGTCAGGAGTTCGAATCCCCTCACCCCGACCATTTTCAGGGTCGTTAGCTCAGTTGGTAGAGCAGTTGGCTTTTAACCAATTGGTCGTAGGTTCGAATCCTACACGACCCACCATGTAAAAAGGGCATCTCGAATGAGATGCCCTTTTTCTTTTGCCTCGGATTCATTCTCGTAGATCCTTGGGCCTGCTTCGCAGGCCTTTCGCGACACAAGGCCGCTCCCACAATGTCCGCGTTTGCCCTCTAGATTGGGCTTGCGCGATCGATGTGGGAGCGGCCTTGCGTCGCGAAAGGGGCGCAAAGCGCCCCCGACAATCTTCAGTGCAGCTTCAATCGCGGCTCAGTGCCACGGCCAATCTTGCTGCCCAGCATCATCAACGCCGTGCGGAAGAACCCATACAGCGCCATTTGGTGCATGCGGTACAGCGACACGTAGAACATCCGCGCCAGCCAGCCCTCCAGCTTCACGCTGCCCATCAGGTTACCCATCAGGTTGCCCACCGCCGAGAAGCGCGACAGCGACACCAGCGAACCGTAGTCCTTGTACGCGTAGGTTGGCAGCGCCTTGTTCTCCAGCCGCGCCTTCAGACTCTGCGCCAGCATCGAAGCCTGCTGATGCGCGGCCTGGGCTCGTGGTGGCACGTTGCGGTCGCTGCCCGGTTGCGGGCACGCGGCACAGTCGCCGAAGGCGAAGATGTTGTCATCGCGGGTGGTCTGCAGGGTCGGGCGCACTACCAGCTGGTTGATGCGGTTGGTTTCCAGGCCATCGATGTCCTTGAGGAAACCCGGCGCACGGATACCTGCCGCCCACACCTTGAGGCTGGCCTGGATCACTTCACCGTCCTTGGTCTTCAGGCCATCCTCGGTCACTTCACTGACCGCCGCGTTAGTCATCACTTTCACCCCGAGTTTCTCCAGGGTCTTGTGCACCGGCACGCTGATGCGTTCCGGCAGGGCAGGCAGCACGCGCGGGCCGGCCTCGATCAGGGTGATGTGCATGTCCTTGGGCTGAATGCGGTCCAGACCATAGGCGGCCAGTTCATGGGCCGCGTGGTGCAGCTCTGCGGCCAGTTCCACACCGGTGGCACCAGCGCCGACGATGGCTACGCTGATCTGCTCGCTGGCCACGTCACCGGCATGGGCGCGCAGGTAGTGGTTCAGCAGCTGCTGATGGAAGCGCTCGGCCTGCTTGCGGGTGTCGAGGAACAGGCAGTGCTGCGCCGCGCCCAGGGTGCCGAAGTCGTTGGTATTCGAGCCCACGGCGATGACCAAGGTGTCGTAGCCCAGGATGCGCGCAGGCAGCAACTCGCGGCCCTCGTCATCGAGGGTGGCGGCGAGTTGAATCTGCTTGCCTTCACGGTCCAGGCCACTCATGCGGCCCAGCTGGAAGTTGAAGTGGTTCCACTTGGCCTGGGCCACGTAGTTCAGTTCATCTTCCGAGGAGTTCAGCGAGCCGGCGGCCACTTCGTGCAGCAGGGGTTTCCAGATATGCGTAAGGTTGGCGTCGACCAGGGTGATCTCGGCCTGCTTGCGCTTGCCCAGGCTTTTACCCAGGCGGGTCGCCAGTTCCAGGCCGCCGGCGCCGCCGCCGACAATCACGATGCGATGAGTCATGGAAATATCTCATAAGGTTTACGGAATTCGTGGCCACAGGGGCCGGCCGCAAACTGCGAGAGGGAAGGGCGAGCGCCAAGCAGCTCATAGCACCAGTTCACTCAGCAGGCGGCTGATGAGACCCAACCCGATGGTCACGGCCAATACCAGCACAAGGAGCAGCCAGGGCCGGAAAGGCCGGCGCTCGACTTGATGCTGGGGGGCTCGCAGATACTCATCGACACGACGCTGATCTTCCGGGTTCAGGCGGCTGGTCATGGTGGGCCTCGTCAGATAGACGTTTGTGACTGCACGAACGCCACAGCGTTCATGCAAGCGCGTCAAACAAATGATAATGCTTTCTATCCCTGGCGCCGAGTTTACGCCATCGCAAAGACTCTCGGCAGTGGATCAAAGACTGATGCCCACGTCGAAGACAATGCTGCGCCCCAGGTTGCCACGCAGAAAGTCCGGCGCGTCGGGGTGGGCGAACAGCACGCGGGCGAACGTCGGCCCGACCAGCGACAGCGAGCGCCAGCCCTGGCGCAGGTATTCGGTGGGCGGTGGGAAATGGGTATTGAGGTCGAGCACTTCGCGCTTGAGGCTGGCAAAGGCGATGATGTCCAGCTCGCCCAGGTCCAGCCCGCGCTCACGGTAGTTGTGCGCCTTCTTGCGCAGGGTTGGCGCCAGGCGCCCGAGCAGCTCGGCGGCGGCGATACGCCGGGGGCGGGCTTCGCGGCGCACCAGCTGGGCCAGGGAAAAGGCACTGCGCCGGCGTTGCAGCTCCTCACGCCACTCATCGTTGAGGCGGCGGCCTTCGTCGAGCACGAAGAACACCTCGAATGCCGCATCGCGGAACAGCACATCCGGTGGCTCCTGGCCGGCCGGGGTGAAGTCCTCGCTACGGTAGGGGATGTTCAGCCCTTGCAGCAGGCGCTGGCACACCCAGCGCTCCCGCTCCCACTTGCGGGCGTTGGAGAGAAAGGCATTGGCTTGTTCGGCCTGGATGGTAAGCAGGCGCAGGTAATCTGAGTCATCCATGGGAACAAGCTTAGCCGCTAATCGATGACGGTAAGATGCTGTTTGTGCGTAGGAAACGGGGCAGGGTGTAGACTCAGCTTGTCCACATGGCCGAAAGGGATATGTTCCAGGTGATCAGCGCGCAGGTTTTATCCACAACCAGCCTTGCCGTGGGTTGGCTGGGTTACGTGCCCTTGCTGATCTGGGCCGCCAGCCGTACACGCTGGGTGGAACTGGTGACCGACCGGCGCCGTCAGCACCTTTTGTTTGGCACGGTGTTCTGCCTGTTCGCGCTATGGCTGGTCCGGCGCGATTTCGACACGGGTGTGTCTTACCACTTCATCGGCATGACGGCAGTGACCTTGCTGCTGGACTGGCCGCTGGCCGTTCTGGGCGGTTTCCTCGCCCAGTTGGGGTTGCTGGCGCTGGGGCGGCAGGACCTTGCGGCGCTTGGGGTCAACGGTTTGCTGCTGGTGGGCTTGCCGGTGCTGATCACCGAAGTGTGCGCGATCCTGGTGGAGCGGGCGCAGCCGCGAAACCTGTTCGTTTACATCTTCTGTTCGGGGTTCTTTCCCGCTGCGCTGACGGTGCTGATTTGCGTGCCGGTGGCGTTGGCGGTGTTGTGGCTTGATGGTCGCTTTGCGATGCCGGAGTGGCTCAGCGATTTTATCGGCTACCTGTGGCTGATGATGTTCCCGGAGGCGTTCATCAACGGCATGGTGATCAGTGCGCTGGTGGTGTTCTGCCCGGAATGGCTGGAGACGTTCAACCGCACCCGGTATCTGCAGGCGCCGTGGAAGGATGATGAGCGCTGAGAATTGAATTGGCAGTTCCGGCCTCTTCGCGGGCGCGCCAGCGAAGAGGCCAGTGCAGCCGCCGAGAATCAGATCAATGCCGCGGCTCCAGCTCCCCGGAAAACAGCTCATCCTCGGCATCCGGCGCCACCGGAATCTTGTGTTCCTCGGCCGCCCAGGCGCCCAGGTCGATCAGCTTGCAGCGATCGGAACAGAACGGCCGGTATGCATTCTTCTCGTTCCATTCCACAGGTGCGCCACAGGTCGGGCAATCGACGGTCAATGGCTGGCTCATGGCTGGCCTCCTCGTAAAGTCAGGTAAAAATGGTGCAGGCGGTCAATCTGCTCGTGCAGTGCGGCGAGGTCGCCATCATTGACCACTACATCGTCGGCATGGCCCAGGCGCTCCTCACGGGCCAGCTGGGCCTTGAGAATGGCCTGTACCTGCTCAGGGCTGGTGTTGTCACGCGCCAGGGTGCGCGCCACCTGCAGCTCCTGCGGCACATCGATCACCAGCACGCGCTGGACCTTCTGGTACTGGCCCGACTCGATCAGCAACGGCGACACATACACCGCGTAGGGCGACTCGGCCTTGGCCAGGTAACTGAAGATCTCCTGCCCGATCAGCGGGTGCAGCAGTTGTTCCAGCCACTTGCGCTGGGCCGGGTCGGCGAAGATCAGCTGGCGCAACGCTGCGCGGTCCAGCTGGCCATCGTCCAGCAGCACACCGGTGCCGAAGCGCTCGACGATGCTGGCCAGTGCCGGGCGACCGGGTTCGACCACCCAGCGCGCTGCCTGGTCGGCGTCGACCAGGTGCACGCCAAGTTCGACGAAGCGCTCGGCGGCGGCACTCTTGCCGCTGCCGATGCCGCCGGTCAGCCCGAGAATCCAGGGGGTGAAGGCCTTGGTGGTCATCACATTCCAAACAGTTGCAGGTAGAAGGCGTACATTTCATCACCCCAGAGCACAGCAATCCACCCCGCAGTGGCCAGATAAGGGCCAAAGGGTATCGCCGTGCCGACGGATTGCCTGCGCACGCGTAGCAGGCACAGGCCCGCCACCACGCCGATGACCGATGACAGCAGCAAGGTCAACGGCAATACCTGCCAGCCGCCCCAGGCACCGATCAGCGCCAGCAGCTTGAAGTCGCCATAGCCCATGCCCTCCTTGCCGGTAACCAGCTTGAACACCCAGTACACCGACCACAGGCTCAGGTACCCCGCCACCGCGCCCCACAATGCGGCGGGCAACGGCACCACGGTGTCGAAGGCATTGACGATCAAGCCCAGCCACAGCGTTGGCAGCACGATGACATCGGGCAGGATCTGCTGGTCATGGTCGATCAGGCTCAGTGCCAGCAGGCTCCAGGTCAACAGCAGCAGGGCCAGCGCCTCGATGCCAGCGCCGGAGTGCCAGGCCACCACCACCGATAACAGCGCACAGGCCAACTCGACCAATGGATAACGTGCACTGATCGGCTGCTTGCAGGCCGAGCAGCGTCCGCGCAATGCCAGGTAACTCAGCAGCGGGATGTTCTCCCAGGCGCGGATCGCGTGCCCGCAGTGCGGGCAGTGGGAGGCGGGGAGGGACAGATTGAAGCGCTGGTATTCGGTGGTCGGCAGACCCAATGCTTCCTGCGCCTCACGCTGCCATTGGCGCTCCAGCATGATCGGCAAGCGATGCACCACCACGTTGAGGAAGCTGCCCACCAGCAGGCCGAGCACAGCCGCCAGGGTGATGAAGTACGCTGGCCGCTCGGCCAGCAAAGTCCATGAAGTCATGTTCAGATCAAGCTACCCAACTGGAAGATCGGCAGGTACATCGCCACCACCAGGCCACCGACCAGCAAGCCCAGGATCAGCACGATGGCCGGCTCCAGCAGGCTGGTCAACTGGTCCAGCGTCTGGCTGACCTGTTCCTCGTAATGGCTGGCGGACTTATCCAGCATCTGGTCCAGCGTGCCGCTGGATTCACCGATGGCGGTGAGTTGTACCAACAATGGCGGAAACAGCGGTTCATTACCCATTGCCTGATTCAGCGCCTGCCCGTTGGCCATGCCCTGGCGCAAGCGCTGCACCGCCTGCTCGTGCAGGTCATCGCCACAGGCCTTGGCCACGGTGACCAGCGCATCCAGCAACGGCACCCCCGCAGCATAGGACGTGGCCAGGGTGCGAGCAAAGCGCGCCAGGGCCGCCTGGCTCAACAGCCTGCCGAACACAGGCAGGCGCAAAGCCTGTGCAGTTATCCACAAGCGGGCTGGCGCATGCTTCTGATACAGCCGGGTCACGGCGAAGCCCAGGCCAAGCGCGGTTATCAACAGCAACGGCGCATAGCGCCCCAGCCCTGTGGACAAGTCGATCACCCACTGTGTGAACGCCGGCAGCGCGGCATCGAAACCGGCGAACAGGCTCTCGAAACGAGGAATCACCTCCAGCAACAACACCGCCGAAACCCCCAGCCCGGTCAGCAACAGCAGCAACGGATAGAGCATCGCCTTGCGTACTCGCTTACGCAGCACCTGGCGTTGCTCCAGCATCCCCGCCAGTTGTTCCAGCTGCCGATCAAGCGTACCGGACTGCTCGCCCACACGAATCAGGTTGCAGTACAACCCATCGAACCACGCCGGATGGCGCTGCAGCGCATCCGCCAGCCCCAGGCCCGAGGCCACATCCCGTTTCAATTTATCCAGTAACGCTGCCTGCCCCGCACTGCAGCCGCTGCGCCCCATCACCTCGAAGGCCTGCAGCAGTGGCACCCCGGCCTTGAGCAAGGTCGCCAGCTGCCGACTGAAGCCTGCTGGGTCTGTCTTATCCCGAGCTTTCGGCAAACGCCATTCAAACCCGCCAGCCGCCCGCAGGCTGAGCACGTGGATGCCCTGGCGCTGCAAGCCGGCCCGCGCATAGGCCGGGCTGCGCCCGCTGACCTGGCCGCTGACCGCGGCGCCATTGGCATCCGTGCCGCGCCAGGTGTAGAGGTGTGTAGATGGGTTCATTGCAAAGGTCCTTTTCGGCTCGTGCGACAAGCCTGGAAACAGCTTGCCGCGTCCATGAGCGGGCGTGCGTCCGTGATGCTCACTAGAGTAGTTCAGCGAAGATGACGCCCTGGCAGGCAGGGGTGACAAAAGGTGTCTGTTCAGGCCTACTGCGCCGCTGCCAGCTGGGGCGAGCCTGACCTCCACCAGTACACGTATCAAAAAGGAAATCATTCATGAAAGGGCAACGCGGTATCACCCTGATCGAACTGATGATCGTCGTCGCGATCATCGGCATTCTGGCGACCATTGCCATCCCGATGTACACCAACCACCAGTCCCGCACCAAGGCGGCGGCCGGGTTGCTGGAGATCAGCGCGCTGAAGACGGCGATGGAGCTGCGCTTGAATGAAGGCAAGGAGGTGGGGAGTGTGGCTGAATTGGGTGGCCAGCCGGCTACGGCGAACTGTGCGATTGCGGTGAGCAGCAAGGCGGCTGACGGGATTGGCACGATTGCATGCACCCTGGTTGATGCGCCGACCAATGTGGTTGGCAAGAGCCTTGCCCTGACGCGTTCGCCAACTGGCTGGACCTGCACGACCGATATCGAGGAAGACCTCGCGCCGAAGGGCTGCAAAGCGCCCTGAGGGAAGGGGAATAAGGCCGGGGAAACAGGGGTTTACGCGGCGGGTGCGGCAGTGGTACGTTGCGCTACACGCCGGTGTAGCTCAGTCGGTAGAGCAGCGCACTCGTAACGCGAAGGTCGCAGGTTCGATTCCTGTCTCCGGCACCAGTTCAGGTTCCAGCGAAGGCTACCAAAATCTCTGGAACCCCCGTAAAACCCGCCTTCTGGCGGGTTTTTTCGTTATGGCGTTCCGTCGGATTCCGACAGCTGCCAGCCGATTTAGGGGTAACGTTTGGGATAAAGTCGATTCGATAAAGGGGTTTACCCTTATGGCTCGTACTACTGCTCCCCTGACCGACACCGCATGCCGTTCGGCCAAACCTACTGATCGCCCCTACAAGCTTTTCGACGGTGACGGTCTTTACCTCCTCGT
Source organism: Pseudomonas urethralis (assembly GCF_021602465.1). Taxonomy (NCBI): domain Bacteria; kingdom Pseudomonadati; phylum Pseudomonadota; class Gammaproteobacteria; order Pseudomonadales; family Pseudomonadaceae; genus Pseudomonas; species Pseudomonas urethralis. The sequence continues at coordinate 7,649 of NZ_BQIJ01000011.1, forward strand.
TTACCCCAATGGCCGCAAAGGCTGGCGTTTCCGGTATGTGAAACCGGATGGGCGAGAGGGGCTGACCTCGTTTGGCATCTACCCCGTCATAGGGCTCGCAGATGCTCGGCAGAAGCGTCTGGAGACTAAGCGGATGCTGGCTGAAGGCATTGATCCGATTGCGTCCAAGCAGCAGGCCAAGGCCGAGGCGGTTGTCAGAGGGCACACCTTTGAGCGCGTTGCCTTGGACTGGCATAAGGAAATGTCCGTGAAGTGGGCGCCTGGCCATTCGAGGACCGTGTTGAGTCGCTTGAAGACTCACGTATTCCCGCTGCTAGGCGCACGGGCCATCGTGGATCTGGATACCTTCGACCTCATGCAGCCGCTTGAGGCAATCAAGAAGCGCGGCACGATCGATGTGGCGTTAAGGGTACAAAACTACCTTCAGAGCATCATGCGTGAGGCGAAACGGCTGCGGCTGATCACGGTGAACCCTGCGTATGACCTTGAGGGCTTCATCAGCGCGCCACGGGTTACGCATCGGCCTGCACTCCCGCTCTCACGTCTGCCAGAGTTGATGGACCGCATCGAGAACTACAAGGGACGCACGCTCACTCGGCTGACAGTCATGCTGTCGCTACACGTGTTCGTGCGCTCCAGCGAATTGCGCTTCGCACGTTGGAGTGAGTTCGACCTGAAGCGCGGTATTTGGGAGATACCTGATACGCGGCCCGCGTTAGACGGCGTTCCGTACTCGACCAGAGGGACGAAGATGGCGGGCGACATCCACCTTGTCCCGCTTTCACCGCAAGCGGTGATGTTGCTCGAACAGATTCATGCGATCACGGGGTACTTCGACCTAGTGTTCACCAGTGACGCTCGCTCGTGGAAGCCTATGTCCGAGAACACGGTCAACAGCGCTTTGCGGAACATGGGCTACGACACCAAGACCGAAATCTGCGGTCATGGCTTTCGGTCCATGGCGTGCAGTGCCTTGGTCGAATCCGGGCTTTGGTCAGAGACCGCTATCGAGCGGCAGATGAGCCACAGGGAGCGCAACAACGTTCGGGCGGCGTATATCCACAAGGCCGAGTTCCTGGAGGAGCGGCGAATGATCATGAGTTGGTGGAGCCGCTACCTCGAAGCGAATCGGCAGGAGCATATCTCGCCGCATGAGTTCGCGAATCAGGCCGGGGCAAACGTATCGAGTCTTAGAGCAAGGCGTGGCGCAGTCGAGTGAGCGCACGGCTTTGAAAGTTCGGTGATCCGCTTTCCATGCGGGTCCATCCAAATAGGGCTGCAAAGCCGCCCTGTTTGGATGGACCTCACCGAAAAAATCAAAAGCACCCAACTGGCCACTGGAAACCACGGGATTCCGTACACGCCCCATGCCATTTTCAACTGCAAAATCCAGCGGGCGAGTCGCTTGACCCTCCCGGATTGCGGGCGTAGAAAAGATAGTGCAAAGGCTGTCGTTGACAGCACCCCAGGTGACCCGAACCTTAAAGGTCACGCCGCTCTCGCGGTGGTTCTCCCCAAGGGCGATTCGCATCCGGCAGCTCGCCCGGTCACTACCCATGTGATGGATGCTCTTACACATATAGCGCTCGTGCGCCAGATACACCGTACCTCGCTGCCCTGCAGCAACCTATCCGCTTGGCCGAATCTTGCGCCAACTGGTGCCCGTCTCTTTTCCTGAAAAGAGACGGGCACTTCTACAGCTGCTGCAGCCCTGATCGCACAAGGCTTTGCGGCATTCCCCCTCGTGACAATTGGCGTGACAAACGCCGATATCACCAGCAACAGCCATGTAGATGATGGTGCCGCAGACCAAGGAATGGACTGCACCTGACTGACAGTCAGGCATGCCCCGGTCATTGCATTGCTGCGTTCACCCGGCTCAGGATCTTCAGACGTTGGTCTAGTCAGCCAGTGCTGCCTCCACCCGCCCACCGGCAACGGTGTTCAGGAGGCCAGATCATGAGATGCCCTTGCTCCCGGACGTAAGGAGCCGCCAGTCCCGCGCTAGAGGACATCCCCACAGGTCGCAGGGGCCTTGATCCCTGATAACACTCAGCATTCTTGGCGGGATGACGTGGGGCGAGGACTGGAGAGCAGAAGATGAGGTGACCAATATGGCATTGGTGGGTAGACGCGATGGCCGCAATTTCGGTTACGGCAGGCAACTGAGCTATGCAGGGCCGCAGGCGTTGAAAGACATGTTCGGCGGCGGCCACTACGGCACGGTCAAAGCGCACTGTGATCGGTGGCACGCATTCGTGAAGTGGTGCCGCTCCGATCAGGGCCCCGGTATCAATGATGCGCGGCAGATTGATCGGAGGGTGCTGGCGGACTATGCAGCGTATCTGCGCGACGTGGTTAGGCGCGGTGACCTTGCTGTCAGCACCGCACAAAACCGGCTATCCAGCGTTAACAGGACCATGGTGGCGCTTCGCGGTGATCAGTACGTAGCACTGCCCAGTCCGAGCAAAGCGTTGGGTATGCAGCGCACCGGGATTCGCCACTCAGTGCCGCAGGGCCAAGACCGCGAACAGGTTAAGCAGATCGTCGATACGCTTTGCAGTCGACATCAACTGCGGGCCGCTGCAATCGTTCTATTGTCGAGAGCCACCGGCATGCGCCTGCGTGAGGTCATCTTGGCTGACCTGCCACGGCTAAGCCGTGAGGCTGACGATCTAGGTAGGATTAACATTCAGAATGGCACCAAAGGCGGTCGTGCCGGGGTCTCAGCGCCGCGATGGATTGCGGTGGACCACCATGTTCAAGACGCACTTGTGTTTGCACGGCAGGTGTCGCCTGCGAGTAGCCGCAACCTGATTGCACCAGACGAAAGCTATCTGAATGTTCTTCAGGAAATCATCCGCCCAGCGCGGGATGTCCTGCATGCACAAAAGCTCAAGGGCTTCCATGAGCTACGAGCGGCGTACGCATGTGAACGCTATGAGCAAATCACCCAACACCCCGCGCCTATCAACGGCGGCCAATGTTGCCAGGCAGATAGGAACCTAGATCGTGAGGCCAGAAGGCAAATCAGCTATGAGTTGGGGCACGGTCGGATCGATGTGGTCGCGGCCTACATCGGAGGACGCAGATGAGCAAGTCATTTGATATGGAGCTGTTCTTGGCTGCGGTGCTGACGGGTTCGTACGCAACCCGGCAGCGCCATTTACGGCAAGCAAAGCTCATCCAAGCTGAGATATCTGAACGCTGGCAGCTGGAAACTCCTTGGGCGTGGCAGAGAAAACATGTGACTTGGTTTCTTGAACGCCGACTGGCTGGGCGATGCGCGGCGACTCGGTACTACTATTTGCTAACGGCGCGGTTGCTAGTTCGTCGTTTAGAGCGACCGTGGGTGCTTAAATACCAAACTAAGATTTGACGATAGTCACGACTGAGCGCGTTCCCCTCTTAGCAGGCAATAACTTGTTATGACAAGTGCTCGCAACCCCCATGCTTATGCACGGAGAAACTCATAGCGCTTGATGAACTATGATGCCAGGTTGCGGGCACCAAAATATTTCTTGATCTACCCGCGGTTGAGCGGCAGACAAATACCTGAACAGCGATAGGGAAAGCACCACGAGAGAAGCCATTCTGGACGGCGCTATCGCATGAGCCGCTACCAGAAACGTCGAAGCTGAGCAATGGAAGTCCAGCCTCCCAGTTTCTAAGGGCAGTTCATGTAGGCACTGCGGCCAGCAGGCCAATGTGTCCATCGCGACATAGATTTTCACAAGCTTGCACTAGCTGGTCGCTATATGGTTGTTACCCTTCAACAAGCCATTTTGGGGCGCCCGATGTGGAAAGTTCCGGAAAAAGCCATTTTTCCCAGTCTCCCAGTAAATCTCGGATCGCTTGCCCACGGCCGCGTTTCGCTAAAGCCGCGAGCATTCTACAAAAAAATGACACCTCCATAGGTTCCTACGCCCTTTAATGGTTGTCACACAGCACTGAGGGGTTGACACAATCGAAAATGGTGTGTGTGATTCACATTGGAAAGGTGGCATTTAGCCATCGTTCGGAATTTTCAAAAAGTCATCACAAGCGTTACGCAGTAACCATCTAGGAGATAAAGTATGGAAACTACCAGTCCTCACTTCGACTATGATCAATACGCAGCTACAAAGTACGAATTGCGTAAGCTCATCCAAGAGGACTTTGTCGAGGCCATAGCCCATGGGGAAAAATGTGATCACCTAATTCTCTCTTCGACCCGAGAATTGGGAGCCGGTGAAGCCCTTGCGGCAGCAGTTCACGCTCACTCCCTATACCTAGCCGCTTACGACTTGGCCAGATCGGGTCACTTTTCAGCAATGTTCCCACTTCTTAGGACTGCTCTGGAATCAGCTGTGTATGGTTACTTGTTTAATCGCGAAGACGGACTAGTTGATAAGTGGCGAAAGCGCCATGTGTCTGATGAGGACTTCAATAATTGCAAGCAAGCGCTTACGCGAGCAATGACACGGTTTCGAGGTTATTTACAGGAGCACGATAAGAAATCGGGTGATACGCCCTATGAAGAATATGTGATGACCTTATATGATGCTGCTATAGATTTCGGCGCTCATCCAAACCCAATTGCCTTGGTCAATAATACTTCCGTAATCACTGATGGCACACAGTCTAAATTCACTTACCAGTATCTACGAACTGAAAAGAAAGGCATAGCGCAGGGCTTTGTTGCATGTTTCGAGTTCGCCACAGTGCTCGCAGTAGTCAATCACCTATCCCGGATGCAGATCAATCCAGAGCTTCCAGGACTTGACGTGACGTTTCTTGACTTTTTCCGCGAGACAAATGCTGTATCAGACAAGCTTAACGGGCAGCCTATTGGATTCGAAAATAGGTACTACAATCGAGTGAATTCTCTTGTTTCTCCAAAATAAAATGATTGATCAGCCTGAAGTCCTCAGGCTTAAATGAGCCAAAGCCATCTATGGTTTCGATTATTATTGCAGGGTACTAATATGCCAAAACTTGATCTGCTGACTTCATCCAACAGTACGAGCGTAGTTTTTTCTGCGCTGAGGCAATTAACAGGTGACACGAGTTACGCAAGCTTTACCGGGGTTGTAAGCGCCAAGGTTAACGGCGTTCTAAAAATTGACAAAGAAGAAATTACTGTTCAGCTCACAAATAGCCGCCCAAATTTCGCCATTATTGATATTCATTGGGAAGATTGCGGCTACAAAAATTATAAAGAAATGGGGTTGTTTGGAAGGATGACTACTGAGTGGAATGAAGTGAAATCAACATCGGCAAGATCTTTCAGTGTTTTTAGCGATAGCTATGAAGTCGAAATTTGCTATTAGTTAAAACTATACCGTCACGCAGTCTGCGCCCATTGTCGATGCTAAGTCAGATATAAAGCGATCGTCATGACTGCTAGTTAGGATGTTGCAGTGAAACTGCTGGTTTGTTGTAAGTTGTTTGGCAGTTCGCTGACTATGGGTCGGAAGTGGTTCGGCAATACCGATCGCCGCTTTCGACCTGTAGATGCTTCTTGTGAGGGCGACAAGCGGCTAATAGCAGTAGTTGTAAGTAAAAGTTGCTCATATCATAGAGTTCTCAAGGTTGCGTAAGGTGGAAAACCGTACAGCGTTTTTCATTGTGTGAATATTCAAGCCACTTGCTGGCTCGTTAGGCTAGCCTACGACTGATGTGGCGCTCGTGAATTAATTTTGGTATAACGAGAAAAAATCTGCGCTCTGCTGAGTGCAGGGGCCGGATTGCTAACCTAGATGGAACTTCCATGAATCTGGAAAAATTCTCGAAAATTGCTGAATCACTTCGTCAGTATAGGCGTGCAGAGCTCAAGGATTTCGAGCCTGAGACCAATGGTAAGCCTGTCGACCAGCTTTATGTTGACCCCCTTCCAGGGGACGCAGTCCTGAAGTCTGTGCTGTCCGGCAATACGACTTTTCTTCTCGGGCGCAAAGGTACCGGAAAGAGCACTGTTTTTGCTCGTGCGCAATCTATGCTTCGCGACAGAAAAGATATTATCTCAGTTTACATCGATGTTAAGTCGATATATGACGTAATTGATGCGGTTGATGTATCGAACGTCGATCTAGTGGCTAATAATATTTCACCTGTCGCCTATCGCTCACATATGCTTAGGAAGGTGATGCTCGGCAAAGTCATTGCGGGGTTGCTCAAGGAAATAGGTGCCGCATGTGAGCGATTGTCTCTGTGGGATCGCTGGCTGTCAGGAGTGAAGCGTCAGTATGAGGATTTAATTGCTAGTCTTTCGGCTCTTGAGGATAGCATTAAGAGTGCTAAACTTGAGCAGCATGAGATTCCAGTGCTGCAAAAGATAAGCCACCAACTTCGCATAAAAAAACAGCAAGAAAATTCACAGAAAATAGATCAATCTGTGAAGGGGGCAGCAAAAATATCACCTGCGAAGGCTGAGTTGAGTGCGAATATTAGCGAGTCGATGACTGACTTCGATAAAACTCTGGATGATAGCGACTTTTATAACGAATACTCTGATGTTGTCGTCAAGTCATTCCCTTTTGGAGATATAATTGAAGATATTCAAGGGCTGATTGCTGGTGCGGGCCTCGCTCGTCTGGTCGCGTTCTTTGATGACTTCTCGGAGCTAAGTTTCATAGATCAACGCCTTTTTGTTGATGTTGTGCTGTCTCCCTTGAATAATTCCAGTAATGAGGCGGTCAAGTTAAAGGTTGCTGGATACCCAGGTAGAGTCTATTATGGGAAAATTGATCCAGGAAAGGCAGATACTATTAGTCTGGATTTTTCTGATCTTTACGAGGCATCTGAAGTTCAAGAGATGGAGCGCTCAGCATCCTCTTATGCTGCAAGGCTCTTGGAGACTCGCTTTAAGGTTTTCGGTGAAGATTTGGCCAATTATTTTGAGCTCTCATCTGATACTGCTCGCGAGGATGTAATGCGCTTGATGTTTCAGGCCTCATTCAATGTTCCTAGGATTATGGGGCATTTGTTGCATCTTCTGTATCTGGATAGAGTTTCAAAAGGTCAAAAGATAACGGCCGCCTCAATCCGCTTAGCTTCTCGAAAGTACTACGAAAACACAATTTCAAAATATTTCGATCGCCTCAATCGTTATGCATTGGAGCCCTTTGAGAATAAGCTTGATCGTCATAATCAAAGCCAGCTTTTGAACTGCTTGATCAATGAGGCGAAGGATGTAAAGCGTAGAATTATCTCTAAGGAAGTCGGAGGCGACTATTTTTCAAGCCTTGGATCTAATCCACCTACAAGCCACTTCACAGTTAGTCCGGGCTTGGAGGATATGCTTTCCTCTCTAGAATCTAATTTCTTTGTGTCTCGTTATAAAAAAATGCGAGCCAAAGATAATAGAGAGGTCATCGCATACTCCTTATTTCTTGGTTTGTGCGAAAATGAGCGGATGAGTTGGGGTTATCCTGACGGGCGCCCATTTAGGCATTATTTCCAGCAGCGTTGCTTTGAGTATACACGAGCTATTCATCAATTTTTGTCGAGCAACCAGACTATTCGTTGTGATACATGTGGTATGTGTCACTCGATGGATAATCGAGATAAGTTTGAGTTCTTTAAGTGGCGATGCCCAGACTGCCGGGAGGGAACTTGCTCGGTTGTAAATCTTTCTGATGATTTCAAGGAGGAAGTGGCTCGCCTTGATAAAGACATCATGCTAGAGCCGATTGAGCTAGAGATTATTAGCGCCCTCAATGACGAGCAAAGAGATATGCGAGCTGGTGAAATATCTGCCCTAATTGATACTACCCATCAAATGGTAGGGCGCAGGACAAGTAAGTTGAAGGATATGGGGCTGGTGGATAAGGAGCCAGATAGTGATGGGAGAATGAGAAGTCGCCTTACTTTCCGTTGTGAAGCGACATACTTCGGCCCCACTGATCGCTAAATTATAGGGAGCCCTTCAGGCCAAGGCCAGAAGGTTCTTGATCTTGGACACTCAATAGGGGTTGAAAACGGTTACTTTTCCAGCCGTCTTTTACTGGCATGGTCGGAGCTATGGTTGTTTTGAGAAGTGGCAGCTTCGGGACGGAGGCTGCCCTTCGAGAATGACAGTTTTGGGTCCAGGCTGTGTGAAAACCCCTGTAGATTTTTGAGGTCCACGTTCTTCCGCGAAATCTGAATAATCTCGGCCGGTCGATTAACCCAGAGTTTCGCATGGGAACGCGATTTTCAGCTTGTTTTTGCCCAGTCAAACTGCTCTGGAGATTTTCACACAGCTTGGGTCGATAACTGCCATCCTTCACCAGAGCCTGAGCGTGGCTCTGGCGAATGGACGGCAGAATGCCTCAGCGAATTTCATCATCTTATCAGGGGCTTTCACGGGGGCGTGAATCTCGGAATAGGTTGAGGATAATTTTAGAGATAAAGATGTTTACCTTGAAGAAAAATACCCACTCAATTCAGAGCCTTTCGTGTTGATACGATTCCTGTCTCCGCGCCAGATATCAAGGCTTGCAGTGATGCAGGCCTTTTTGTGCTTTGAAGAAAGTAGCGCACTTTCTGCCCATCCTTCACCTGATGGTGCTGGCCGACTTCGACGTAGACCGCAACTTCCACTTAAGAAACGGCCCCTTTTGAGATAACTGATTTTCAGCGTTTCGGTTTGGCCCAGTGTTTACGGGGCAAGAGCTCAAAATTTTATAGATAAAGAATCTGCCATATGGGGATAATCCTAGAAGCCCCGGTGTGCTCGTCGCCGACATCGTTGAGGCTTACCTGTCACGGCTGAGAAAATAAAGGCCCGGATTCTTCCTACGAAACGTGTGCCCCCAGACAACCCCCCGCGCCCTTGCGCAAGCGGGTCCATAGGGATAAATTGCCCCAGTCGCCGAAGCATCGGCGATGCGACCTTGGCCGGTCGGAATCGAAAGGCGCAGCAGCGCCCAGTCTTCATCGCAGGCGCTTTTTTTTTGTGCCCGCGATGTCGTGTTATGGCGGTGGTGCGCGGGACACCTTCGGGTGTGCCGGGCTCCTTTCGTCCCGGTCGGCCAACCCGCGTACTGCTGCCACCTAAACTTGCTTGGCCGCGAGCGGTGGCAGTTCCACAACGAAAGGAACTCATGCATGACCACCAGAAATCCGTTCAGGATCCTCGCATCCGTTCTCCGCCGCCGCTCCGCGCCGGCTCCCAAACCGCACCGCTTCTACCCGATCTGTGACCTGGCTCGTCCCGCCTCCAACCCAAGGCAGGTGTCCCATGACTGACCAAGAGCGCTTATCGACCATCCAAAGCTACGCCTGGACCCTCGAACTGCTCGGCGAAGCCTTGGTCCAGCACGATGAAGTGCTGGAGTGCGAACACAACCCTCACCTGAGCTTTCGTAACACAGCAGGTATCCACCAGGCGATCCGGATCATCAGCCGGCTGGCCAGTGAACAGTGCGCAAAGCTGATCGCCCCAGCGCCCTGAATGATCCAGCCGACTGATGAAGGCACCGCAGCCGCCAGCCAAGCGCTGGCGCAGCCTGGCCAAGCCCTCAACCCGACAACCACGCCAGCCCCCGCAAGAGCAGGTATGAGATGATCCCCCCGGTATGGCAGGAGGCGGTCGATGGCAGACCACGTTGATTACAAACGCAACAGCGATATCCCCGGGCTGGTGCTGAGCGAGGCGCGTTTCTCGAGCTTTCGCTTCGGCCGTCACTACCATCTGGATTTCCACGTCGGCTTGATCACCGACGGCGTGCAGCGCCAGGTGTTCAATGGCGAGACGACGCTGCTCTCGCCAGGCACCATCCAGTTGATGCCACCCGGCGAAATCCACGATGGCATCAGCGCAGGCGACGACGCTTACACGCTCAAGACCTTTCGCGTATCCGCTGACCTGTTGCGCAGCGTGACCGAAGAGCTGACGGGCAGTGACCAGTTTTCCGCCCTGGGTGGCGCACTGTTGCAGGATGCCAGCCTTGCCATCCAGCTTTCCCGGCTGCACGACGCGCTCGCAGCGGGGCTGCCTACTGACCCGCTGTTCGTCGATTCTCAGTGGCTCATGCTGCTCGGGCGGCTATTCGCCCAGGCGCGGATGGTCAAGCCGCAGTTCGTGAAGGGCACGCTTTCGAGCGTGCAGTGGCACCGTGTGCGGGACTACTGCAACGAACACCTCGCCGACAAGATAACCCTCGAAGTCCTGGCTGCGTTGTGCGACCTGGAGCGTTTTCACTTCCTCAAGCTGTTCAAGCAAACGGTCGGCATGACGCCATATGCCTGGCTGGTGCGTTTGCGCCTGGAGCGCGCCTGTGTGCTGCTGAGCCATACCCAGTGGGAATTGACCAGGGTCGCGCAAGAGGTGGGTTTCTACGACCAGAGCCACTTCAACCGTGCCTTCAAGCAAGCCTTCGGGGTTGCGCCGTCTCGTTACTGATCGCGGTTGCCCATCAATTTTTTACAAGTGCGCGAAGTCCTCGCCCTTTAGCCTTGAGTCTTGATCGGGCGTTGCCCCGGAAGGAACCAAGGATTTAGATCGATGACGCAACGGGCGTACTACACCAGCGATGAGTTGACCTTGAACACGCACGTGGTGCGTTGCACACCGACGGAGGATGGACGGTTCCGGGTCGACCTGGCCGAAACCCTCTTTCACCCCCAGGGCGGCGGGCAGCTGGCGGATCAGGGAACCATCGCGGGTATCCGGGTCGAGGACGTGCTCAATATCGACGGCGATGTGGTGCATGTGGTCGGGCAACCCGTGCCCGTGGGCAGCGTCGAGATTGCCATCTCGCCCGAGGTGCGTGCGCTGCATGCTCGCCTGCATTCCGCCGGTCACCTGATTGCTTGTGTCGGGCAGAACTTGGGCTGGCTCCCCAGCAAAGGCCACCACTGGCCGGGGGAGTCTCGGGTGGTTTTCGAGCGCCAGGTCGGTTGCGAGCCGCTGACGGCCGAAGGTATCGAGGCGGCGGTGAGCGCACTGATCGAGCGTGACCTGCCGCGTGAGTTGATCGACCAGGACGGTGTTCGCTCAGTGCGCTTCGGCACCTTGCCGATGCACGGTTGCGGCGGCACGCATGTCACCTCGACGGGCTTGGTCGGGCCGATCAAGGTGCTCAAGCTCAAAGAGAAGAAAGGCCTGCTGTCGGTGCATTACGACGTAGCTCGATAGACAACGAAGTCACTGGAGGCATCACGTGGACTACGTTCCCCAACTTTTGACCATTGCCGCCGTCATGCTCCTGGCCTGCGTCAGCCCAGGCCCCGATTTCATTGCCGTCACGTCCAACGCCCTGGTGAGCCGCAGCCGAGGGATAGGTGTTGCAGTGGGCACCAGCGCAGGCATCGCCATCTGGGCGGTGCTGGCGATTGTCGGGCTGGGTGTTTTGCTGAGTACAGTGGCGTGGTTGTATGACGCGATTCGGGTTGTGGGCGCGGCGTATCTGATCTACATGGGCATCAAAATGCTGCTCGGCGCGCGGCGGCCTTATGCAGCCCTCGAAATCCGCACGACGCAAAACACCACCACGGCAGCCCCCCGCGTCGGGTTGCTGGTGTCTGCCACGAATCCCAAGGCCGCGGCGTTCTTCGGCAGCTTTTTCATCACCGTGCTGCCGGCACATGCCCCAGGCTGGGTGATGGCTGCTGCCGTGGTGGTGGTCACGCTTGTTGCGTTTGCCTGGTTTTCCACCCTGGCATTGATGTTTTCCACGGCTCGGGTGCGGGCGTTATACACGAAGGTGCGTCGGCCGATCGATGCGGCAATGGGCGCGGTACTGGTGGGGCTTGGCTTGCGGCTGGCGCTGGTGCGATAACGCCAGGCCGGGTTGCCTGTTTCAGCTCCATAGCTTCGCACTTTGCGGCACCCCGCCATAGCCATAGGCGGTAGCGCGCACGTCCATGAGGTGTACGTTCGAATGAGGGTGCACATTGCCGATGCGTCCTGAAAGCAGATCATACGCCTCACGCTGATACCGCCGTTTCTGCTCCACTGTCGTCGTCTCGTCGGTGATCGTGACCTCCAGGCGAAAGCTGTTGCGCCCCAAGCTCTCGAGCGATTCACACTCGATGAACCACAAGCCAGCATCGACGAAGCGAACGATCACCATCGTTTGTGATGGCTGCTTGTCCAGAACGCGTGCGGTCAGTTCAGTCAGCTCGCGGCTGAGTTCCGACGCCAGGGCAGTATCTGGCGCGCCAGACAAGGTCAGGGTTATTCCAGGCATTTCGGTAATCCTCGTAAGTGATGTGCCTGTAACTTAGCCTTTGAACATCATCCCCAAAAGCGGGAAAATCGATGCTCATCTTCCTGTTTATCCGGAACCTGCATGTACCACTTCGACATTGCGCAGCTCCACGTCTACTTGGCGGTCTGTGAGGCAGGCAGTATCTCGGCGGCCGCTCCGGCCCTGTTTCGCTCGACCTCCGCGATCAGCGAACAGCTGCGTAAGCTGGAAGATGCCGTTGGTGTCGAGTTGCTCATTCGCGGCAAGCAAGGCGTTCGCCCAACACCTGCTGGTGAACGACTTTTGCGCCACGCCAGGCAAATCATCACCCTGGGCGAGCGGGCGCTGTCCGACGTTCGAGGCGAACAGTTCGAAGGGGAGATACGGTTAGCGATCACTGATTACTTTCGCCCCGGCGACATTGCTGGGTTGCTGAAAAAACTTCGTGAATGGCATCCACGGCTTCGGCTTCATGTAGTGATGAAAAAGAGCCTGGAAATTGATCAGGCAAATGACCATCTGGACATCGGCTTGGCCATGCGTTTTGACGAGCGCGTGTCTTCATCCAACCTCTTTGAAGTAAGGCAGGAGCCACTACAATGGGTAGCCGCTGTCGGCTGGGTTCCAGAGCCTGGGCAGCCGCTGCCATTGCTGGCGATCAGCGGGTGTGGATTGTCGGAGTACAGCTGCCAGGTGCTGGAGCGCGCCCATGTCGATTACGAGATCGTCTACTCGACTTCAGGGGTGGCGGGGTTGCAATCGGCATTGAAGGCAGGGCTTGGAATTGCGTGCCTTAACGCGAGTGCTGTCCCCCATGGTGTGGAGCCTTACAGGACTGGCTTGCCGGTATTGGCGCAAGCCAGGTTCTCGTTGCTTCCACCGCGTAAGGGAGAGTCTGCGCTGGTGGAAAATGTCCGGCGATTGTTGCAGGGTTATCTCGCATAGGGTTCGGGACGAGGCATTCATCGTTTCATTCAGGCTAATAGACACCCATTTTGGCCTTGCCCCGTGAATATCCAGATTGGCTTCTCAGACTAGAGAAACGCTATGACTGATGATAAAAACGATGATCGCCCTGTTTATCAAGCAGCCTGCCATTGCGGAACAGTCAGATTTTCACTGCGCTTGACCGATGGGCTGCGTACAGCGCGAAGGTGCAACTGCTCGCTCTGCCGCATGCGTGGCGCCGTGGCGGTATCAGCCAACCTGAACGACATCACTGTCACTCAAGGTGAAGAAGCGCTGACCCTTTATCAATTCAACACACGTGAAGCCAAGCACTACTTCTGCTCGAAGTGTGGGATCTATACCTTCCACCAGCGTCGCTCTGTGCCGGACCAGTACGGGGTCAACGTGGCTTGTATTGAGGGGATGAGCCCATTCGACTTCCCGCAAGTGCCTGTCAGTGAAGGACGGAATCATCCTAAAGACCGCGTAGGTGGGGCAGCAGGGGTTGCAGGATGGCTGCGGTATGAAAGCAACCTTGAGTGACTGCACAGCTGGCGTGGGAAGTCGTCTTCCGACATAGATGACTTCTCTTGCAAGCCTGCGCGGGTGCTTGGGTTGTTGGGGCCGCTTTGCGGCCCATCGCCGCGGTTCGTCGCCACGACAAGCGCGGCTCCCACAGGGGCGGGTGACTCGACTTCAATCTTTCATCATGCCCAGTTCGGCATCATCGAGCAGTGCCTTGGCCAGGGCGCTGAGGTAGTGCGAGGCCCAGAGCAGCTGGGGTTGTCTTCCATAAGGCCGTCGATGGTCAGGTCGCGGACGTAGCCCATCAGTTCTGAGGCCTGTTCGCGGGCGCTCTGGCAAGGGATGCCGGGTTCGATGCGGAAGAGGGGATGGGTCTGGTTTTCACCTTGGTAGAAGGTGGTTTTGCCGACAGTGAAGTGGGTTTCTTCGATGGCCATTGTTTGATCTCCCTGAAGTTGAAGATGCCTGGGCTGGCCCTATCGCCGGCAAGCCGGGTGCCCACAGGTTCACCAGGGGAAATGCCCTACAAGAAAGGGGTTAAGTCTGATTTATTTTGCCGTTAGAAGTAACAGCATGTAACTCCAATCGGCGTCCGACACAACTGCTAACGGCATGTGAAAGGGAAGCTTCGTCTAGGCAGGATTCGCCTGAGTCCATTCTCGGAAGTTGTCGCAGTCCGATTGAAGTTCGATAGCCGGCTCTCCAGGCGCTATGCGCAGCATGCTGGCATCATCATTGACGCAGTGCAGATCGACGCCCGTATGCAAGTGTTCATGCCAGTAGCCGTCACTGCAAATCAGTAGCCGCGCATCCGGTGATAGCTGTGTCGTCAGGCAGTCAGGAGCGCAAAAGCGCTTCGCATTCAGCGAGCGGGTCAGCAAATGCCGCGATTCTGCGGTACGTGGGGATTTTGACCAGATTGGCTGATCTTGAAGATTATGTGGGCGGTTCAGCCAGTTGATGGGCGCTCCTAGAGGTTGGATTCCCGCAAGGCAATCACCTACATGCGCGACATGGAGCAGCTGTTGTTGCTGGTCGACGAGTACGCAGCAGTAGCTGGCGATCGCGTGGAGGTGTTGTTGGCGTAAATGGTGCTGTTCGGCGCGCATGATGCCAACCAGCCCTTCGAGGCTCAGCTGTTGCGACGCTCCCAGCGCGGCGTCGATGACCACCCGGCACCAGTGCCTGGCAAAGTCTTGCCCATCGCCCTTCTCGGCTGCATCCACGAGCATGGCCAGCACGAAGTGGTCCTTGCGGCCGTACGCTGCAGCATCGCTGTTACGAAGACTGGCCTTGCCCTTGCGGCTGATCCAGCCAATCTGCATTAGTGGTTCACCCCTGCCAGGGCTTCCAGTCGCTCGAACAGCAACTGTTCGCGATCACTGTCGCCCTTGGCTTGAGCACTGACGGCATATTCAAAGTTCCTGTCGTCCAGCAATTGCGCTACTTCCTGTCGGATGTAATCGCGCACATCGGGTCCGACTGCTTCGATTTCGTCCTGCAGCTCCTCGCGCCCGTCAACCAGGTTGAGGATGTCTTCGATGTCACGACTCGAGAGTGCGTCCCCTCGTCCACGGCCTTTCCAGGCTTCGAGCTTGGTGGCCACGAAGTACACGGGGCTGACCAGATTGATCATGGTTTGCTCGTCGAGTTGATAGGCCGTGGCGGTACTCATGGCGTCGCGGTACCAGCGGTTGCTGAAGCCGAGGGAATCGTCGTCTGGCATGAAATCGACGCGAAGGTCACCCAGTTTCATGGCGCAGATCGGGAAGTCATCGTCATCTTGCGGGCCGACTCGGAAGCCGCGACCGCTGAGTGTTTGTTGCAAGTGGGCAAAGCCAACCGGACCCATGACGTGTACGATCAGATCGACATCGTCGGTACTGCGCACTTGTTCCCGGGTGAAGGTGTCGGTCAACAGAAGCCCTGTTGTACAGCCACCGACAAATGTCATCTGCTGGCAAAGGTCAGGCCCCAAAGCCCTAGCAACCTCAAGCAGCATGGCGTGAAGGGTACTGAAAACACTCATGGCAGCTCCAATCTATCCTGCAGCATGTTTGCAGCAAGGTTGCGCTCACGGGGTTGCCCCAACCGTATGGCATCCACCAGCGCCAGCAAGGCATACATCTCCGGATCTCTTCGAGCCGCATCGGCTGCGCTCTTGAACAGCGGCTCGACTTTCGTTCCCATGGTATTGCCACGGGCATAGGGCCAGACTGGAACGTGTTCACCGGAGCTGATAAGGCTTTTGTCCAGCACAGGTGCTCCAAAGCCGGTGGCGATACCGCGTGTCAGCTCACCCGCGCGGGCTGGGAACACGTACTTCAGGCCGTAAACGATGAGCTCAAGCAGGGCTTTGGTGTTGGCTCTTGGGGCGCCTGTTTTGCGGTCGGTCTTGGCCAGGCCAATATCGATGCAGTGCTTCAGGGACAGATTGATCTGCGTTTTGCTGATACCAGTTTGTAGTTCCAGAGCACGGGCAGTGTAGGCGTAGGGGGGGGGTGTGCCTTGCTCGGGGCCTGCGTTCTCTTGCAATAACGTAAGGCGGTCGTCATCCGACTCTTGCCAGTCTTTCCAGTCGTGTGGCCAGGCTGATACTGCTTTGTCCCGCGACTCATGTCGCTGGAGGCAAATCAGCTTGAGCAGTAAGCCGATGTCTTGACCTTTCATGAGAATCTCTATCTGGCCGTCCCGTGTCCCGGGACATGGGACAACTTGATCACGAAATTATGATGTTCGCAAGAGGCGGTAGGCTTTTCGTACGCCAGCCATTTTCGAAAGGCCTTTAACCGGGCGCAGCTGCTAACGTCAAAAGCCTCAATAACCAAAGATGAGGTTCAAGATGATTTCTCACAGGGATGTAATCGCCAGCAATCGTGATGCCTGGAATGCATCTGCAGATTTCCATCGGCAAAGCGCGTCCTGGCCCCCACTGATCGATGCTGTGGCTCACAAAGACTTTTCCTGCCTGGATTCAACCCTGACCGACCAGTTGGAACAGGTAGGCATAACGGCAAAGGCCGTTATCCAGCTAGGCTGCAACAATGGTCGCGAAGCGATATCGCTGTTTGCCCTTGGCGCATCGGAGGTGGTGGGCGTCGATCAGTCTTCGGAGTTTCTGAAGCAAGCGCACGAGCTGGCCGAAAGGTCCCCCTATTCGCCCGTCTTCATTGAGTCAGACATCCACGAACTACCAGCAAACCTCGACCAGCGCTTCGATGTTGCCTTGATCACCATCGGTGTCCTGAACTGGATGCCCAACCTCGCTCTGTTCTTCAGCCACGTCGCCAGGACGCTGAGGCCGGGCGGCACTCTGGTCATCTACGAAACGCACCCCTTCCTGGAAATGCTCGACCCGGAAGCCAGCGACCCTTGGCGCATCAGCACGTCCTATTTCCTGACCGAACCGCTGGTCGAAACGGGCGCCATTGTTTACGAAGGCAAGGGCGAGCCAAACGAGTTGCAGTCCTACTGGCATCTCCACCCGCTAAGCGAGGTGCTCATGAGCGTTGCTGGCGCAGGCTTGAGCCTTCGTGCGTTCGACGAATACCCGCATTCCAATCGGGAGGAGGTGTACGACGTCTATGAGCAGGGCGCGGCACAAATACCTATGTGCTACACCCTGGTCGCAGAAAAACGCTGAGGCAGTTGATGAACTGGGCCGGTTTTCCCGGCTCAGTTCACCGTAATCGCCGCATTCAGCATCAACACCACGATCAAGCCAACCACTGCCACGATGGACTGCACCACCGAGATGGTCTTGGTCGCTTCACCCATGGTCATGCCAAAGGACTCCTTCACCATCCAGAAGCCCGCATGGTTGGCGTAGTTGAAGAACAGCGAACCGCAGCCGATCGACAGGGCCAGCAATGGCAGGTTCAGGCTCGGGTCAGCCCCTGCCAGCGGCGCCAGCAAGCCGGCAGCACCGACGATACCGACCGTGGCAGAGCCGGTTGACACCGACAGCAGCATCGCGATCAGCCACCCCAGGAGCAATGGCGGGAAGGCCGATTGCTGGGTCAGGTGCACGATGGCATCGCCGACCTTGGCGCTGGTCAGCATCTCCTGGAAGGCTCCGCCCCCTGCAATGATCATGATGATCGAGGCGATCGGCTTGAGGCTTTTGCCCAGCGCATCGCGCAGCTGTTCGGCGTCGCCACCGCGCGCCAGTACCAGGCTCGCGCCGGCGAACAGCACGCCCAGCAGCATGGCGATCAGCGGGTTGCCGAGGAAGCTGGCCAGCTCCAGCAGCGTATTGCCTTTGGGCAGCAGCATTTCGGCGACGGCATGCACCAGCATCAGGATCGCCGGCAGCAACGCCGCCAGCATGCCGACCACTACACCGGGGCGGGATTGGCGGTCGGCTTTCTCAGCCAGTGTTAACTGGTCCAGCAGGGCCTGATCGGGCCGGGTGCTCATGCGCGGCGCAATGAACAGGCCATACAGCGGGCCGCCCAGGATCATGGCCGGGATAGCAGCCAGGAAGCCATAGAGCATGGTGGGGCCGACCGAGGTCTTGAGCACGGCGATGGCGGTCAAGGGGCCTGGGTGCGGCGGGACCATGCCGTGCATGGCGGCCAGCGCGGAAATCACCGGCACACCGACATACACATACGCCGAACCTTTGAAGCGGGCCTGGCCTTCCAGCTTGCGCGCCACACTGAAGATCAACGGCAGCATGATCACCAGGCCCACTTCGAAGAACATCGGGATGCCGATCACAAAAGCCACCAGCATCATTGCCCAAGGAATCATCCGGTCCGAGGTGCGCTTGAGGATGACGTCGGCGACCTGCTCAGTGACGCCGGCGTCAGCCAGAATCTTGCCGAGCATCGCGCCCAGCGCGATCACCACCCCCACCGCACCCAGTGTCTTGCCGGCGCCAGTGAGCAGGTGGGAGACGATGCTGCCGGGCTCCATGCGGGTGGCAAAGCCGACGCCAATGGACACCACCAGCAAGGCCAGCAGCGGGTGCATCTTGAGGCGGGACACGATGAGCGCAACCAGCACCAGGACACTGACCAAGGCGGTCAGCAACAGCTGTATATCTAAGGGAGTCATTCAGGGAATCTCGGTTGGGCTGGCGCGCTAGCGGCGCTCAGGCATTGCAGGCAGGCCAGCGGGTTCTGCGGGCGGTAGCGAGCCGTTAGCGGTCGCGGGCAGATGGCTGACTGGATGCACACACTTCGAACTTCGGAGGGATGGGGCTGGCGGACGCAGGTGTCGCGCCGGGCAAGCGCGTAGGGCTGGGCAGTGCGGTCATGGAGCGATTCACCTTGTTATTTGGTCATCTATATGAATCATTACAAAGTATTTCCGGGACCGTGTGAGGCTGTCAATAGCATGCGGTCGCGTCACATGGTCTTTTCGCCTTGGCAGGCAATACTTCTCTGTATACGCAGGCGTGCTCCTGGTGGCGCGCGCCGCTGGGAGGTGTCAGGTGAACAAGATATCAATCGTGGGCGCGGGGATCGTGGGTGAGGCGGCGGCGCAGATCATCGCCCGGGAAGAGTATTGCCGTGAACTGATGTTGCTCGATGTGCAGGGTGAGCTGGCCCAGGGCAAGGCGCTGGACATCTGGCAGGCAGCCGTTGAGTCAGGTTCCGATACCAAGGTGCTGGGCGGTGCCAAGGCCGAAATGCTGCAGGACTCGGAGCTGGTGGTGATTACCGCAGGCGTGCCGCGCAAGCCTGGCCAGTCGCGGCAGGACGTGCTGAGCATCAACTTGCCGATCCTCGATGGCATCATGCACGACATCAATCGCTATGCGCCGGCAGCGACGGTGCTGGTGGTGTCGAACCCGGTCGATGTGCTGACCTATCGCGCCTGGTCGCTCAGCAAGCTCGGGCGTGGCAGGGTGTTCGGCCAGGCGGGGGTGCTGGATACCGCGCGGATGAAGTGCTTCATTGCCGAGGAGACGGGGTTTTCCGCCCGGGACATCACGGCGCTGGTACTGGGCGGGCATGGCGACAGCATGGTGCCGCTCATGCGCTACTGCCAGGTCGGCTCGGTGCCGCTGTCGCATTTCCTGTCCGAAGAGCAGATCGAGCGGATCGTCGAACGTACACGCAAGGGTGGTGGCGAGATCCTGGGTTTGAAGAAGGTCGGCAGCGCCTGCGATGCGCCGGGTGTGGCCATTGCGCAGATGGTGGATGCGATCGCCAATGGGCGTAACCGCATTCTGCCGGCAGTTGCGATTCTTGAAGGGGAATACGGGCGCACCGACATCGCCATGGGCGTTCCTTGCATCCTGGCTGGGGAGGGAATTGCCCGGGTGATCGAGTTGCCGCTGGAGGCGCAGGAGCAGGCGATGTTTGATCACTCGGCGGATCAGGTGGCGCGGGATATAGCGGAGATGAAGGCGTTGTGAGGTGAAGGCCCAATTGCTTAGCCAACATAGGTATATCGCCGGCCCTGTGGCCGGCGATAAACACAGACCAAACGATGCTTAGTTCGTGGTCAGTTCCAGGGACAGTTCCGGATGTTTCAGGATCAAGCGCATCAGGCACAAAACACCACCTGGAGGTACGAAGCGGCCTTGTTCCCAATCACGTAACGTCGCCACGGGTGTAGCAATACGTTCGGCGAAAGTTGCCTGAGTCAATCCGCAACGCTCACGTGCCTGTCGAACCAGTATCTGTTCAGGCGTGGTGACGCGCCCGGCGCCTATCTTGGCTTCTTTGAGTGCTTGGCGCAGGTCAGGCAACGGCTCACCAGCATCAGCCTCGATGGCTTTGGCAACGCTTTCAATATCAATATCACGCATTTCATACCACCTTGCTGATTTCAGCGGGGCTCATGTTTGCTCGTTCGGCCTTGGCATAAACCGTAAGCAACAAAACAATTTCTTCTTCGTTAAGGTTGAAGTAGATCACTCGTGTACCGCCGGACTTGCCGGCCCCTGCGCGGCTCCATCGAATCTTTCGTGCTCCATCGGCACCGGGGATGACATCCCCTGCAAGCGGATTGACTGCTATCCAATCGATGAAGGTCAGGCGCTCGTCATCGGACCACAGCCTGGCGGCGGCTTTTTGGAACGTAGGTGTTTCGATTACTGTACGCATCTGAATGTACGGGATTCCCTTATATGATGCAACGCTGGAAACGGATGCTCAAAGGGCGAAACGGCAAACGGTCAAGGGATGGAGTGGCCTGTGCCAAGCAGGCAGTGCTGCCACTCAGATTTCAAGCCGACCTTGGCGTAAATCATTGAACTCGCCCTTGAGTTCTTCGAATACGAGCTGATGTGCTCGTCTGGATCATCTTCCAGGCTCAAGGGCACAGAGTCTTCATCGGGTAATTTTCTGGATGTGTCTAGTACGGCTTATGGCCGGCCCAGTGCTCCAGTGCGGACGTTCCTGCTCGGGATCGCCTTTATGCCTGTCGGCCTCGCAGGAGGGCTGGGATGATTCGGATGTAAGCCAACTCGCTCACTAATTCCATCAGCGTCTGGGTGATCACCGCCGCCGCCGCCAACCCGCGCAGGTCTTCCGGCAATGCCAGCGCCAATGGCAACACCACCAGCGAGTTCCGCGTCGCGGCGCTGAAGGTCACCGAGCGTGCCTCGGCCACCGGCAGGCGCAACAACCGCGCCGAAACGAGCCCGAGCAGCGGTGCCAGCAGCATGAAGCCGACATAGACCGGAATCACCGGCATCAACCGATCGAAGTCCCGAAGCACCACGGCAATCTGCGACCCGATCACCGCCACCAATACCAATGCCATCGCTGGCACCGGCATCCACGCCCAGGCGTCGTTCCACGCCGACACCGTGCGGGAGCGGCGGGCGCCGGCGCTGGTGAGCACGGCGAGGATCATCGGCAGCATGATCAGCAGCACGAAGGCTTCCACGAACGGGGCAATGCTGATTGTTACCTCGCTGTTGTCGCCGAGCATCAGCGCCAGGTACACCGGCAGCAGCACCAGTTGCACCAGCAGCAGCACGGGCGTGGCGGCGAGGGTCAGGCGTGAGTCGCCTTTACCGATGTGGGTAAACACCACCACGTAGTCGATGCAGGGTGTGAGCAGTACCAGTAGCGCGCCGATGAGGATCGCCGGATGATCGGCAACGCCGCGGGTGAGGGCCCACACCAGCAATGGCACCAGGATGAAATTGGCGAGCAGCAGGGCCGCCATGAAGCGGCGATTGCCCAGGCCCTCGCGCAGGCCGAGAAAGGGGATCTGCAGGAACATCGCATACATCAGGATGGCGATGGCGGGCGTGACCAGGGCTTCAAGGTGCCGTGCGCTGTCGCTGGCCAGCAGGCCGAAGGCCAGGGCGGCGAGCACGGCGGCGAAGTAGATCGGGATCTGCTGGGTTTCGAGTTGCTCTCTGGTCAAAGCCGGGCCTGTGTCTGGTTGCGCTTGGGTGGCACAGGTTAATACGTGACGGCGGGGGCTGCATGAGCTGAATGAGCCTGAAGGGGCCCTGGTTCACCCGCGTGCTCCGCGTTGGATGCTTCGCGGGTGAACCCGATCCCACAGGGATCTATCAAGCCGGCTTGAGCCAGTCGACACCGCGCTCCTGAATGATCAGGCTCAAGGTGCCTTGGCGTGCAGTTGGGTAGCAGGCCAGAAAACCGCCTACCGGGTAGAGACTGTGCACTTCCAGCGGGTGCCCATCCGCGCTCGCCAGCAGAATTTCCCTGCGGCCATCTTCAAGCTGTGTCAGGTCGAACGCTTCACCCGTCTGTGCATCGGTCAACGTCCACAGGCTTGGGTCTTTTGCCTTGATCGGCTCTACGTTCACCAGGCCATCGTCGGTGGTGAATACGCCCTCGCCGGAGTGGGGGCCGTTGCGCAGATAGAGGCGGTAACCCGCTTCGCTATGGCGGAAGTACAGCAGCAACGCAGCTGGCTGGGCGGCGGGTTCGAAGGTGATCAGTCCGATCTCCTGGCCGTGATGCCAATCCGTGTTGGTGCCGTTCAACATGCCGAGAGTCGTGGCGCCTTCAACGACATCACCCGGCACTTGATGCGGGCTCACCAGCGTCACGGGCCCGGTGGTCATGTCGCCCAGTACATTGATGGGGGCTTCAGCGAACTGCAACGTGGCGGTGAAGGACATTGCTGCGTGGTCTGCCATGGGGTGCCTCCTGTCAGTTTTCAAAGGAGGTGGCAGGTTAGGCAGCCTGGTTCATTCAACCTATCCGGAAGCGGTTCCAGCGCCAGATCGCAGGCATGAAAAAGCCCGGCACCGGGCCGGGCTTCTTCACATCAGGCTTGCGCCAATCAGTTGCCGTAAACCGGCAGCTTCTTGCAGATGGCCTTGACCTTCTCACGTACGGCGTCGATCACCGCTTCGTTGTTCAGGTCCGCCAGGATGTCGCAGATCCAGCCGGCCAGTTCGCGGCACTCGGTTTCCTTGAAACCACGGGTGGTGACGGCTGGGGTGCCGAAACGCAGGCCCGAGGTGACGAACGGGGAGCGTGGGTCGTTCGGTACCGAGTTCTTGTTGACGGTGATGAAGGCTTTGCCCAGGGCAGCGTCAGCATCTTTACCGGAGATTTCCTGCTTGATCAGCGACAGCAGGAACAGGTGGTTCTGGGTGCCGCCGGAAACGACGTCGAAACCACGCTCGATGAACACTTCAGCCATGGCCTGGGCGTTCTTCACGACCTGCTGCTGGTAAGCCTTGAACTCAGGCTGCAGCGCTTCCTTGAAGCAGATGGCCTTGGCCGCGATCACGTGCTCCAGCGGGCCGCCCTGGGCGCCTGGGAAGACGGCGGAGTTCAGCTTCTTCTCGATGTCGGCGTTGGCGCGGGCCAGGATCAGGCCGCCACGTGGACCGCGCAGGGTCTTGTGGGTGGTGGTGGTAACCACGTCGGCAAATGGCACAGGGTTCGGGTACACGCCAGCGGCAACCAGGCCGGCAACGTGGGCCATGTCGACGAACAGGTAGGCACCGACCTTGTCGGCAATGGCGCGGAAGCGGGCGAAGTCCAGGACCTGCGAGTAAGCCGAGAAGCCGGCAACGATCATCTTCGGCTTGTGCTCGACAGCCAGGCGCTCGACTTCGTCGTAGTCGATCAGGCCGTTGCTGTCGATGCCGTACTGGATGGCGTTGTACAGCTTGCCCGACGAGCTTACCGAAGCACCGTGGGTCAGGTGGCCACCGTGGGCCAGGCTCATGCCCAGAATGGTGTCACCGGCCGACAGCAGGGCCAGGTAGACCGCCGCGTTGGCTTGCGAGCCGGCGTGCGGCTGGACGTTGGCGTAGTCGGCGCCGAACAGCTCCTTGGCACGGTCGATGGCCAGTTGCTCGACCACGTCGACGTACTCGCAGCCGCCGTAGTAGCGCTTGCCTGGGTAGCCTTCGGCGTACTTGTTGGTCAGGACCGAGCCCTGAGCTTCCATGACTGCCGGGCTGGTGTAGTTTTCCGAAGCGATCAGCTCGATATGCTCTTCCTGGCGCAGGGCTTCTTGCTGCATGGCTTCGAAGAGCTCGGCGTCGTACTTGGCAATGGTCAAATCACGGCTGAACATGGCGGTCCTCAAGGATCGGGGTAATTTGGGGGGGCATTCTAACCGATTGATCCGCGCCTGGCATATGAACTGGCATCAAGTCGCGGACCAATGGGCTTCATGTTGCATCCCGCGCCGTGTCTGGGCTGGCTGGGGATTGGAGTTGACTCGAAAGTCCGTTTTTGCGAGCGCTCACTGGAACATGAACAGGGCGGCGTTGGCGAACTGCGCTTCGAACTGGTTGGCCGGCATCGGCCGCCCGAACAGGTAGCCCTGCACCTCGTCGCAGCCGTGCTCGCGCAGGAATTCCAGCTGCTCATGGGTCTCCACGCCCTCGGCGATCACCGCCAGGTTGAGGCTGTGGGCCATGGCGATGATCGCCCGGGCGATCTGCGCGTCCTGCTCGCCCTCGGGCAGGCCGTCGACGAAGGTGCGGTCGATCTTCAGCACGTCGATGGGGAACTGCTTGAGGTAGTTCAGCGACGAGTAACCGGTGCCGAAGTCGTCGACCGCGATGCTCAGGCCGAGGTTTTTCAGGCTGGCGAGAATCTGCAGCGCCTCATTGACCTCGCGCATCAGGATGCTCTCGGTCAGCTCCAGCTCCAGGCACGCCGGCGGCAGGCCGGTTTCTTCGAGGATGGTGGCGATCCGCGTGCCCAGCTGGCCGTCTGAGAACTGCCGCGCCGAGATGTTCACCGATACCTTCGGCACGCGCACCTTGTTCTTGTGCCAGACCTTGAGCTGGCGGCTGGCCTCGCGCAGCACCCAGTCGCCGACATCCACCACCAGGCCCAGCTCTTCGATCACCGGGATGAAGTCGCCCGGCGGTACCAGCCCGCGGGTCGGGTGACGCCAGCGCAGCAGGGCTTCGGCACCGGTCAGGCGCTTGCCGTCGCCGCTGAACTGCGGCTGGTAGTAGAGGGTGAATTCGTTCTGCTCCAGCGCGTGGCGCAGGTCGCTTTCCAGTTCCAGGCGCTCAAGGGCGCTGGCGTTCATCTCGGTCTGGTAGAACTGGAAGTTGTTCTTGCCGCGCTCCTTGGCGTGGTACATGGCGGTGTCGGCGTTCTTCATCAACTGGCTCAGCTCGTTACCGTCCTGCGGGCTGAGGGCGATGCCGATACTGGCGGTGACGAAGAACTCGCGACCCTCCAGCACGAATGGCCGCACCAGGCTGCCAAGAATGTTCTCGGCCACGTGGATGGCGCGGTTCAGGGCCATCTCGCGGGTGGCCCGCGGCTGCAGCAGCAAGGTGAATTCGTCGCCACCCATGCGCGCCACGGTGTCGTCATCGTCGACGCAGGCCAGCAGGCGCAGGGCCATGTCCTTGAGCATACGATCGCCCGCAGCGTGGCCGAGGGAGTCGTTGATCGGCTTGAAGCGGTCGAGGTCGAGGAACATCAGCACCACCCATGACTTCTGCCGTTCGGCCTGCTGCAGCGCGGTGTGCAGGCGGTCCTGGAACAGCGTGCGGTTGGGCAGGTGGGTAAGGGCGTCGTAGTAGGCCAGCCGGTGGATGCGCTGTTCGCTGGCCTTGCGCTCGCTGATGTCGGTGAAGAAGCACACATAGCTGGCCAGGTCGCCTTCGTCGTCGAGCACGGCGGTAATGCCGACCCAGGCCGGGTAATGGTCGCCGTCGCGGCGCTTGAGCCACACTTCGCCTTCCCAGCTGCCGCGCTGGTGCAGTTGCTTGAGCACGTAGCGCAGGTGGCTTTCCTGCTGGTCCTCGACGACCAGCATGCTCGGCAGCTGGTCGAGCACGTCGCCGACCGCGTAGCCGCTGACCCGGCTGAAGGCTTCGTTGGCCTGAACGATATAGCCGGCCGGGTCGGTGATGAGGATGGCCGAGGTGGAGTGCTCGAATACCGTCGCCGCCATGCGCAGGTCTTTTTCCGCACGGCGCTGCTGGCTGATGTCGCGGCCTACGCCGAGTACGCCTTCGAAGCGCTGTTGGTCGTCCCATACCAGTACCAGGCGCAGTTCGATGGGGATCTTGCGGCCATCGGCGCGCAGGCAGTCGAACAGGAACAGTTGCGTCGGCAGCTGGCTGCGCAGCTGGGCCAGTTGCTCGCTGTCGCCCATGGCCTTGCTGACGCGCTCCATCAGGCTGTAGATGCCGGTGAGCTGGGACGGGTTGGCGATGATCGACTGCCAGCCGTTGTCGAAGATCCACTCGGCCTGGTAGCCCAGCACCGCCTGCACCGAGGGGCTGAGGTAGTTGAGCTGCAGGCGGCTGTCGGTGGAGAAGATCACGTCGCTGATGCTTTCGGCGAGCATGCGGTAGCGCTGCTCGCTGTCACGCAGCGACTGGCTGGCCTCGATCTGTACGGTGACATCCTTGCCCACGCCGATGATGCGTGTGACCAGGCCATCGTCATCGCGGGTCAGTACCTGTTCGCGGATTTCATAGCAGCGCCAGCCGCCATCGCGGTGGCGGAAGCGCAACTGAGTGTGCAGTGACTGGCTATGGGCACTGTCGCGCTGTTGCTGGCGCAAAGCCTGGTAGTGCGCGGCATCTTCGGGGTGCAGCAGCAGTTCCCAGAAGCGGTCGCCCATCTGCGCCAGCTCGGTGCGGTCGTAGCCGAGGGTCTGGCCGAGGTGGCGGTTGCTGAAGATCATTCGCTGGCTGAGCACGTCCTGCACGTACAGCTGGTCGGGCACGGTACGCACGACGTCGGACCAGAAGCTTTCACGTTCCAGCAGCGACAGCTCCACCTGCTTGCGGCTGGTAATGTCGCTGATGCTGAGGATCACCGCCTGGTAATCGCGACGCTGCTGCGGCAGGCGCGCCATCAGCCACAGGTGCAATTCGCCACCCAGCGGTGCGGGCAGGCGCACTTCCAGCTCCAGCGACGGGCGCTGTTCGATCAGCGCGTCGATCAGCTGCATGCCGACGCTGTCGCGGCCGTCGCCGCTGCCATCGATCAGTCGTTGCCAGGCGCCCTGGTGGCACTCGACATTGAGGAGCTGGCGCGCCACCTGGTTGATCTCGGTGATCTTCAGCTCCAGCAGCAGCGAGCGGCGCAGGGTCGGGTCCAGCGCCAGGCTCTGCTTGAGCCCGGCCAGGTTGCGCAGGTGATAGCGGTCGAGCTGGCCGGGCAGGCTCGACAGGTCGAGCACGCACAAGGCCACGCCGGTGCCTTCGAAGATTTCCTGGTAGCGCCGGCGGTCTTCCTGCAGCGCGCGCTGGCGACGGCGCATGTTGAACAGCGCCAGTACCGGCAGCAGGGCGCAGAACAGCGCCAGCAGGCATTTGCCAATCAGTGCCGGCAGCAGCTTCTGCTGGGCCAGGCCTGCGTCGAACAGGCCACGCAATTGCCAGGTGCTGTTGTCGATGAAGGCGAGCATCACGCTTTGCAGCGGCTCACCGCTGGTCTGCGCCGGCGCGTGGCGTTCCAGCACCTCGCCACTGCGGCTGTTTTCCAGCAGCCAGAGCGGGTGGCCCGGGCCGTCGAGGTGTTCGGTGAGTGTCTGGTAATAGTCCGGTGACAGGCGCAATAGCCAGTAGCCACGGTCCTGCTCCGCCGACTGGCGCAACAGCAGGTAGAGGGTGCGGTTGTCTGCCGAGTTGGTAAAGAAGTAGCTGCGCCCCTGGTTCAGCCCGACCAGCTCGTCAATCGACTGGCGGTCAGGGCTGTCGACCAGGCTGTCACCGTGCAGTTGCCCGGTCTGGTCCAGCCAGGCCAGGTCACGCAGGGCGGGCAGGCGTTCACGCAAGGTCTCCAGCAGGCTGGGCAGGGCGGCCGGCGCCGGCGCCTTGACGTACGGCTGGACCACGTTGATGGCCTGCTGGGCCTTGAGGGCCATGTTCAGGCTCAGGTGGTCGGCGAGTTCGGCGCTCGCGTTGAGGTTCAGCTGGCGCTGGTCGGCCTGGGTGTGGCGAAACTGGGAGAACAGTTGCCATAGCAGCAAGCCCAGCAGAATCAGGGCCAGCAGCGCCAACGCACCCTTGACCGAACCCCGTAGCGAAGCGACTGGGGCCGGCGAAGCGGGGCGCAGCAGAGTCGGATGATTGAGATTGGTCAAGCGTTGGTCCTGCGATTGGGCTGGCGATGGCAGGGATGGACATGCACGGTGTATGCCGGTACTGCACAGGCCTGGACCGCGGCCGCGCACTATAAAGCCGGACATGCGAACGGGCTAGCATGCCTGTGATTATGGCAATGTGCCAGCCCGATTGTCCGAAGCCAATGGTCGTGGTGACGCTGACCCGTTCGGCAAGGCCCTGCATCCTGTGCGAGAATGCCGCCCGCTTCAATGACAACGCATCGGAGATGTTCGGTTTTGGTTACTCACTTTTCCACCAATGGCCTCGATTCCGCCTGTGGGCGCAGCAGTCAGACCCTTGTCAGCACTGCCGTGACCGCGGACGTATCCTGCAAATCGTGCCAGCGTTCGCTGGTCAAACCAGATGCGGCTGCGGCCTCGAAAAACAAGACGCCATCGCTGGCCGAGCTGCGCAAGACCGCCAAGGCGGCCGCAGCACCTGCTGAACAGGCACCGGTGGCTGGCGTAGCCAAGCCGGCTGGCAAGGTCGTCAGCACGCCTGTTGCAGCCCAGCCTGCCCGCAGTGGCGGTTTCAGCGTCAAGGCCGCTTATGCGGCGCGCCTGGCCGAGCAGAGCGAGCGCTGCCGGTTGCCCCGGGGCAAGGCCAAGCAGCGTCACGTCTGAACCATTTTTGGCTGCTGTACCGGCCTTTTCGCGGCCAACGCCGCTCCCACAGGGACTGCACAAGGCTTCAAGCCAGTGCTGTACCTGTGGGAGCGGCTTTAGCCGCGAAGAGGCCAGTACAGGCAACCAATGTGACCTTCAGGTCCACCCCGATCCCCCACCATCCGACCACCCTGTGCAACGCCGCGCGTTGGCGTAGAATGGTCGACTTTGTTCAATGAAACCCGTAAACACATCCCCCTGGCCACAGTGCCGGGGCGATCGTCGATGTCTTTACCTATCTAGAGGGCTTGGTTTTGGCTCAATACGTCTACACCATGCATCGGCTGAGCAAGGTCGTGCCGCCGAAGCGGGAAATTCTCAAGAATATTTCCCTGTCGTTCTTCCCAGGCGCCAAGATCGGCGTGCTCGGCCTGAACGGCGCCGGTAAGTCGACCCTGTTGCGGATCATGGCGGGCGTCGACAAGGAATTCGACGGCGAAGCCCGTCCGATGCCCGACATCAACGTGGGTTACCTGCCGCAGGAGCCGCAACTGGACCCGAACAAGTCCGTGCGCGAAGTGGTCGAGGAAGCGGTCAGTGTGATCAAGGACGCCCAGGCTCGCCTGGACGAGGTCTACGCGGCCTACGCCGAACCTGATGCCGACTTCGACAAGCTGGCTGCCGAACAGGCCAAGCTCGAAGCCATCCTGCAGGCTGCCGACGGCCACAACCTCGAGCGCCAGCTGGACGTCGCCGCCGACGCCCTGCGCCTGCCGGCCTGGGATGCTCGCATCGAGCACCTGTCCGGTGGTGAGAAACGCCGCGTGGCCCTGTGCCGCCTGCTGCTGTCGGCCCCCGACATGCTGCTGCTCGACGAACCGACCAACCACCTGGATGCCGATTCGGTAGCCTGGCTGGAGCGCTTCCTGCACGACTTCCCGGGCACCGTGGTCGCGATTACCCACGACCGTTACTTCCTCGACAACGTTGCCGGCTGGATCCTCGAACTGGACCGCGGCGCTGGTATCCCGTACGAAGGCAACTACTCGGGCTGGCTGGAAGCCAAGTCGGAGCGCCTGGCGCAGGAATCCAAGCAGCAGAGCGCCCACGAGAAGGCCATGAAAGAGGAACTGGAGTGGGTGCGCAAAGGCGCCAAGGCCCGCCAGTCGAAATCCAAGGCCCGTCTGCAGCGCTTCGAAGAGATGCAGTCGCAGGAATTCCAGAAGCGCAGTGAAACCAACGAGATCTACATCCCGGCCGGTCCGCGCCTGGGCGACAAGGTCATCGAGTTCAAGAACGTCACCAAGGGTTATGGCGACCGCGTGCTGATCGACAACCTGTCGTTCTCCATGCCCAAAGGTGCCATCGTCGGCGTGATCGGCGGTAACGGTGCCGGTAAGTCGACCCTGTTCCGCATGCTGATGGGCAAGGAGCAACCGGACTCGGGCAGCATCGAGATCGGCGAAACCGTGCAGCTGGCCTGCGTCGACCAGAGCCGTGAAGACCTCGACGGTTCCAAGACCGTGTTCCAGCAGATCTCCGACGGTTCCGACCAGATCCGCATCGGCAACTACGAGATCCCGTCGCGTACCTACGTTGGCCGCTTCAACTTCAAGGGTGGCGACCAGCAGAAGTTCGTCAAGGACCTGTCCGGTGGTGAGCGTGGCCGTCTGCACCTGGCGCTGACCCTGAAGGAGGGCGGTAACGTCCTGCTGCTCGACGAACCGTCCAACGACCTCGACGTCGAAACCCTGCGTTCCCTGGAAGAAGCCCTGCTGGACTTCCCGGGTGCCGCCATCGTGATTTCCCACGACCGTTGGTTCCTGGACCGTGTGGCCACTCACATCCTGGCGTACGAAGACGACTCGAACGTGGTGTTCTTCGAGGGTAACTACACCGAGTACGAAGCCGACCGCAAGAAGCGCCTGGGCGACGCTGCAGCCCAGCCACACCGTGTACGGCACAAGAAGCTGGCTCAATAAGCCGGTGTTCTGATGCACAAGAATGGGGCCTATCGCGGCCCCATTTTTGTGCCTGTTTGCGGCGGTGGGGCGGATGTTTTACTGTCGATTCGAAAGTTGTTTTGTATACATTTATATAAAACGCACCAAATAATTTCAAAAAAACGACATTTCGCCCTATTCCGGTGCGATTGCTTCTTGGTACATTCCAGAAAAAACCAATAAGTCCAATCCCTTGGTGAGATGTCTACCATGATCGAATCTGTCGACCATTTCCTCGCACGCCTGCAGCAACGCGACCCGGGCCAACCGGAATTCCACCAGGCCGTCGAAGAGGTGCTGCGTACCTTGTGGCCGTTCCTCGAAGCCAACCCGCACTACCTGCAGTCCGGCATCCTCGAACGCATGGTCGAGCCGGAGCGCGCCTTGCTGTTCCGCGTGTCGTGGGTCGATGACCAGGGCAAGGTGCAGGTCAACCGCGGCTATCGCATCCAGATGAGCAGCGCCATCGGCCCCTACAAGGGCGGCCTGCGCTTCCACCCGTCGGTGAACCTGAGCGTGCTCAAGTTCCTGGCCTTCGAACAGGTGTTCAAGAACTCCCTCACCTCGCTGCCCATGGGCGGCGGCAAGGGCGGTTCGGACTTCGACCCGAAAGGCAAGAGCGATGCCGAAGTCATGCGCTTCTGCCAGGCCTTCATGAGCGAGCTGTACCGCCACATCGGCGCTGACTGCGACGTGCCGGCCGGTGACATTGGCGTGGGCGCCCGCGAGATCGGCTTCATGTTCGGCCAGTACAAGCGCCTCGCCAACCAGTTCACGTCGGTGCTGACCGGCAAGGGCATGACCTACGGCGGCAGCCTGATCCGCCCCGAAGCCACTGGCTATGGCTGCGTGTACTTCGCTGAAGAAATGCTCAAGCGCCAGAACCTGCGCATCGATGGCTGTCGCGTGGCCATTTCCGGTTCCGGCAACGTCGCCCAGTACGCGGCGCGCAAGGTGATGGACCTTGGCGGCAAGGTGATTTCGCTGTCCGACTCCGAAGGCACCCTGTATGCCGAAGGCGGCCTGACCGATGCCCAGTGGGACGCGCTGATGGCGCTGAAGAACGTCAAGCGCGGCCGCATCAGCGAGCTGGCTGACCAGTTTGGCCTGGAGTTCCGCAAGGGCCAGACGCCGTGGAGCCTGCCGTGTGACATCGCCCTGCCATGCGCCACGCAGAACGAGCTGGACATCGAAGACGCCCGCACCCTGCTGCGCAACGGCTGCATCTGTGTGGCCGAAGGCGCCAACATGCCGACCACCCTGGCGGCGGTCGACCTGTTCATCGAGGCTGGCATCCTCTACGCACCCGGCAAGGCTTCCAACGCCGGCGGCGTGGCGGTATCCGGGCTGGAGATGTCGCAGAACGCCATGCGCCTGCTGTGGACGGCGGGTGAAGTGGACAGCAAGCTGCACAACATCATGCAGTCGATTCACCATGCCTGCGTGCATTTCGGTGAAGAGGCCGATGGCAAGGTCAACTACGTGAAGGGCGCGAACATCGCCGGCTTCGTGAAGGTTGCCGATGCCATGCTGGCTCAGGGCGTGGTCTGATCAGAGATCGATGGGGCCGCTTTGCGGCCCATTCGCGGGACAAGCCCGCTCCCACAGGTACTGCATAAGTCTGTGATTCTGTGAGGTACCTGTGGGAGCGGGCTTGTCCCGCGAATGGGCTGCAGAGCAGCCCCACGGCTTCAACCGATCTCGACAATTTCGATCATCTGATCCCCTACCGGCCTGCGCCACAGCACTTCATCCCCAGGCCCGGCCCCAAGCAAGGCCCGCCCCAGCGGCGATCCCCAGTTGATCATCCCGCGGGCGGCATCTGCCTCATCCTCGCCCACCAGTTGCACCACGTGCTCCTGTTCCTGTTCATCGACGAACCGGACCCGGCTGCCAATCTGCACGTTGCTGCGCGAAGTCGCCGCCGGCACTACCTGGGCGCTCTGCACCCGCGCGCTGAAATAGCGCAAATCCCGCTCGGTATCGGCCAGGCGCTGCTGGTCACCGCGCTCGCCCTGCGCCTGCAACGCGCTGCGCAAGGCATTCAGTTCACGCACGCGCTGTTGCAGCTGGCGCAGGCCATTGGCAGTGACGTAATTGGGTTGGTCGCTGACGCGCCGTTCCACTGGCTGGTCGGCCTGGGCAGCGGCTTGGTCTTCGTTGACGAATGCTCGGCTCATGCAATAGCCCCCTTGTGCTGGAGACCAGCATGGCAGGCCGACGGTTTCAATGGATGTCCATTTGCGACTTAGTCATGGCGGTAGGCACGGGCGGCGCCCTGGTCTTTCTCCTGCTGCCACTGGCGATCACGTTCGTCCCAGAAGCGCTCGTGGTACTGGCGCTGCTCCTCGCTGTTCTGCATCGCCTGGCATTGACGGAATCCATCGTCCCAACCGGTCTCGTAGTGGCGATCGTGCAAGTAGCGCGGTACGTCCTTCTTGAAGTCGCCCACCGTCAGCCCGGCTGCCTGGCGGCCGCTGCTGCAACCGTCCTGGTAGCCGTCGGCGTAGGCGGGGGGATAACCGTGGTTGACCATCTGATCATGGGTGGTTTCGCAACCCGCCAGCAACAACGCAACGCACAAGCCGAACCAGTACCGCGACATGACCACCTGAACCCTTTGGGAAATACCGCAAAGTCTAGGTGGCGATTTGTCGGGGAGGTGTCAAAACAGTGTCAAAGAGTCGGTTGGTTCACGTTCAGTAGTGGTACCACTTCAGCTCCAGCATCACTTCGTTCTGCGCCGTCGCCAGGTGGCTGAACGCCCGCGAAGCACTCAACCTCAGCCCCAGGTTCTGGCTGATCTCCCACTGCTGGTTCAGGCTCACACTGCGGCGCACCTCGCCATTGGCGAAGAAATCGCCCTTGGCTTCCAGCGTCATGTTGCCCAGCCCGTTGCGCCACAGCAGCCCGCCATTGAACCCCGTCGCCGGGGCGACGAACTGGGCGAAGTCGTTGTGGTGCTCGATTCGCAACGTGCCCAGGGCGAAGCCCAGCAAGCCATCGGCCAGCTGCCAGGTACCCCCGGCGCCGCCGTTCACATGGCTCACCAGCACCTCGTCGTCATGCTTGCCCGGCACCCGTTCCAGGCCGCCAGCGACTTGCCAGGACCAAGGCTTGAGCAGCTCGTTGCGTGGTGTCAGCGAGCGGATGGTGGCCAGGTCCAGGCGCTGTACCTGCCAGTCGTTGCCTTCGTACTGGCGTACTTTCAGTTGCAGAATCTCGATCTGCGCCCCCAGCGGGAAGCCGTAGGCGTTGTCGTTGAGGTCGTGGTAGGCCATGCGCAGGCCGTATTCGGCGTAGGCGCGGTCCTCTCGGGTACCAACGCCCAGCTGCCAGGTCCGCGAGTCATGGCCGTCTTCTGGCAGGCCAGGGCGCTCGATCTGCAACGGTGGCGGCGGGTTGCTGTTGATTGCCCGCAGCAGCTCGAAGCTGCGCTTGGCCTGCCCAGGGTCTCGCGCCTGGCCGTTGGCCCGGTAGCGCTCCAGGCGGTAGGCAGCATCCTGCACCAGTGCCTGGCGCTCGCGGGGCAGGGCTTTGAATTCAGGGCTTTGCAACTGCGCGGTATCGGCGCTGACGGCCAGCACCTGGCGCTTCTCGTCATGGTCCAGCGGCTCGGCCCGGGCCAGCAGTTCGCGTTCGCGTGACGGGCGGTAGGTTTCGCTGGCGACCAGGCCCGATTGCTTCACCGCTTTCACCGTGTCCGTCGGGATGGCGGTGAGCGGGAATTGCGAGGTCAGGTCCAGGCTTGGCCGGCCCACCTGCAGCAGCTCCAGCAGGCGGTAGGAGCAGTTTTCGTCGAAGAAGAAGTAGTCGAACTGGATCTGCTTCAGCTCCCAGACGTGCTCGACCATGCGCCCGGTTTCTTCGGGCGTCAGGTCCAGCTGGTATTCCCACAGGTCGCGGTTCTCCAGGCTGCGGTATTCGGAGAGCTTTTCCTGGTAGGGCATCAGCGCGAACAGGCCTGGGTAGCCGCCCATCAGGCCCTTCCAGGCATACAGGATGCTGTTGTCGCTGCCTTCGATGTAGGCGCCGAAGTTGATTGCGTAGCTCAGCAGCGTGGTGTCGTCGCTGCGGGTGTTGGACTGGTCGATGCGCAGCAGGGTGTGGCCGAACATCGACGACGGGCTGTTGAGGTAGGCCGCCGGGAAAATCAGCGCCGCGCTGTGCGGATCGATCGACTGGTACCAGGTCTTGAACTCCTGGCAGTCCGGTTGCGGCAGGTCTTCGAGGTCCAGCTGTTCACGCAGCCAGCGGGTGCGCGCGGGGAATACGCATTGGGCGTGCTTGTCGCCCAGGCTGGCGGGGGCGTACAGCGCTGCGACCGTGGCCTTGAGCTCCTGGTCCGGGTGGTGCGCGCCGTCCTCGGCGAGGAAAAAGGCATCATCGTCCACATAGCTGCGCCAGCCGCCGAGCTTGGCGGTTTCATAGTGGCCCAGGGCAATCCAGTAAGGGGTGTTGGCCAGTTGCTGGATACGGCCTGAGTCCAGCACGGGCATGGCATGTACGGGGGCGCAGGCACACAGCGCCAGGGATGCGAGGCGTTTGAGCATGTCGGGCAACTACTTCTTAACGATGCCGAAGAAAGGCGAAACCCGCCCCGGAGGCCGGGGCGGGGGTAGCTGCACTCAGGCCTCGGTGGCGTATTTGGCCAGGCGTGGGTCGTTCTTCAGAACGGCCAGGGTATTGCTGTGGACAGTCTCGGCAGTCACGTCGGCGCTGCTGAAGATCTGATTGAAGTGCTGGTGGGTGACCGAGGCGAAGTAGCCACGATCTTCCGGAGCGACGCCCAGGACCACGGCATAGGTGGTCAGGGCTTCGCCCTTGCCCATGGCCATGTCTTCGGACAGCTCGTTCATCATGCCATTCATGGCGAACCAGGACTTGCCGCCATAGGTCAGCGAAGCCTTGGTCGAGCAGCCGTTGGTGCCGGAGGTCATGCCGAAGGTGGCGTTGCCGGAGGTACCGTTGGTGGTGGAAGCCAGGAAGTGGGCCGGCGTGCCGCGCTGGCCTTCGAACAGCATGTTGCCCCAGCCGCAGTTCGGGCCACCCGGCGCTTCGGCAAGCGCGTTGAGCGAAACCACGGTGAACAGAGTACCCAGAAGAATCCGTTTCATAGCATTGTTCTCTATT
This sequence comes from Pseudomonas urethralis, assembly GCF_021602465.1. Classification (NCBI taxonomy): domain Bacteria; kingdom Pseudomonadati; phylum Pseudomonadota; class Gammaproteobacteria; order Pseudomonadales; family Pseudomonadaceae; genus Pseudomonas; species Pseudomonas urethralis. The sequence goes on from NZ_BQIJ01000011.1 coordinate 43,530, forward strand.
TGTCTTAACCAAGGGTCAGGGTTTCTGGCAACTCGGTTGCCAGGTCGGGAAAGCATTTCACCCACCCGCGCAGCTTGGAGTTTAGGCATGATCTAAAGGTTGCGTTGTTGATTGCGAAAAATTTGCTCGCAGATGACATCATCAACGCTGCGACATAAAGTCCCGAGGAACCTTGCAAGGCGCGCGCGGGCAGCGCCAGAATGCTGCGTATCTGCCCCGCCGAAGTAAGGAAACCCAATGCCCGATCCTGTCGCTGCGCGCCTGCGTCTCGCGCCTGAAGCCCTGACCCGGCGTTTCTCCCCCGAGCAGTTTGCCTTTACCAATACCGACGATCTGGAGCCGTTTCGCGGCGTCCTGGGCCAGGAGCGTGCTGTCGAGGCCCTGCAGTTTGGCGTGGCCATGCCGCGCCCGGGTTACAACGTCTATGTGATGGGCGAGCCGGGCACCGGCCGCTTCTCGTTCGTCAAACGCTACCTCAAGGCCGAGGGCAAGCGTCAGCAGACCCCGTCCGACTGGCTCTACGTCAACCATTTCGATGACACCCGCGAACCACGAGCCCTGGAGCTGCCTTCCGGCAGCGCGGCCGAGTTCATCAACGACATGGGCGGCTTGATCGACAACTTGCTGGCGACCTTCCCGGCGGTGTTCGAGCACCCGTCGTACCAGCAAAAGAAGGGCGCCATCGACCGCGCCTTCAACCAGCGTTATGACCGTGCACTGGATGTGATCGAGCGCGCCTCGCTGGAAAAGGACGTGGCCCTGTACCGCGATGCCAGCAACGTGGCCTTCACCCCGATGGCCGACGGCAAGGCGCTGGACGAAGCCGAATTCGCCCAGCTGCCCGAGGAGGTTCGCGAGCGATTCCACGAGGACATCGCCCTGCTCGAGGAGCGCCTCAACGAGGAGCTGGCCAGCCTGCCACAATGGAAGCGCGAGTCGAACAACCAGCTGCGTCAGCTCAACGAAGAAACCATCACCTTGGCCCTGCAGCCGCTGCTGGCGCCGCTGTCGGAAAAGTACGCGGAGAACGCGGCGGTCTGCGCTTACCTGCAGTCCGTGCAGCTGAACCTGCTGCGTACCGTGGTCGAGCAGCTGGTTGAAGACAGCAAGACCGACGCTGCTGCGCGCAAGCTGCTTGAAGAACAGTACGCGCCAAGCCTGGTGGTCGGCCACCACGCTGACGGTGGTGCACCGGTGGTATTCGAGCCGCACCCGACCTACGACAACCTGTTCGGGCGCATCGAATACAGCACCGATCAAGGGGCGCTGTATACCTCTTACCGGCAGCTGCGCCCTGGTGCGCTGCACCGCGCCAACGGCGGCTTCCTGATTCTCGAAGCGGAGAAGATGCTGGGCGAGCCGTTCGTCTGGGACGCCCTCAAGCGCGCCCTGCAGTCGCGCAAGCTGAAGATGGAGTCGCCGCTGGGCGAGCTGGGCCGTGTAGCCACGGTCAGCCTGACGCCGCAGATGATTCCGCTGAACATCAAGCTGGTGATCATCGGTTCGCGCCAGCTGTACTACGCGCTGCAGGACCACGACCCGGACTTCCAGGAGATGTTCCGTGTGCTGGTCGACTTCGACGAAGACATGCCGATGGTCGACGAGAACCTCGAGCAGTTCGCCCAGCTGCTGCGCACCCGCACCAACGAAGAAGGCATGGCACCGCTGACCAGCGATGCGGTGGCGCGCCTGGCTACTTACAGCGCGCGCCTGGCGGAAAACCAGTCGCGCCTGTCGGCACGCATTGGCGACCTGTTCCAGCTGGTCAGCGAGGCGGACTTCATCCGTCAGCTGGCCAGTGACGAAATGACCGACGCCGGGCACATCGAGCGGGCGCTCAAGGCCAAGGCCACCCGCACCGGGCGTGTCTCGCAGCGGGTGCTCGACGACATGCTCGCGGGCATCATCCTGATCGACACGGAAGGCGCGGCGATCGGCAAGTGCAACGGCCTGACCGTGCTCGAAGTCGGCGATTCGGCGTTCGGCATGCCGGCACGCATTTCCGCCACCGTCTACCCGGGCGGCAGCGGCATCGTCGACATCGAACGTGAGGTCAACCTCGGCCAGCCGATCCACTCCAAGGGCGTGATGATCCTTACGGGCTACCTGGGCAGCCGCTATGCCCAGGAATTCCCCCTGGCGATTTCCGCCAGCATCGCCCTGGAGCAGTCCTACGGCTATGTCGATGGCGACAGCGCCTCGCTGGGTGAGGCTTGCACGCTGATCTCGGCGTTGTCGCGCACGCCGCTCAAGCAGTGCTTCGCCATCACCGGTTCGATCAACCAGTTCGGTGAAGTGCAGGCGGTGGGTGGGGTCAACGAGAAGATCGAAGGCTTCTTCCGCCTCTGCGAGGCACGTGGCCTGACGGGCGAGCAGGGGGTGATCATTCCGCGCGCCAACGTTGCCACACTGATGCTCGACGAGCGCGTGTTGCAGGCGGTGGAGAACGGCATGTTCCACGTCTATGCCGTCAGCCAGGCCGATGAAGCATTGAGCCTGCTGGTGGGCGAAGAAGCTGGCGAACTCAACGATCAAGGCGTCTTTACCGAAGGCAGCGTCAACGCCCGGGTGGTCGAACGCTTGCGCGAGATCGCCGAGATGATCGGCGAGGAAGAAATCGAGAAGGCAGAAAAGGAACGGCTGGAAGAGGTGATTGCCCAAGCCAAGCCGGCCTGAGTCAATAAATCGGCGCTGGCGGCCAAGTGCTACCGTTCAGCGCCGGTTTTCCATCTTTCTGTGCCGTTCTTCTATGCTGGAACTTAAGGACGGTATCAGGGTTCAGGATGGAAACAGCCTGGTTTTCAGGCTGAACAGGGCTCATTGGAGGGGACGCGGCCATGCGCAACCTCAGCCTTACTCGCCAGTGCCTGGGCCTGGTGACCCGCATTGAATGCAGCATCCGCCCACTGGCCGGTGACAACGGCATGTGGACGCTGCTGTTCGCCGCCGGCATGGCCGGTGAACAACCCTCGGCAATCAAGGCCCAGGGGCCGTTCCATGGGCCGGTAGTGGCCGAGTCCGTGCTCAGCGCCATCGTCGACAGCTTGACCCTGCATGGCTATCAGGTGGCCGACGATCCACAGATCTGGTGCCTGCACCTGCAGGCCCAGCTGCGCCGGATCAACGGCGAACGCTGCCGCAATCTGGGGGACTACCAGTTTCATCCTGAAACCTGAGCATTCATTGCCAGCGGTGCGGCATCTGGCCGCAGGCTTTTGCTGTCACAGGTGGCTGGCTATACTCGCGGCCGAATTTCCAGTCACCTGACGAGTCCCAAATTCTCCATGGAACGTATTCTCGAAAACGCGATGTATGCCTCGCGCTGGCTGCTCGCTCCCATCTACTTCGGGCTGTCCCTCGGCCTGCTGGCCTTGGCGCTGAAGTTCTTCCAGGAAGTTGTCCACGTCCTGCCCAACGTCTTTGCCCTCAGTGAAGCCGACCTGATTCTGGTCATCCTGTCGCTGATCGACATGTCGCTGGTTGGCGGCCTGTTGGTGATGGTGATGATTTCCGGCTACGAGAACTTCGTGTCGCAGCTGGACATCGACGAGAGCAAAGAAAAGCTCAACTGGTTGGGCAAGATGGACTCTTCGTCGCTGAAGATGAAAGTAGCCGCCTCGATCGTGGCGATTTCTTCGATCCACCTGCTGCGGGTATTCATGGATGCGCAGAACATCTCCACCGACTACCTGATGTGGTACGTGATCATCCACATGACCTTCGTGGTCTCGGCGTTCTGCATGGGCTACCTGGACAAGCTGACCAAGCATTGAGGCTGGCGCGGTCAGTGTGGGAGCGGCCTTGTGTCGCGAAAGGGCTGCGCAGCAGCCCCAGGACTTATGCATTTAAGTCGTATTGCTGGGGCCGCTTTGCGGTCCTTTCGCGACACAAGGCCGCTCCCACAGGGATCTAGGCCAACTGACGAGCGGCGTCAGTAATGCCTTGTGCAATCATTGGATTCGTACAAAAAATGAGCACTCATGCGTGGTTCCCATAGCGAGGTGCTCTCATGAACCTGCATCAGCTCAACACCGAGGCCAGGGCCGGCCATGTCGACGAACTGAACCTCATTGCCATCGAGGGCGGCGACTACCTGATCGAAGCGCGGATCAAAGGCCATCCCCATCCCCTGTCCGATACCCGCGGTGAGCGCTTGCGCGTGCACTCGGTGGAGGATGCGCGCAAGTTGTTGCAGACCATTCCGATGGTATCGATGAACCTTGTGCATTGGTCGGTGCAGGATGAGATGTGCGGCATGGGCACGCACCCCGAAGAAGATTTGAAGGTGCCGATTTCCCAGCGTTCGGCCTGGTAGCTGCTCGCGGCTGCCCAGTGTGCTAGGCTGCTCGCCCTTTTCATCAAGGGCGCGGCTGCACTGCGCCCTGCAGTGGAGCATGACCATGTCCGAACTCAACCTGTCCACCGACGAAACGCGCGTCAGCTACGGCATCGGCCGTCAACTGGGCGGCCAGCTGCGCGACAACCCGCCGCCAGGCGTGAGCCTGGAAGCCATCCTGGCCGGCCTGACCGATGCGTTCAACGGCGCCGAAAGCCGTGTCAACGAAGCCGACCTGTCGGCCAGCTTCAAGGTCATCCGTGAGCTGATGCAAGCCGAAGCTGCCGCCAAGGCTGAAGCCGCCGCAGCCGCTGGCAAGGCTTTCCTGGTCGAAAACGCCAAGCGTGACGGCATCACCACCCTGGCTTCGGGCCTGCAGTTCGAAGTGCTGACCGCAGGTGAAGGCGCCAAGCCGACCCGCGAAAGCAACGTCCGCACCCATTACCACGGCACCCTGATCGACGGCACTGTGTTCGACAGCTCCTACGATCGTGGCCAGCCGGCCGAATTCCCGGTTGGCGGCGTGATCGCTGGCTGGACCGAAGCCCTGCAGCTGATGAACGCGGGCAGCAAATGGCGCCTGTACGTGCCGAGCGAGCTGGCCTACGGCGCGCAAGGCGTTGGCAGCATCCCGCCGCACAGCGTACTGGTGTTCGACGTCGAACTGCTCGACGTTCTGTAATGCCGTGAGGCCGGCGCTGCCGGCCTCAACTCCAGTCCGTTCCCCCGGGGCGCAAGGCCCGTGCATAGCAGAACAGAAACAGGTTGCGCACCAACTCCTTGAGCACCACCGGCTCACTCGAATTCAGCCCGCACAGATCCAGGTCTCCCTGCTCGCGCAGTTCGTCCAGTGCTTCTTCTTCGAGCACTGCGCACACCTCACCGGTTTCCCGATGGAGGATGCGCAGATAGGGGTGGGGGCGGTCCAGCCAGGCGTCGATCAGATAAGTCATGGCGATTCTCCTTGGAAAGCAGCTCCAATGAGAATAATTCTTATTATCAGAATAGCAAGCGCCAATTGGCAGATTTTGTAATCAGACCTTGCGCACGAATTCCGACTTGAGCTTCATTGCACCGATGCCATCGATCTTGCAGTCGATGTCGTGGTCGCCATCGCACAGGCGGATGTTCTTCACCTTGGTGCCGACCTTGACCACCAGGGACGAGCCCTTGACCTTGAGGTCCTTGATCACGGTAACGGTATCGCCGTCCTGCAGGACGTTGCCGACCGAATCCTTCTTCACTACGTCATCGCTGGCCGCCTCGGCTTCGCCGCTGGCCGACCACTCGTGGGCGCACTCAGGGCAGATCAGCTGGCTGCCATCCTCGTAGGTGTATTCGGAGTTGCATTTGGGGCAGGGAGGCAGGGTGCTCACTTCGGTTCCTTAAACAGACAGACGGTTAAAGGCCCATATTGTATAAGGTCTAGCGGGAGAAGTATTTTTGTCCGGACAAATGCATCGCGGGTAAACCCGCCCCCACAGCGTTTGCACAATCTGTGGAAGCGGGTTTACCCGCGAATGAAGGCGGCTCGGTCTGTCAGTGGGTACGCGCGACGGCAAACTCGCTCAGTTCAACCAGCGCATCCCGGTATTCGCTGGCTGGCAGCACTTCCAGGCACTCGATGGCACGCTTGACGTAGTCTCGTGCCAGTTCGGCGGTGTACTTCAGTGCGCCAGAGGCGTTGACGGCCTCGCGAATCTGCTCCAGATCTTCCAGGCCGCCCTTCTGGATCGCCTTGCGCACCAGTGCCGCCTGCTCCGGCGTCCCTTCGCGCATGGTGTAGATCAGGGGCAGGGTCGGCTTGCCTTCGGCCAGGTCGTCGCCGACGTTCTTGCCCAGGGCTTCGGCATCGCCTTCGTAGTCGAGCAGGTCGTCGACCAGCTGGAAGGCCACGCCCAGGTGGTCACCAAAGGTGCGCAGGGCTTCGCGCTGCGCTTCGCTAGCTTCGGCCAGTGCGGCGGCGCTGTGGGTCGAGGCTTCGAACAGCATGGCGGTCTTGCCGCGGATGACGTCCATGTAGACCTCTTCGGTAGTGCTGGCATCGCGTACCCGCGACAACTGCAGCACTTCGCCCTCGGCGATTACCCGGGTGGCCTTGGAGAGGATCTGCATGACCGGCATCGAGCCCAGTTCGACCATCATCTCGAACGAACGCGAATAGAGGAAATCGCCCACCAGGACGCTCGGCGCGTTGCCCCACAGGGCGTTGGCGGTGGAGCGGCCACGGCGCATGCCGGACATGTCGACCACATCGTCGTGCAGCAAGGTGGCGGTGTGCAGGAACTCGATGGTCGCGGCCAGCAGGCGCAGGTCGGCGCCTTCACGGCCCAGGGCCTTGCCGCACAGCAGGACCAGCAGTGGACGCAGGCGCTTGCCACCGGCCGACGTGATATAGTCGCCGATCTTCGATACCAGCGGCACGCGCGAGGTCAGCTGCTTCTTGATGATCTCGTCGACGGCGCTGAAATCTTCAGCTACCGCGCGGTAGAAGGTTTGGGGTTGCATCGGCTGCTCCAGTGAGGTTGCGCGGCATGCTAGGTCGCGGGTCCCGGTGTGTCAAGGCGCGGTGCCCGCTGGCCGGGGGCGGGACTTGCAAGCAAAACCGGGGTTGCGTACAATCGCGCACCCTAACTTCCTGGGCAGCACCTGCCTTACGCAATTGCACAGGGCCGTTCCAGCCCCATGCAGCCATGCCAGCCAATACTCATCATATAAAGCGCTGGGTGAGCAGGATTATCGGAGAAATACCATGTCTTACGCAGTAATCGTTACCGGCGGCAAGCAGTACAAAGTCGCTGAAGGTGAATTCCTCAAGATCGAAAAGCTGGAAGTCGCCACTGGCGAATCCGTGACTTTCGACCGCGTCCTGCTGGTTGCCAACGGTGAAGAAGTCACCATCGGCGCACCAGTCGTCGCCGGCGCTAAAGTGGTTGCCGAAGTCGTTTCGCAAGGCCGTCACGACAAGGTTCGCATCATCAAGTTCCGTCGTCGTAAGCACCACATGAAGCGTATGGGCCACCGCCAGTGGTTCACCGAGATCAAAATCACCGGTATCCAGGCTTAATCGCCTCGGTCCCCTGAATTTATTTGGAGAATTGAACCATGGCTCACAAGAAGGCTGGTGGTAGTACTCGTAACGGTCGCGACTCAGAATCGAAACGCCTTGGCGTGAAGATGTATGGCGGCCAGGTTATCAAGCCAGGCAACATCATCGTCCGTCAGCGCGGCACCGAATTCCACGCTGGCTACGGCGTTGGCATGGGCAAGGACCACACCTTGTTCGCCAAGATCGAAGGCGTGATCAAGTTCGAGAAGAAAGGCGAGTTCATGCGCCGTTACGTGAGCATCGTCGCCGCTTAATCGCGACGTCGCTCCAGAAGCCCCGTCACGCGACGGGGCTTTTTCGTTTGTGGTGAGCCTCTTGCAAAGCTGTTTGTATGGGCTGCCGGCGTGGGTTTCTACGGTCGTACGGGGCCGCCGCGCTCATTTTTGCAAGAGCCTCAGGTTTTTCAGTATTCAACTCGCCCGCAGGCGAGAGGCGGTTTTGAATGAAGTTTGTTGACGAAGTATCCATCCGGGTCAAGGCCGGTGACGGCGGTAACGGTTGCATGAGCTTCCGCCGCGAGAAGTTCATCGAGAACGGCGGCCCCAACGGCGGCGACGGTGGTGACGGTGGCTCGGTGTACATGGTTGCCGACGAAAACCTCAACACCCTGGTCGACTACCGCTACACCCGTCACCACGAAGCCCAGCGCGGTTCCAATGGCGGCAGCACCGATTGCACCGGCAAGAAGGGCGAGGACCTGTTCCTGCGTGTGCCGGTCGGCACCACCGTGATCGATGCCTCGACCCAGGAAGTGATCGGTGACCTGGTCACGCCAGGCCAGAAGCTGATGGTCGCCCAGGGCGGCTGGCACGGCCTGGGTAACACCCGCTTCAAGTCCAGTACCAACCGTGCGCCGCGCCAGACCACACCGGGCAAGCCAGGTGAACAGCGCGACCTGAAGATGGAGTTGAAGGTCCTGGCCGACGTCGGCCTGCTCGGCCTGCCGAACGCGGGCAAGAGCACCTTCATCCGCTCGGTTTCGGCCGCCAAGCCGAAGGTCGCCGACTACCCGTTCACGACCCTGGTACCGAACCTGGGCGTGGTCAGCGTCGACCGCTGGAAGAGCTTCGTCATCGCCGACATCCCCGGCCTGATCGAAGGCGCCTCCGACGGTGCCGGCCTGGGTATCCGCTTCCTCAAGCACCTGGCCCGTACCCGCGTGCTGCTGCACCTGGTCGACCTGGCGCCGCTCGACGGCAGCAGCCCGGCCGATGCCGCTGAAGTCATCATCAACGAGCTGACCCGCTTCAGCCCGTCGCTGACCGACCGCGAGCGCTGGCTGGTACTGAACAAGTCCGACATGCTGATGGAAGACGAGCGCGAAGAGCGGGTCAAGGAAGTGATCGAGCGCCTGCAGTGGGAGGGCCCGGTCTACGTGATCTCGGCAATCTCCAAGCAGGGTACCGAGCAGCTCAGCCACGACCTGATGCGCTACATCGAAGACCGCGCCGACCGCCTGGCCAACGACCCGGCTTACGCCGAGGAACTGGCCGAACTGGACCAGCGTATCGAAGACGAAGCCCGCGCCCAGCTGCAGGCCCTGGACGACGCCCGTACCCTGCGTCGTACCGGCGTCAAGAGCGTGCACGACATCGGCGACGACGACGATGCCTGGGACGATGATTTCGAGGACGACGAAGACGGCCCGGAAATCATTTACGTGCGCGACTGATCGGTTGCAGTACACTAAACGCCGCTCTCGGGAGCGGCGTTTTTGTATCCACGGTATCTATAGATTCGACATAGGTTGGAAGAAGATGCGAAGCAAGGTGACGGGCGCCAAGCGCTGGGTCGTGAAGATTGGCAGTGCCCTGCTGACCGCTGATGGCAAGGGGCTCGACCGCGGCGCCATGGCCGTATGGGTCGAGCAGATGGTCGCGCTGCGTGAAGCAGGCGTGGAGTTGGTACTGGTCTCCTCCGGGGCCGTGGCTGCCGGCATGAGCCAGCTGGGCTGGACTTCGCGACCGAGTGCGATGAACGAGTTGCAGGCCGCTGCCTCGATCGGCCAGATGCGCCTGGTGCAGGCCTGGGAAACGAGCTTCGGCGAGCACGGCAAACACACCGCGCAGATCCTCCTGACCCACGACGACCTGTCCGACCGCAAGCGTTACCTGAACGCCCGCAGCACCCTGCGTACCCTGGTTGACCTGGGCGTGGTGCCGGTGATCAACGAAAACGACACCGTGGTCACCGACGAGATCCGCTTTGGCGATAACGACACCTTGGCCGCGCTGGTGGCCAACCTGGTGGAAGCCGACCTGCTGGTGATCCTCACCGACCGCGACGGCATGTTCGACGCCGACCCGCGCAACAACCCCGAAGCCCAGCTGATCTACGAAGCCCGTGCCGACGACCCGTCGCTCGACGCCGTGGCCGGTGGTACCGGTGGGGCGCTGGGCCGGGGCGGCATGCAGACCAAGCTGCGCGCCGCGCGCCTGGCAGCCCGTTCCGGCGCCCACACGATCATCATCGGTGGCCGCATCGAGCGCGTGCTGGATCGCCTGAAGGCCGGTGAGCGCCTGGGTACGCTGCTGTCGCCCGAGCGCGGCATGCTGGCGGCACGCAAGCAGTGGCTGGCTGGCCACCTGCAGACCCGCGGCACCCTGGTGCTCGACGCAGGTGCCGTGCAGGCGCTGCGCGAGGCGAACAAGAGCCTGCTGCCGGTCGGCGTGAAGACGGTGCAGGGCAGTTTCCGCCGTGGCGAGATGGTGGTCTGCGTCGGCCCGGATGGCGTCGAAGTGGCCCGTGGCCTGGCCAACTACAGCGCACTGGAAGCGCAGAAGATCATCGGCCAGCCGTCCGATCAGATCGAGGCCTTGCTGGGCTACATCGCCGAGCCGGAGCTAGTGCACCGCGACAACCTGGTGCTGGTATGAAGCTGCTCAAGCGGGTAATGGCGATGGCGGTCCTTGCCCTGCCGCTGCTGGCCGGGGCCGAGGAGATCGGCCAGGTGTCCACTGTGTTCAAGTTCCTTGGGCCGAATGATCGCATCGTGGTCGAGGCGTTCGATGATCCCAAGGTCGACGGGGTGACCTGCTACCTGTCGCGGGCCAAGACCGGCGGCGTGAAGGGTGGGTTGGGGTTGGCGGAGGATCGGGCGGAGGCTTCGATTGCCTGCCGTCAGGTCGGGCCGATCAGCTTCAAGGGTGAATTGAAGGACGGCGAGGAGGTGTTCAAGGAACGCACCTCGCTGGTATTCAAGACCATGCAGGTGGTGCGCTTCCTCGACAAGAAGCGCAATACGCTGGTTTATCTGGTGTACAGCGACCGCATGATCGAAGGCAGCCCGCAGAATGCGGTGACGGCGATCCCGATCCTGCCTTGGGCGCATTGATAGCCTGGTAGATCGCCGGGAGGCCTTTGGCCTCCTTTCGCGACACAAGGCCGCTCCCACAAGGGCCTGCGTACACCGGCCAATGTGGGAGCGGCCTTGCGTCGCGAAAGGGCCGCAAAGCGGCCCCAAGGTTCCTCAGGCCAACTCCTCGGCCTGATCCTCACGCACAATCGCCTTCACCTCATCCAGCCGGCTGATGTACTTCCAGTCGGCCTCGTCGATGTAGATGCCATTCGGCCCGCTGCCACCTTCCAGGTCGATCGCCACGCGCGCCGACACCTGCGGCTTCACGCTGGCCAGAATCGGCACGAAGCCCAGTTGCAGGCTGGTCTCCAGCAGTGCCGCCTGGTTGCGTTCGTCGATGTCCGCCGCTTCGTCGAGGTAGTACGGCAGGCGAATACGCCCAGCCAGGTCACGGTCCATCAGGTGCAGCAACAGGTACATGTTGGTCAGCGCCTTGATGGTCATGGTGGTGCCGTTGGACGCCGCGCCGTCGATGTCGGCGTGGATGATCGGTTGGCCGTTGACCTTGGTGATCTCGAACGCCAGCTCGAACAGGTCCTTCAGGCCCAGCTGGTTGTGGTTTGCAGCCACCAGCCGCGCCAGGTACTCCTTGGCCTCTTCGTTCTTGTTGTCCTGCTCGGCGCTCTGGGTCAGGTCGAACACCGACAGGGTCTCGCCTTCCTCGTACTGGCCGGCGCTGTGGATGATCTGGTCGATGTGCTTGAGCGCTTCCTTGTTCGGCGCCAGCACGACGCGGAAGCTTTCCAGGTTGGAAACCTGGCGTTTGTTGATCTCGCGGTTGAACAGGGCCAGCTGGTGCTCGAGGCTGTCGTAGTCGCTGCGGATGTTGCGCAGGGTCCGGGCGATGTCGGTGACCGCGGCGCGGCGCGCCTTGGCCAGGGTCAGGGCTTCGTCGGTGCGGTGCGCGTAGGCGTTCACCAGCAGCTGCAGGCGGCGCTCCATGTCGTCTTCGCTGTCGAACTTGGCCACGCCCTTGAGGCGTACCTGGGCGTACAGCGCCTCGATCTGGTTGTCGACGCGTTGCAGGGCCTGCCAGCTGTCCTGATAGTCGTTGAGCATCGGCAGCAGGTTGTCCATGGAGTCGTCGACTTCTTCCATGAACGGCGTGCCGTAAGGCAAGTCGGCCGGCAGCAGCTGACGGCGGCGCAAGGCGTCTTCCAGGGTGCGCTGCTTGGATTCCAGGTCGCCGATCTGGCGGCCGACCAGCTGCAGCTTGGCCGACAGCTGCTGGACGCGCTCGGTGAAGGCGTCGCTGGAGCGCTTGAGCTCGTCCTGGGCGGCTTCCAGCTGCGCCAGTTGCTCCAGCTTCTCGGGCTCTTCGGCACTCAGGGTTTCGCTGCGGCGGTAGTCTTCCAGGGCCTTCTGGGCGTCCAGCACTTCCTGGTACAGGGCTTCTGTCTGCGCCTTGGAGGCCGTGCGGTCGGCGGCGACCTGCTGCTGGGTCTTGAGCTGCTTGAGCTCCTTTTCCAGGCGCTCCTTCTGGTCGCGCAGGGCGGCGCGGTCGGCCAGGGCCTGCAAGGCAGGCGGGTCGATGTTGGAGAGGTCGATGGACAGGCCAGGGGCCTCGAAGCGCTCGCCCTTGAAGCTGTCGAGCACGGCTTCCAGGGACTTCACCCACAGCTCGCTGTCGTCCAGCTCGATGCCGCGCTCGCCCAGCGGCAGGCTGAACAGCGCGCCGTTGAACAGGCGCATCAGGCGGTCGACATCCTGCTGCGAGAATTCTTCGCGCAGGCGGGCGTAGCTGTTGTTGTCGGCGTGGTCGAGCTGCTGCTTGACCTGCTTGAGGCGTTTTTCCAGGTCGCGCACGCGCTCGTCGAGGTCTTCGGCGCTGAATTGGCGCGACTGCGCCAGGGCGCCGGCCAGTTCGTCGTGGGCGTCCTTGGCGGCCAACAGGCCCTGTTCCAGCACCTTGACGTCATCGACCAGGGCGAAGCGGTGCTTGAGCACCGACAGCTCGCCGAGCCAGCGCTGGATGCCGGTGATTTCACGCTCCAGGCGCATCAGCTCCTGGGTGCCGCCACGCTGGTCGTTTTGCAGGCGATCCTGTTCGCCACGGTAGTGCTCGGCCTGGATCACCAGCTCTTCCTTGCGTGCCATGGCGTATTCCTGCCAGGTGCCCAGCAGGTTGTCGAGCAGTGGCGACAGGCGGTGCAGCTTGCCACGCAGGATGTCGCGCTGGGCTACGCCGCCGGCCAGGGCCTCGACCAGCGGGCCCGCAGCGACCAGGGCGTTGTAGTCCTGTTCCATGCGGCGCACGTCGCGGAAGGCTTCTTCACAGGCGGCGATATAGTCGACGCTGCCCGAGCGCAGGCTGTGCTCGAAGGCGTCGAGGAACAGCTGCTTGAGCTTGGCCGCTGTGATCTCGCGCATGTGCAGCAGGTTGATGAACAGTGCGCGGAAGGTTTTCAGGCTCTGCTCGCTGGTGGAGCGCAGCGGGATCAGGGTCAGGTCCAGCGGGCACGAAGTGTGGCCGCCGACCAGCAGCCGGCGCAGTTCATCGGGCTTGAGCTCATAGGCCTTCAGGCCCAGGCGCTCGAGGTTGGTGAACAGCTCCTTCTGGCGCAGGCAGGTGTCGTTCTTCTGGTAGTGAGCCAGGTCCAGCTCGCCCTTGTAGGCAAAGAACTGGTGGCCGAAACCGCCGCCCGGGCCGCGGCCGACCACGCCGATCACATGCGTGCCGTGGGGCAGGTTCAGTTCGCAGAGGATGTACGAGGTGTCGCTGGCGAAGTAGAACCGACGCGACTGCTCCAGGCTGTACTTGCCGAAGCTCATGTCGGACATGCGTGCCAGGATCGGGAACTGCAAGGCGTTGATCGACGCCGATTTACCCAGGTTGTTGGCACCATACACCGACAGCGGGTGCTCCAGCGGGAACAGCCCGAGGCTGTAGCCGGCGGTGTTGAGCAGTGCAAAGCGGCGGATGCCGTAGCGTTCCTGGCTCATGCGTCAATCTCCTGTTGCTCTTCGCGGATGGCCCGGGCCAGGGCGTCCTCTTCGCTTTCCTCGCCATCGAACGGGGTGAGGTCGAGCGGGTCGTCGGTGCGGTTGAGTTGTTCCGGGCTTTCTTCCTCGACCAGTACCGGCACCGGCAAGGGCAGGTCGCTGTGCAGGCTGGCGGCCAGGTCGCGGTCCTGCTGCACTGACAGGCAGACGTCGAGGAAGCGGTGCATCGGCGGCAGGAAGCGGTAGATGCCGCCTTCTTCATGGGCGAAGCCGAGCTGGGTCATGCGGCGCATGATCTTTTCTTCCAGCTCGTCGACGGTCTGCACTTCGGCCTGCAGGAACAGGTCGCGGTACTTGTCCAGCAGCGAGGGCAGCTCGTCGCGGCCGATGCTGCCGCCGTCGAGCACGGCCATCGGGTCGCGGCCCTGGTCGGCCAGGTGCTCGACGATGATGAAGGTGAACAGCGACAGGCGCTGGGCAGTCTTGTTGACCTGCGCAGCGGCCTGCTCGGGGACGAAGTAGTAGAAGCCGCGAGTATCGCACACCAGCTCGAAGCCCAGGGCCTTGAACAGGGTGCGGTACTGGTCCTGGAAGTTCGACAGCTGGGCGTACATTTCAGGGTCGCGGCGGCTGACGTGGAAGCCCTTGAACAGCTCGCGGAAGATCGGCGCGAGCTGGGACAGTTCGGAAAGATCAAGATGCATTGGCTGGGCTCAAGTGGGTTTCAGGTTGCGCTTCGCGGCTGGATGTCAGGGCGAACGAGCGCAGGCTGACCAGGTGTTCGTGGGTGGTGTACTCGCGCCGTTCCAGGCGTTCGCGCTTGAAGCGCTTCTCCCGTGACAGGCGCGAGAACCAGTACAGCAGTTCGTCGGTGGCGCCTTCGGGTTCCTGGTCCAGCAGCCAGACCATCAGGTCTGGCAGCGGCAGGGCGTCTTCGCAGCGCTCGAGCATCTCTTTGACCGTGCGTGGCGCACGCGGCAGCGGGCCTTTCTGGGTCTTGTGCGCCTTGGGGAACTTGGCCGGCTTCGGCTCGAAGCGCGCCAGGGCATAGACGTAGGCCTCGACCTGGCTGGCGCTGCCGAGGAAGGTGCTCTGCGGGCGGGTGAACAGTGGCATGGCGGCTTGCGGCACGGCATCGATGCCCTTGCGCCGGATCACCGACAGCGCCAGTGCGGCACCGCGGGTCACAGCGTTGTGCCGGCGTGCTTCTTCACGCAGCGGCAGCAGCAGTTCGCGGGCGTGGCGCAGGGTCAGCTGGGCGCTGGTCTGCATTTCCAGGATGCGCGCGTGGGTGCGCAGCAGCATGTCATCGTCGACCAGGTGGCCCAGGCGCGCCTGCTCGCCGAGCAGCTTCAGCAGCACGGTTTCGACCTTGCGTACGCCTTGCTCGAACGCGCCGTCGGCGTTCACCAGCTGGATCATCGGCTCAACGTATTCGTCCCAGGTCGCCAGAACTTCGGCGTAGCGCTGGCGTAGCGGGATCTGGCGATTGCTGGTCTTGGCCCGTTCGGCCACGGCGACCAGCGCCTGCTCGTCGTTGTCGAGCTTCTTCAGCACGTCGCGCACGCGCATGTCGAGCAGGCGCAGCTGGCGCGCCAGGTCGTCGCTGTCGCGGTTGTCGAAGGCATCCTGGATATGCCCGGCCAGGCGCTCCAGGTGACGCAGGTAGGCCTCGATCTCCAGGCACAGGCCCAGCCGGTGCTCGCGGCGCAGGTAGGCAAGGAAGTCGTGGATCTGGGCATTGAGCTCGAAGCGGTTCGGGCTTTTGGCCACGGGCACCAGGATGTCCAGGCGGATCCACACGTCGAGCAGCTGGGTGATGTCCTGCGGCGTGCTTTCCACCTGCTGGCGGCTCAGTTGCTGGCGCAGCTCCACCAGGCTCAGGGTGCCCTGGTCGAAACGCTCGCACAGCGGCTCGATCAGGGCCCAGTGTTCGGCTAGGGCGCGCAGGACGCGCTTGGGTTCGATCATTGGCGTCTACTCGTTGCCAAGTAAAAAGGGGGCGATTGTACTTCATCCGAGGGGGAGGATTTCACCCCTTGGTCTGTAATGAGCGATAACCTTGACCGTTGTAGGGGATTTGCTGGCCTCCTCGCGGGTAAACCCGCTCCGGTGGTGAACCTGTAGGAGCGGGTTTACCCGCGAAGAGACCGGCATGGGCAACAAATTTCCGCCGACCAGTTGCAGCACAGCCCGGCCAACAACGTTAGAATGTGCGACGTTTCGAACCCCGGATCCCCGAGCCTTGCTGACCGAACCCCGCCGCCGCGCCTACCTTTCCGCCATGCAAGTGGTGCATTGGCTGCCGCGTGCCGAATTGCCGTTCGCCGCGCCGTCGCGCGCCGAGCTGCTGTTGCCGCAGGCGCCGGTAGAAGAAATCGACTTCGAGGTTCGGCCCTCTGCGCCGGCCTCCAGCGAGGCCCCGGCCACACCCCAGGCCCGTTCCGGCGAGCGCCCGAAAATCGAGATTCCGCGCCCGGGCAGCATGCCCAAGGCCGCTGCCAAGCCAGTCGAAGCCGAGGAAGAGGCCCCGGCGCCACGACCGGCCCCGGTGCCACCACCGCGCTTCTCGCTGCAGTTGCTGCGTGCCGGCAACTGCCTGCTGCTGGTCGAACTGGCTACCGGTCAGCCTTTCCAGAGTCGCGACCCATCCTATCTGTTGCTCAAGGACATGCTGCGTGCCGCCGGCCTGCCCGATGCGCCGCAGATCATCGGCGAGCCGGTGCGCTGGCCGCTGCTGGTGCGCGGCAACATGGACCAGGGCCCGGATGCCGCAAGGGATTTCGTCAGGGGCTTCATTCAGGCGCGCCTGGAGCAAAGCCCCTGCAGCGTGCTGTGGCTGATCGGCTTGCCGGCCATGCGTTACGCGGCCAGCGCCGACGAGGCGGCTTATTACCAAGTGCTGAAGGTCGATGGCCTGGGTGATGCGTGGGCGTTGCCAGGCCTTGAACTGTTGATGGACGAGCCGCAGCGCAAGGCGGACGTCTGGCAAGCGATGCGCCAGCTGATGGCGCGCTGGAAGAGCGTTGAATGAGTGACTCGATCAGTTTCCGCCTGATGACCGAGGCGGATCTGGATGCCGTGCTTAAGATCGAATATGCCGCGTTCAGTCATCCCTGGACCCGCGGGATTTTCCAGGACGCACTCAAGTCCTACGAAGTGTGGCTGATGTTCGACGGGCAGCAGCAGGTAGGGCATGGGGTGATCAATGTGATCATTGATGAGGCGCATCTGCTCAACATTACTGTCAAACCCGAGAACCAGGGGCGTGGGCTGGGGCTGAGGCTGCTTGAACACCTGATGGCGCGGGCCTACCAGCTCAATGGTCGTGAGTGCTTCCTTGAGGTACGAGCGAGTAATCAGTCGGCCTATCGCTTGTACGAGCGCTATGGCTTCAATGAGATCGGCCGTCGCCGCGATTACTACCCGATCGCGGGTGGGCGTGAAGATGCGTTGGTGATGGCCTGTACGTTGCTTGAAGACTGAGCAAGCCTGTACTGGCCTCATCGCGGGTAAACCCGCTCCTACAGGTATTGTGCAACCTTCGGAATCTACAAAGATCCTGTGGGAGCGGGTTCACCCGCGAAGGGGCCAGTCAGTCGATCACAGTTCCCGCGGCACAACCTCGACCGGCTTGCGCAGGTCCCGCAGGCTTCTGGTCATCTCCCCGGTATTGCACTTTGCGGCTGCCTGCTCTGGTGTGTACTTGCGCACGGTGCGGAAGAACAGCTCACAGGTCTGCTTTTTCTGCGTTACCTGCCACTTGGTCGCGCAGGCATCCAGGGTCATCTTCGGTTCAGCCGTGGGGTTACGGCCCATCCCGGCCTGCCAGCAGGCCGCCGTCAAATCCTGGCCCATCATCTTCAGCCCTGCGGCATCGGCCGCATCCTGATTGCCGCCATGGCTGTCCTTGTTTGCCGCGTACCAGATCGCGCTTGGGTGGTTGGCTCCCAGTACCGGCACGTGCGCGCCGGGCTGAGGGCTGATGCTGACCAGGCCCAGTACATCCACCTGCGGCCCGTATTGCTGCTGGACCCAGCTGCGCACTGGTGCGCCGAAGGCGACCATGGGCAGTGGCCGGGTGCGCTGTTGCAGGGTCATTTCCTTGACCATGCGCAACTGGTAGTCCTTGAAGTAACCATAGGTGTCCGTCAGGGCTGCTCCCGCGCTGGCCGGCGCGGCGATCGGGGCGATGTCGATGATGGTCTGGTAGGCCGGGGTCTGGCTGGCGTCGACGCCGTTGAAGGTCAGCAGTTCGGCCCAGCGGTCGGTCGTGTTGGAACGCAGGTAGTCCTGTGCCTGGGTCAGTGAATAATCTGGCGGGAAGTGCAGCAGCTCGATGCTGCGGCGATTCTGCAGGGCCATGCCCAGCGGCAGGAACAGGTACCAGTCGTAAGACCATTTGCCGTCCTTGTTCAGCTGGGTGGCACCGTTGTAGGCCAGTTCGCCACTGTCGAGCAGCTTGCGCAGGGGCTCGGCATAGTTGGCGGGCACGTCGCTGATGGTGGCGTGCAGCCGGTCGTGGTCACGGCTGACGTGCACCTGGGCGTTGGCGTGGCCGTCACGGCGTACGCTCTGGGTCAGGTAGTGCTCGACCGTCTGTTCCAGCGTCCAGTCGCGGTAGCAGATCACGTGGCAATTGTTGGGGAAGGCGAACAGGCGGGTAACGCGCTGGGCATCGCCCAGGTCGATGCGCGCATCCGCCATGGCCAGGCCGCTGAAGGCGAGGGCGGCGAGGCTCGTTGCGGCAGTCTTGTGCATGCTTAACTCCTTGTCAGTGGCCGCCCGATTTGACGGCCGCGCTCATACTGGGGCAGGGAGCATGGGGATGAGAAGAGCGAGCAGGCTGCTATTGGTTGCAGGTGTGCTGTCGAGCACAGGGCTGCTGGCAGACGAGCGCGACGTGTGGATGTTCGCGCAATGGGCTGGTGATCATCAAACCCGGCCGTTTCGCGAGATGCTGGTGGATGCGCGCCTCTATGGTGTGGTCCCGATTCATCAGCTGCTACGAACGGCGTCGGACTGGAAGCTGTGCCATGCCGCGCCGTTTGCGGTGCCGCCGGCCAGCAACTGGCCGGCAGTGCGTTCCACGTTGTCGTTGGTCAATACCCTCGGCGGGCAAGGTATCTTGCGCCAGTTCGAAGTGGTGTCGGGCTATCGCAATGCCGATCTCAATCGCTGCGCGGGCGGTGCTGTGGGCAGTGCCCATACCCGCGCTTTCGCGGTCGATATCCTGCTGCCGGCCTGGGCCGACCCCAATCCGCTGTGCCACTTCTGGCAGCAGCATGGCCAAGCCTGGAACATGGGGCTGGGGCGCTATCCCAGCGGGCGCATCCACATCGATACTGCGGGGTATCGCACCTGGGGTGGTGATGGCGGACCAGGCTCGTCGTTCTGCAGCAAGCCCAGGTGACAGATTGGGTGTGGCGATCGCGGGGGGCGCTGATGGGCTGGACTTTTCTACAGGCAAAAGAAAAGGGCTTACCTTGCGGTAAGCCCTTTTCAGGTTTGGTGGCTACACAGGGACTTGAACCCCGGACCCCAGCATTATGAATGCTATGCTCTAACCAACTGAGCTATGTAGCCGATGGGGCGCATTATTCCCTTGTGATGGACCTGTGTCAACACTCATTTCAAAAAAAAATTGCACGCTTTCAAAAACTTAGCGACCGACCTCGGTTTCAGCGGACGATCAGCCACTGCCCAAGCACGCCGTACAGCTGCAAATCCTCCTCAGCAGCCAGTCCCGCGAGGGTTTCGCCTGGGCGATCGAGATTGAAGTTGCCCGTCACGCGTCGATGGGCCGCCTGTTCATCCATCAGCCAGACCCGCCGGCCCTGATAGCTGGCCAGGCGCTCGATAACTTGCCCCAGAGGCATGTCGATGGCCTCGATGCGGCCAGAGCGCCACGCATCCACGGTCTTCTCGTCGACTTTCTGCACGGGGTGGATCCGCGCATCGGTGAAGGTTACCCGTTCGCCCGCTGACACCATGCGCTGCTCACCGCCCTGGGTGACCAGCGCTTTGCCATTGAGCACCACCAGTTCATCTTGATCGGCATGCCGCGCCACCATCAGGCGGGTGCCGTACACCTGGATACGGGCATCGTCGACCTGAACTTCCATGGCGCGGCCATCGAGTACCAGCTCCAGATACACCTGGCCTTGTACCAGGTGCAGTTGGCGCGTGCGCCCGCGCAGGTCGACATTGACTGCGCTGGCGCTGTCCAGGTGCAACGCCGAACCGTCGGCCAGGCGCACGCTGCGGCGCTCGCCCACGTCAGTGGCCAGTTCGCTGGCCAAGCGTTGCATCAGTGGCCAGTAAAGATAGGCGAAAGCGCTGAGCAACAGCAGGAACAGCACGCCGAATACCGTGCCCATGTAACTGCGGCGGACCGTGAGCAAACGTGGTCGTGGCCGGGCAGCGGGCACCTGAAGTTGCTGCCAGCACGCTTCCAGTTCGGCATAAGCATGCGCGTTTTGGGGCTCCTGGCACCAGCGGCCGAATGCCTGGCGTTCGCCTTCATCGCAGCCGGGCTGGCGCAGGCGGGAAAACCACTCCAGCGCTTCCTGCTGAGGATCGGCCTGAAGCGGCGTGGCGGGCATCGGGCTCATGATCGGGGTGCTCGCGTGAGGGCTGTTACGCCCAACGATTACGGGGAGGATAAGTCGAAGATGCTAAATATATTGAGAACCATTTACAAGTGCGCCTGTCCGGTAAATAAAAAAGCTAGCTATGTATCTATTTGTTTCCTGATAATCGGATGCCAAACCTGCGGACGGAATTCACGCTCATGGCCATCAGCAGCACTCCCACTGCCAGCACCGGTTCGGCGACCCAAGCCAATCCGCTGGTAATGCGCATCATCGCTTTCTGCGCCCTGGCGCACCTGATCAACGACCTGATCCAGTCGGTGTTGCCGGCGATCTACCCGATGCTCAAGGCCAACTACGACCTGAGCTTCGCCCAGATCGGCATGATCACCCTGACCTTCCAGATCACCGCCTCGTTGCTGCAACCCTGGGTGGGCTTTTTCACCGATCGCAGACCTACGCCCAACCTGTTGCCGCTGGGTACCCTGTGCACCCTGGTGGGGATCGTCATGCTGGCCTTCGTTGGCAGCTTCCCGATGATCTTGCTGGCTTCGGCACTTGTCGGCATCGGTTCGTCGACCTTCCACCCGGAGACCTCGCGGATCGCGCGGCTGGCCTCGGGTGGCCGTTTTGGCCTGGCGCAGTCGACATTCCAGGTTGGCGGCAACACCGGTTCTGCCTTCGGCCCGTTGCTGGCGGCGGCCATCGTGATTCCATTCGGCCAGACTCACGTAGCCTGGTTTGGCGTGGCGGCGCTGTTCTTCTTTGCCGTGACCCTGATGCTGCGCCGCTGGTACAAGCAACACCTTGACCAGGCCAAGGCACGCAAGGCGCTGCAGGCCAGCCACGGCATCTCGCGCGGGCGGGTGATCGCGGCGCTGATCGTGCTCGGGCTGCTGGTGTTCTCCAAGTACTTCTACATGGCCAGCTTCACCAGCTACTTCACTTTCTACCTGATCGAGAAGTTCGACCTGTCGGTAGCCAGCTCGCAGCTGCACTTGTTCCTGTTCCTCGGCGCGGTGGCGGCGGGTACCTTCTTTGGCGGGCCGATCGGTGACCGCATTGGGCGCAAGGCGGTGATCTGGTTCTCGATCCTCGGAGTGGCGCCGTTCACCCTGGCATTGCCGTATGCCGACCTGTTCTGGACGACCGTGCTCAGCGTGGTGATCGGTTTCATTCTGGCCTCGGCGTTTTCCGCGATCGTGGTGTATGCCCAGGAGTTGGTGCCCGGCAGTGTGGGCATGATTGCCGGTATCTTCTTCGGCCTGATGTTCGGCTTTGGCGGGATTGGTGCGGCGCTGCTGGGGTACCTGGCTGACCTGCGTGGCATCGAGTATGTGTACGGGCTGTGCTCGTTCCTGCCTTTGTTCGGCCTGTTGGCGGTGTTTCTGCCAAATACGGGTAAGCGCTGACATGGCCGGGGGCTGCGAGCAGCCCCGGGCAATTGACGACTTGGTCAGGCTTGGCCTAGAGTGCCGCCTCTCTTTTTCACACCTGCGTAGTAGCCACAGCAATGCGCCGTAGCCAATCCCTCCCACACACCCGCCAGCCTGCTCTGCAGGCCATGCGTCGTGCGTGGCCGAGCGATACGGTGCTCAAGCGTCGCCGCAGTGTGCTGTTCGCCTTCACCTTCTCGCCACACCCAGCCCTGAACTGACACCCAGCGCCTCTGCGTCGCCCGCCTTCCCGGCGAGCGTATGGGCGCCTGTATCTGCACGTCTTTTCAGTTTTGCCTGGAGTGGTACATGAACATGCGTTTGCTGGCGGGCCTTCTGTTCGCCGTATCGGTAGTGGGCTTCAGCCTGGGGGCCAGCCTGCCGCTGGTGTCGTTGCGCCTGCACGAGGCCGGGGCCGGAACCTTGGAAATCGGCATCATCTCGGCCATCCCGGCTGCGGGCATGATGCTTTCGGCGTTCATGGTCGATGCCTGCTGCCGGCACCTGACCCGGCGCACCATCTACCTGCTGTGCTTCAGCCTGTGCACCGTGAGCATCGCCTTGCTTGATTCGGCGTTCGATACGCTGTGGCTGCTGGCCGTGCTGCGCATGGGCCTGGGCATTGGCATGGGCATCGCGATCATCCTCGGCGAGTCCTGGGTCAACGAGCTGTGCCCGGACCACAACCGCGGCAAGATCATGGCCCTGTACGCCACCAGCTTCACCGGTTTCCAGGTACTTGGCCCGGCACTGATCGCGTTGATTGGCGCCGATAGCCCCTGGATCATTGGCGTGGTTACCCTTGGCTATGGCCTGGCCTTGCTGTGCATTCTGCTGACCGTGCCCAATGACCATGTCGAACATGGCGACGAGGGCGAGAAGAGCTTCGGCCTGGCCGGCTTCTTCCGTGTGGCGCCGGCGCTGTGCGTGGCGGTGCTGTTCTTCTCGTTCTTCGATGCCGTGGTGCTGTCGCTGCTGCCGGTGTACGCCAGCAGCCATGGTTTTGCCGTGGCCGTGGCGGCGCTGATGGTGACCGTGGTGTTTGCCGGCGACATGCTGTTCCAGCTGCCGTTGGGCTGGCTGGCCGACCGCGTCGAGCGCACCGGGCTGCACCTGGTGTGCGGGCTGGTGGCGATGGCGATCGGCATCGCCCTGCCATGGCTGCTGCAGGTGACCTGGCTACTGTGGCCGATGCTGGTGCTGCTGGGCGCGGTGGCGGGCGGTATCTACACCCTGGCGCTGGTGCTGATCGGGCAACGCTTCAAAGGGCAGGACCTTGTCACGGCAAATGCCAGCGTGGGGCTGTTGTGGGGCGTCGGCAGCCTGGTCGGGCCGCTGGTGAGCGGGGCGGCGATGGATGTGGCGCCGCATGGGCTGCCGATGGCGCTGGCGCTGATGGCAGGGCTGTTCGTGTGCTGTGCCCGGCAATCGTACCGCCGGGTGGGGAAGTTGCGCGCCGTTGCCGACTGAGGAATTGGTGGCGCAAGATCCGGCGTTTGCCCGATCAGTGGCTGGGCTAAGCTGGACCTGCATTGAAGCCACAGGAGCCACGGATGATTCTCGCCGACCTTTCTCCCGCCGCCTACCGTGAAGCCGCCGACTACCTGGCAGCGCTGGACCCTGACTGGGCGCGGCATATCGAGGTGACCGGGCCCTGCCTGCACCAGGCGACGCCAGGGCGCGAGCCTTATGAAGCGTTGGTGCGGGCGATTGCCTATCAGCAGTTGCATGCGCGGGCGGCCGAGGCGATCCTCGGGAGGTTGCTGGCGCTGTTCCCTGGGCAGGCGTTTCCGACGCCAGAACAACTGTTGGCGGTCAGCCCCGAGGTGATGCGCGGTTGCGGCTTTTCGGCGAGCAAGCTGGTGACCATCCAGGGTATCGCCAAGGCCAGCCTGGAGGGTGTGGTACCCAGTCGTGAGGAGGCCTTGGGCTTATCGGACGATGCATTGATCCAGCGTCTGATCGCCTTGCGTGGCGTCGGGCGCTGGACCGTGGAGATGCTGCTGATCTACAGCCTGGAGCGCTCGGATATCCTGCCGGTGGACGATTTTGGCGTGCGCGAGGGGTATCGTCGGCTCAAGGGGCTGGAAAAGGCTCCAACCCCGGCGCAGATGCGCTCGCTGGGGGGCGGCTGGAGCCCGTATCGGACAGTGGCGGCCTGGTACCTGTGGCGGGCCTGATCACTTTGCCTTGGCTTTGCCGGCCCTTTCGCGGCGGTTGCGCAGGCATGCCCGCGAAGCGGCCGTAACCGATGAAACAGATAGCCGAGGTTGACCGGATGAACGCCTTCACCACTGAAACCCAGCGCTGGCAAGCCGTCGAGTCCCGTGACACCTCTGCCGCCGGCCACTTCGTCTACGCCGTGCGCACCACTGGCGTGTACTGCCACCCCGGCTGCAAATCGCGCATGGCCAAGCGCGACAACGTCGAGTTCTTCAATGACGCCGCCAGCGCCGAAGCCGCCGGCTACCGTGCCTGCCGGCGCTGCATGGCCAAGCCGGGCGAAAGCCGTCGCGCTGACCTGATTGCCCGCGCCTGCCGCCTGTTGGAAAGCAGCGACACCCCGCCCGGCCTCGACCAGCTCGGCGCGCAACTGGCCGTAAGCCCCTTTCATCTGCACCGCTTGTTCAAGGCCGAAACCGGCCTCACCCCCAAGGCCTATGCCAGCGCCTTCCGCGCCAGGCGCCTGCGCGAGCGGCTGGGCGACGGGCAACGTACGGTGACCGATGCGATCTACGACGCCGGCTACAACTCCAACAGCCGTTTCTACCAAAGCGCAGACCAGCGCCTGGGCATGCGCCCCCGCGAGTACCGCGCAGGCGGCGCCGGAGCGACCATCCACTTCGCCATCGGTCAGTGCTCCCTCGGGGCGATTCTGGTGGCCCAGAGCGAGAAGGGCATTTGCGCGATCCTGCTGGGTGATGACCCCGAGGCGTTGCTTGAGCAGTTGGAAAATCAGTTCCCCAAAGCCCGCCTCATCGGTGGCGATGCCGGCTACGAGCGGCTGGTCGCCGAAGTGGTCGGCTTTGTCGAAGCGCCGGCACTGGGGCTGAGCCTGCCACTGGATGTGCAAGGTACCGCCTTTCAGGAGCGGGTCTGGCAGGCCTTGCGCGAGGTGCCGGTGGGCGGCCGGGTCAGCTATACCGAGATCGCCGAACGCATCGGCGCCCCCAAGGCGGTGCGGGCCGTGGCCATGGCCTGCGCGGCCAATCACATCGCCGTGGCCATTCCTTGCCACCGTGTGGTGCGCCGTGACGGCGACATCAGCGGCTATCGTTGGGGGGTTGAGCGCAAACGGCAACTGCTGGCGCGAGAAACGGCACTCTCCTGATTGCCGGAAGCCGCGTAGAATCCCCCGCCAGTTCGATGTGTAAAGAGGAACATTCGATGAGGCGTGTCAGCCTTGCCCGATTCTACCTGGGCGTCATGGCCCTGCTGCTGTCGCTGACCACGCCGGCCTGGTCGGCACCGGCCACGCCGGTTTCCAGCCTGGCAGCGGCGGAAGTACCGGTGCTGGACGAAAATGCCAGCTACGAGCAACTGAGCGATCGGCTCGACCAGATCCGCCAGGGCGTTACCAGCAATGCCAACGACGACCTGCTGTCGCAGTTGCGCCTGTCCGCCGTGCAGGTACAACGCCAGGCCGAAGCGTTGAGTGCCTTGCGCAGCGCAGATGTTGAAAAGCTCGACGACAAGCTCAAGGTGCTCGGCCCGGTGCAGCCGGAAGAAGCCGAAGTGCTGACCCGTCAGCGCCAGCAGCTGGCTGACGAGAAAAAGGCGTTGGTTGCCGAGCAGGAACAGGCAGCCAAGTTGACTCAATCGGCCCGCGACCTGTCCACGCAAATCGTCAACCTGCGCCGTAGCCAGTTCAACTCGCAAATCCTCAGCCGAGCCACGACGCCGTTGAGCCCGGCGTTCTGGCAGAGCCTGATCCGCCCCACCTCGGACGACGTAGCGCGCTTGCGCGACCTGCGCGAGGAGGCCACCGATGCTGTCGGCAGTGCCTTGAGTGCCGAACATCGCTGGTTCTTCATCACCAGCCTGGTGGCGGCAATCTTGGTATGGACTGTGGTGCGCGGGCTGTTGGAGCGTATGCTGGCCAGCATCATGGTGCACCGCCTGCCAGAAGGCCGCTTGCGGCGCAGCGCCCTGGCCCTGAGCGTGAGCCTGGCTACCCTGGGCACCATCTCCGGTTCCGTTTCGCTGCTGCGCTGGGGCCTGGAAAGCAGCTCGGAGCTTGGCTCCGACGTCGCCAGCCTGACCAATCACTTCCTCACCCTGGTGGTGTTCAGCGCCTTCATCACTGGCCTGGGCCGCGCCATGCTGATGCTGCAGCGTCCGTCCTGGCGCCTGCCGCCGATTCACGACGAAGTGGCCAGCGCGCTGGGCTGGTTCCCCAAGCTGTTGGCGCTGGCGCTGATGGTCATGCTGACCATGGAGCGCATCAACAGCGTGATCGGCACCAGCCTGGCGCTGACCGTGGCCACCAATGGCCTGACCGCGCTGGTGGTGGCTGCGATCTTCACGGTGGCACTGCTGCGCTACCGCCGCACCCTGAGAAAGCACAACCTGGAGCGCCCGGCTGGCTGGGCCGGGCTGATCCCGTTCGTGACCGTGGTGTGGGTCGGGCTGATCGTGCTGGCACTGCTCGCTGGCTACCTGACCCTGGCCTACTTCCTCACGGCCAAGCTGTTGTGGATCAGCGTGGTGGCGGTGTGTGCCTACCTGCTCACCACGTTCCTCAGCGACCTCTGCGAAGCCCTGCTGTCGCCTCGCCAACCGGGCGGTCTGGCACTCGCCTCGACCCTGGGCCTGGCGCCACGCCACCAGGCCCAGGCCAGCACCATCCTGATTGGTATCAGCCGCACGGTGCTGCTGTTCCTGGCCATCTTGCTGGCGCTGATGCCGTCGGGCACCAGCCCCGGCGAGCTGCTGCTGAGCCTGGGTGACTGGGACGGCACCGGTGGCAAGTTGCTCGGCAACCTCAACATCGTGCCGCAGGACATCCTGCTGGCGGTGCTGATCTTGTTCGGTGGCCTGTTCGCCATCCGCGTGGTGAAGCGCTGGCTGAGCGAGCGACTGCTGCCGGAAACCGACATGGACGCGGGCATGCGCGCCTCGCTGGTGACCTTGGTCGGTTACCTCGGCTTCATATTCCTGGCCATACTGGTGATGTCGACCCTGCGCATCAACCTGACCAGCCTGACCTGGGTGGTCAGTGCGCTGTCGGTCGGTATCGGTTTCGGCTTGCAGCAGATCGTGCAGAACTTCATCTCGGGCCTGATCCTGCTCACCGAACGTCCGGTCAAGGTGGGCGACTGGGTGAGCCTGGCCGGGGTCGAAGGCGATATCCGCCGGATCAACGTGCGCGCCACCGAGATCCAGATGTCCGACCGCTCCACGGTGATCGTGCCCAACTCGCAATTCATCTCGCAGAACGTGCGTAACGTGACCATGGGCAATGCCCTGGGCGTGGTGGGTATCACCCTGACCTTGCCATTGGAGACCGATGCCAACCTTGTACGTGATCTGCTGTTGGCAGCCTATCGCGAGCATGAGGCAATCCTCGATGCGCCGGCTTGCTCGGTGACCTTCAAGGACCTGACTTCCGCAGGCATGGTCATTGGTGTGAGTGGTTATGTGGCAGGGCCGCGGCAGGTGTCGGGCGCCCGTAGCGACTTGCTGTTCACCATTCTTGGCCGGTTGCGCGATGAAGGCATTGCCCTGTCTTCGCCGCAGAGCATGGTGCTGGTGCAGGAAGGCTCGCGCCCGGCTGACGCGTCGGTGTGAATAGTCGGGGGCGCACAGCGCGCCCCCGGATTCAGTGCTGCTTGGCCTGCCTGATTCGCATCAGAATCACCAGCAGTACCAGCAGCACCGGGGGAGCCATTCCCATTAGCGCATCCCGTGCCGTCAACCCCATCCCCAGCACATTCAGCCCGCCATACAGCAGCTTGAACAGGTTCAGCAGGTAATAGGTGATGGCGATGATCGACAGCCCCTCCACCGCCCGCTGAATCTTCACTTGGGCATCGGCACGGGCATTGAGGCTGCGCAAGATCCCGGCATTCTGCTCTTCCATCTCCACCTGCACCCGCGCCTGCAGCAGGTCGCCCAGGTTAGCGACGTTCTTCGCCAGTTGCTCCAGCCGCTGTTCGGTCGCCGCGCAATAGCGCACAGTCGGCTTGAACCGGCGCTCGATGAACACCCCCAGACGCTGGCAATCACCGACATGGCTCTCGCGCAGTTCGCCCAGCCGTTCGAACACCAGCTGCGCATAGGCCTGGGTGGCACCGAAGCGATGACGGGTCTTCACCGTGCGGCTGACCACCTGGCGTGACAGGTGGGCGATGGCTTCGAGCAGGGCCTTGGAGTCATGGCCATCGCCGCCAGCGCTGCGCTCCGACAGTTGCATCAGGGTCTTGTCGAAGCCATCCAGTTCCTGGCTCAGGGCCTTGGCCGTGGTCAGGGTCAGCGAGGCCATCATGCGGTAGGTCTCGATCTCCAGCAGCCGGCGGATCATACGGCCTTGGCGGTAGGCATTGAGGCGCCGGTTGATGAACAGGAAGCGGTTGGTGCCATCCGCGGTGAGGCGAAAATCGCTCCACACCACCGCATCGCCACCGCCGACGCAAGAGCCGCACGGGTCCTTGAAACCGTAGTGGCGCAGGTCGAGGCCCAGCTCGTCGCGCACCAGCACCTGCACGGCATTGATCACTTGTGCCGCCTGCGGCGCGATGGCCTCGGCCAGCACTGGCGGCAGTGCCTGCCATTCGCTGTCGTCGGCAGAACAAGGCACCACCAGGGTCAGGGTGAAGAACTCGGTGTGCCGTTCCCACTTGAACGGGTGGCCATCCAGGCGGGTGATGCCCTGGGCGGCCTCGGCGTCGATCGCATCCGGGCAGCAGCGTTGCAGCAGCGCGGCGCAAGCGGCATCGCCGCCGAGCAGTGCCAGGTGGAAGACATGCGCCGGGCCGTCGAAATACAGCGACGGGCGGGCGTGCAACTCGTTGTGCAAGGCGGTGCGTTGAGGGTGCATGGTGGTCCGGCCTGGTGTTGTGATTGTGGGGGTACCAGGGAGTGGGACTTCGGGAGGGGGAGGGAAAGTCACCTGTAGGAGCCGAGAATGACCGTTCGTAACGCACTTGGATTTACAGCTATACATTTGCGTTACATTTTAATAGGCTTTGGTGTGTCGACACAGTCGGTCGATCTGGCTGCTCGTGTGGGACGGGCAAGGAGTCATCAATGGGTGAATTACACACGCGGGACCGCAGCAAAGCGGTGCCGTTGAACATGAGAGTCGCCGAGCACCGCCGCGACCTGATCGACGCAGCAGTGGAAATTGTCGGCGGTGATCGCACCAGCTTCGTTCTGGAAGCTGCATGCAAGCGAGCCGAAGAAGTGCTCATGGAGCAACGCTTGTTCCTGCTTGATGACGAAGCGTTTGATGCGTTCACACAGGCATTGGAAGACCACACTATCAGGAGTAATGAATGCGTGAAGAAGCTGCTGGCAAGGCCGAAGCGCTGGCGCTGAGTGCTCCACAGGTACTGAACAAGTTTCATGATCTGAGCCAGTTCGATTGTGGAGAAGCTTCGATCAACAGCTATTTGTTGGAAAAGGCACTGAAGGCCCAGCATGCCAAGCACGCTGTGGTCTATGTCACCTGCTTTGCAGGTACGAACGCCGTTGCTGGCTTTTACACGTTATCGAATGGGTCAGTTGCGCGGGGAAATGCCGCATCGGCCCGACTTCGCCGTAATGCACCTGAGCATTTGCCGGTCGTCGTTCTGGGACGCATGGGTGTAACCCGCCAAGCGGCAGGGCAAGGCTTGGCAACCGATCTTTTGCAGGATGCGATTGAAAGAGCGCTGGCTGCTTCGGAGGTCGTGGGCTGCGTCGCAATGATTGTGCATCCACTTACCGAGCGACTTGAACAGTTCTACGCGAAATATGCCGGGTTTAAGCTCTGTCCTGAACTGTCTCCCAAGACGATGATGATGTCGCTGCAGTGATTTCTTAGAGGACGTGTCGCTATTTAACGGTTTCTGCGACACGTTTTTTCAATATGTCGCCGTCAGCGACATGTTTGCGAAACGCGTACTCGAAAACGCTTTTTTGCGACATTTCCTGTTTGCAGAGTAGAGCTAAGGAAGTAGGCAGAACGAGTCCCCTCGCGCCGGTTTGCGAAGGGACCCGTGATCCTAGCTTCAATGCCAGGTTGATTTCCCCTACATCCCGCAATAGGACTAGCTCATTCAACGCCCTGGCCATCTGCACGTTGTGTACGGTGTTGACCAGCATCCCTATGCCAGGCCCGCCGGCATTGCCGCAGTATATTCGTCCAGTGTGTCTTCGATGCCGCGCAGCAGTTGGGAAACGTACAGCAGGGCCTCGGGCGAGGGCATGTCGTTGTTGATGGAGTAGAACGCGCGGGGAGAGGTTTTGGTGGGTGGATCGGGGACTACTTTTTCATTGTTTACTCCTAGATCAGTCAGGAGCTGATGCCCATTCCCTCTCACAGGTTTGGGTGGCAGCTGTACGCGGGGTGAGGGACCGGTGATCTAGGAAACCGGCCAGGACGAATCCTGCCCGCGCACAGCTACCGCTGAGGTTGCAGCTAGATCAACACGGGCTCTCACACCCGGACGCCGAATTTGGCGACCTAGGGAAATTAGCCCTGATGCTGATCATCAACAACAGAGAAACGGCAGCGCAGTGCGTAGGATAATTCCCAAGCAGGTTGCTCTTGAAGCATTTGGTTTCAGGTTGGGAATTTTCTTACGGAGGAATGCTTGGGGATGCATGGCTGGGGACTGGGGGAGGGCCACCATGTGTTCGGCATGAGAAGTTCAGCGCCTATGAGATCGAGCGCCGCCCGCGCGGCGCTTCGCGGGTGAACCCGCTCCCACAGTCTGTTTCGGGCCAGTCTGTCCTATGCCAATTATGCTGCCCGCCTTGGTGCATGACTGAAGACCGATGAAAAGCAGTTGTGCCCACCTCGAAATCGAAGGGAACAAACTAGGCGGACAGTGAAGACCTCACAGAAGGGATTGGCCCGAAACAGACTGTGGGAGCGGGTTCACCCGCGAAGCGCCGCGCGGGCGGCGCTCGATCTCATAAGCGGCAAAGATGCTGTGGCGGACACTTCTAGGCCATCACCCCAAACACTGAGTCACATGCTTCACCGACTGGTACCCCGACAACCCCCAAGGCCCCAGTTCCCGCCCAATCCCGCTGCCCTTGGTGCCACCCCACGATGTCTCGACAAACACCGCCTGCACCGAGTTGATCCACACATGCCCGACTTCCAGCGCATTGGCCACGCGCTCGGCGCGTTCCAGGTCGGCGCAGCAGACCGTGGCGACCAGCCCGAAGCGGCTGTCGTTGGCCTCGGCAATCGCTTGCTCTTCAGTGGCGAAGCGACGCGCGCACAGTACCGGGCCAAAGATCTCCTCGGTCCACAGGCGGCTGTCCTTCGGCACATCGGTGTAAAGCGTAGGGCTCACGAACCAACCTTCACGATCCAGCGCCTGCCCGCCGGCCAGGCATTGCAAACCCTCTTCACGCGCCGTCGCGAAGTAGCTGGCAACCTTCAGCCACTGTGCCTGGCTGGTCAGCGGCCCCATGTCGACTTCTTCGGCCAGCGGGTTACCGACCCGCAGCTTTTGCAGCGCAACCTGCAGGCGCGGCAGCAGCGTGTCGGCAATGCCGTCCTGCACCAGCAGGCGCGAGGTGGCCGAGCACATTTGTCCGGCGTTCCAGGTGATACCGGCAACAATCCATTCCACCGCCTGGTCCGGGTCGCAATCGTCGAACACCACGATTGCCGACTTGCCACCGAGCTCCAGGGTCACCGGCCGGCACTGTGCCGAAGCGCTGCGCATCACCTGGCTGCCGACGCTGTTGCTGCCGGTGAACGACAGCTTGTCGAGGCCGTTGTGGCTGCTCAGCGCAGCGCCGGTCTCGGCCTTGCCGTTGACGATGTTCAGCACGCCGGCTGGCAGGCCCAGGGCGTCGGCGATCTGGCCGTAGGTCTGCTCGATCAGCGGGGTCACTTCCGACGGCTTGAGCACCACGGTGCAACCGGCTGCCAGGGCCGGGGCGAGCTTCCAGGCGCTGGTCACCAACGGGAAGTTCCACGGCACGATCAGGCCGACCACGCCGACCGGCTCCAGGCGGGTGCGGGCGGTGTAGCCCGCTGCCGCCAATGGCACGTCACGGTTCTTCGAGGGCAGTTGTTCGGCCAACTCGGCGTAGTAGGCGAAGGTGGCGATCGCATCATCCAGGTCGATCTCGGCCTCGTGCCGCGGCTTACCGTTGTTGCGCATCTGCAAGGTGATCAGTGCTTCGCGGCGCTGGCCGAGCTGTTCGGCAAAGCCGCGCAGGAAGGCCGCACGCGTGCTGGCGCTGACCTTTTTCCAGGCAGGCAGGGCGTCACGGGCGGCGGCCACGGCCTGGTCGACCTGGGCCACGCTGGCGGCCATCAGTTCGGCGAAGGGCAAGCCCAGCGCAGGCTCGCTGACGCTGATGCAGTCGCTGCCGTGGCCTTCGACCCAGCGGCCGGCAATGTAGTGGGAAGTGGTCATGGTCGGTATCCAGTCAGGCCATTTCGGCAGTGGTCACCGGCGTGTGCGGGGCGCTTTTGCAGCGCACCCAGCGCGGGCCGTTGGGGCCATACACGCCAGCAGGTTCAGGGAACAGGTTGAGCAGCAGCAGGTACAGCACGCCGGCCAGGCCCAGGGTGACCGGCAGGCTCAGGTCGATGCCACCGGCCAGGTCGCCGAGCGGGCCGACGAACTGCCCTGGCAAGTTGACGAAGCACAGGCCGACCACCGCGCTGGGGATCCAGGCGCCCATGCCGCGCCAGTTCCAGCCATGCAGGAACCAGTAGTGGCCGCCACGCTGGCCGCGGGTGAACACCTGCAGGTCGTCTGCGTGGTAGAAGCCGCGGCGGGTGATCAGGCCGAGGATCATGATCACCATCCATGGGCTGGTGCAGGTGATGATCAGCACGGCGAAGGTCGACACGCTTTGCACCAGGTTGAACGTGAAGCGGCCGATGAAGATGAACGCGATGGCCAGTACGCCAATCAACAAGGTGGCGCCGGCGCGGCTGAGCAGGCGTGGGAACACGCTGGACATGTCCAAGCCGGTGCCATATAGCGCGGTGGTGCCGGTGGACATGCCGCCGATCACCGCAATCAGGCACACCGGCAGGAAGAACCAGCTCGGCGCCACGGCCAGCAGGCCGCCGACGTAGTTGTTGGCGGCGATGTAGTCAGGCGCCTGGGTGGCCACCAGGGTGGCGGTGCACAGGCCGAACAGGAACGGGATCAGCGTGGCCACCTGGGCGGCGATAACGGCCAGCATGATGCGTGACTTTGGCGTCTGCCGCGGGATGTAGCGCGACCAGTCACCGAGGAAGGCACCGAACGACACCGGGTTGCTCATGGCCAGGATCGCCGCGCCGACGAATGCCGCCCAAAAGCCCGGCTGGCTGAGGCTGACGCTACCGGCGAAGCCCGCGTCGAACGGCCCGGCGAAGGCGAAGATGCCCAGCAGGAACAGCAGGCTCGAAGCCCACACGGCAATCTTGTTGACCCACAGCATGAAGCGGAAGCCAAAGATGCACACCACCAGCACCAGCACCGCGAACAGGCCATAGGCCAGGCCCAGGGTCAGGTCGGTCTCCGGCAGCCCGGCCAGGCGTTTGGCGCCGCCAACCAAGGCATCACCCGAGCTCCACACCGACAGCGAAAAGAACGCCACGGCGGTGAGCAGTGACAGGAACGAGCCGACGATGCGCCCGTGCACGCCAAAGTGCGCGCCCGACGACACCGCGTTGTTGGTGCCGTTGAGGGCACCGAACAGGCCCATCGGCGCGAGGATCAGCGCACCGACGCCGACGCCGAGCAGGATCGCCCAGACGCCGGCCTGGAACGATAGCCCGAACAGCACCGGGAAGCTGCCCAGTACGGCAGTCGCGAAGGTATTGGCACCGCCGAAGATCAGGCGGAACAGGTCCAGCGGGGAGGCGTCGCGTTGATCGTCGGGGATCTGCTCGACGCCGTTGGTCTCGATACCGGTCGAGTGGCTCATGGTGATGCTCCAGCGCGGTTGTTGTAGGCCCGTCGCGGTGCGCGGGCCCTCTTGTGGGTGCGATGGCAGTGCGGCAAGGCCGCGTAAGTGCTGATCAGGCGGCGGTCACGACCGACAGGTGTTCGTGGCACGCCAGCCATTGCTCGCCGTGACGGCGGAAGACGATGGTCTCGCGCTCGGCCAGCTGGTGCTCTTCACCGGCAACACGGATGTGCGTGGCCACGTCATGCATGAAGATTGCCACGTCGCCTTGCAGGCTCACCTGCACGTTGCTCGACTCACAGCCGAGCACGGCAAAACCCTCGGCCTGCCACTGGGCCCAGAGGTCTTCATAGGCACGGCGTGACAGCAGCGGTTGCGGCAAGGTGTGGAAGAGGAAGGTGGCGTCTTCGCTGAAACAGGCGAAGTAGCGGGCGGTGTCGTTGCTGGCGAAGGCCGCGACGAGGTCGGCGGCAGCTTGCCGTACCTGGAGTGTCTGGTCCACGGGAGTGGCCTCACGGTTATTGTGATTGTGGTGAAGCGATTCTGGTGGGGGCGGGCGAGGGGAAAAATCGCGGCGGAGAAATAATTAGTTCAGGAATTTGTGAAGTGATGTCTACCGATCAAGTGACCGATCAAGTGACCGATCAAGTAGTCCCCCAGCGAACCGACTGACGGTCCCTCCGGCAGCCCATCCTTGCCTACGCTGAAATTCCCAACCTACGTTGCAAGGAGTTCTGTCATGGCCTTCCAATACAAGCGTCTGGACAAGAACAGCGCCGCCGTCCTGCTGGTCGATCACCAGGCCGGCCTGCTTTCACTGGTGCGCGACATCGAGCCAGACCGCTTCAAGAACAACGTGCTGGCCCTTGCCGACCTGGCCAAGTACTTCAAACTGCCGACCATTCTCACCACCAGCTTCGAAACCGGCCCCAACGGCCCGCTGGTGCCCGAGCTCAAGGAGCAATTCCCCGACGCCCCCTATATCGCCCGCCCCGGCAACATCAACGCCTGGGACAACGAAGACTTCGTCAAGGCCGTGAAAGCCACCGGCAAGAAGCAGCTGCTGATCGCCGGGGTGGTGACTGAGGTCTGTGTAGCATTCCCGGCATTGTCGGCGCTGGAGGAGGGCTTCGAGGTGTTCGTGGTCACCGATGCTTCCGGCACTTTCAACGAGCTGACCCGTGATTCGGCCTGGCGACGCATGGAGGCCGCCGGTGCCCAGCTGATGACCTGGTTCGGCGTCGCCTGCGAGCTGCACCGTGACTGGCGCAACGATATCGAAGGCTTGGGCACGTTGTTCTCCAACCATATTCCGGACTATCGCAACCTGATGACCAGCTACAACAAGCTGGCGAAATAAGGGCTGTCAGGCTGCGGCGAATTGCCTAACAAGCGAAACGGCAAAATGTCATGAATCGACCATACTGACTCTTCATTCGCCCTAAGGAGAGCGCCATGGCCAAGCCGTCCAGGAAGAAAGATTCGAAAGAGCAGCCAGAAAAGCTGGGCGGCAAGGCCTATGAGCAGGAACTCAAGAAACTGCACGTGGAGCTGGTGAAACTGCAGGAGTGGGTGGTGGCCAAGGGCCTGAAGGTATGCATCGTGTTCGAGGGCCGTGATGGTGCTGGCAAAGGCGGCACCATCAAGGCCATCACCGAACGGGTCAGTCCGCGGGTGTTCCGTGTGGTGGCGCTGCCGGCACCGACCGAGCGGGAAAAGACCCAGATGTATGTGCAGCGCTACCTGCGCCACCTGCCGGCCGCCGGTGAGGTGGTGATTTTCGACCGCAGCTGGTACAACCGCGCCGGTGTCGAACGGGTGATGGGGTTCTGCAGCGAAGAGCAGAGCACCAAGTTCCTCAGCGTGGTGCCGCTGTTCGAGAAGATGATGGTCGAATCGGGGATCATCCTCATCAAGTACTGGCTCGAAGTCAGCGCCGAGGAGCAGACCCGGCGTCTACAGGACCGCATCAATGACGGGCGCAAGCTGTGGAAGCTGTCGCCCATGGACCTCAAGTCTTACACCCGCTGGGACGATTACACCCGCGCACGCGACGACATGTTCGCGGCCTCCGATTCATCCTGGGCGCCGTGGTTCATGGCCCATTCCAACGACAAGCGCCGCGCCCGGCTGAACATCATCAGTCACATGCTCACGCGCATCCCCTACAAGGACATCACCCGCGATGAGGTCGTGAAGCTGCCCAAGCGCGGCAAGATCGGCAAATACAAGGCCGTGCCCTATCCCTTCAAAGTGGTCGAAGAGCGTTTCTGAACCCTCCCGCAGGAGTTAGCAAGGGTACGCATCCATGCCACATGACGGCAGCCTGCTGCAGGCAACGGTAGTGTTTCTGCTCGCCGTGGTGCTTCTGGTACCACTGGCGCAGCGTTTGAAAATGGGGGCGGTGCCCGGCTATTTGCTGGCGGGCATCCTGATCGGGCCGTCGGTGCTGGGCCTGCTGGGCAACCCCGACAACGTCGCCCGCCTGTCGGAGATGGGCGTGGTGATGCTGCTGTTCGTGATTGGCCTGGAGCTGTCGCCGCGCCGCCTGTGGACCATGCGCAAGGCGTTGGTCGGTGTCGGCTCGTTGCAAGTAGGGCTGACAGCAGTAGCCCTTGGCCTGCTGGCGTACTTCCTGTTTGCGCAATCGAAAGCGGCTGCGATCGTGCTCGGTCTGGGGCTGGCGCTGTCATCGACGGCGTTTGGCCTGCAGGTGCTGGCCGAGCGCAAGGACCTGGGCAAGCCGCACGGTCGCCTGGCCGTCGCGATCCTGCTGTTCCAGGACATCGCCGCCATTCCCCTGATTGCCGTGGTGCCTTTGCTCGGTGGTGATGTCAGCACTGCCGACGAAGGTTGCTGGCAGCTGCTGGCCGTGGCGGCAGGCATTGGCGTGCTCATCGTCTTCGGCCGCTATCTGTTGACCCCCGTCTTCAGATGGACGGTCGGTTCTGGCTTGCCCGAACTGTCTACCGCCACCGCGTTGCTGGTGGTGCTGGGCACGGCCTGGTTGATGGAGCACGTAGGGGTCTCCATGGCCCTGGGGGCTTTCCTGGCCGGCGTGATCATGGCCGAGTCGCCCTTTCGCCAAGAATTGGAAACCCAGATCGAGCCGCTCAAGGGCCTGCTGCTGGGGCTGTTCTTCGTCGGCGTCGGCATGAGCGCCGACTTGCGCCTGCTGTTCGGCATGCCCCTGATCGTCCTGGGGCTGACATTGCTGCTGGTGGCGATCAAGTTGCCCGTGCTGCTCGCCCTCGGGCAAACGGCGGGCGGCCTCAGCCGCGCCGAGGCGTTGTGCCTGGCGATCGTGCTGGCGTCTGGCGGTGAGTTTGCCTTCGTGGTGTTCAAGCTGGCGCTGGAGCATCAAGTACTGACACAACAGGTACACGACTTGCTGGTGCTTGCCATCACGCTGTCGATGGCGGTTGTGCCCCTGGTGATGATGGCCCTGGTGCGGCGGTTGCCTGACGGGGACAGCCCGGTCGGCGAGACGGGCCACTGAATCGCGCCTCGCGGGCGCACCTACTGTTCGGAGGTCAAACATGCAGCCGAGTCTGAAGCTGGACAGCGCCCTGTCGCGGGGCCTGCTCGACGTGCTGATCAAGGCGGGCCTGGTGGCCGCCCTGGTGATGTTCTCCTTCCAGGTTTTCCAGCCGTTCCTGGAGCTGATGCTGTGGGCGGTCATCCTCGCGGTGACCCTGTATCCGTTGCATTGCCGTATTCACAGGCGGACCGGCCTGAAGCAGGGCTATGCGGCGACCTTGGTGGTGCTGCTGGTGCTGGTGGTGCTGATCGTGCCGATCTACCTGGTGGTGATGTCCATTGGCGAATCGGTCGACAACCTGGTGACAGTACTCAAGAGCGGCGCCTGGAGCGTGCCGCCGCCGCCGGAGTCGGTGGCGAACTGGCCGCTGATCGGGCCGAAAGTGCATGCGGTGTGGCTTGCGGCCTCGGAAAACATGGCCCATGTGCTCAACCAGTGGATGCCACAGCTCAAGGACGCCGGGCGCACAGTGCTGGGCGCAGCGGCCAGTGCCGGTGGTGCGTTCCTGATGTTTGTTGCAGCGATCGTCGTCTCAGGCATCATCATGGCCTTTGGTGAACGCGGCGAGATTGCCGCGCAGCGTATCGCCATGCGCGTGTCCGGCGAGGACCGCGGCAAACCGCTGGCCAAGCTGTGCACCGCCACCATCCGTGCAGTGGCCCAGGGTGTGATCGGTATTGCCTTCATCCAGATGCTGCTGATCGGCGTTGGTTTCGTCGTCAAGGGGGTACCTGGCGCCGGCATGCTGGCCATCGTCATCCTCATGCTGGGGATTGCCCAGGCGCCGGCGACCTTGATCACCGTGCCGGTGATCCTGTACGTGTTCAATGCCGAGGGCTTCACCTTGGCGACCCTCATCTTCGCCGTCTACACCTTCGTCGCCGGGCTTGCCGATAACGTGCTCAAACCGTTGCTGCTCGGGCGCGGTGTCGACGTGCCGATGCCTGTGGTGCTGATCGGTGCCCTGGGCGGCATGGTGGTCAAGGGCATCATCGGCCTGTTCATCGGCCCGGTGATCCTCGGCGTGACCTATGTGCTGTTCTGGCAATGGGTTGCGCTGCAGGTGCCGGAGCAACCGACCCCGCCTGCGGACTGAGCCATGCCCAACCGCTGCTATGGCCTGGGGCTGCTGATGATTCTGGCTGGCTGTACCCAGGTCGGCCCGGACTTCGAAAAGCCCCAGGACCCATGGCTGGACAGCTGGAACACGCCCCTGCTGGAGCAGGCCGGGCGCTTTGCGCCAGCACCGGACCTGCGCCAGTGGTGGCGGGTGTTCGCCGACCCGACACTCGAAGGGCTGATCGCCGAAGCCGACGCCAACAATACCAACCTGCGGGTGGCTGGCTTGCGCATTGCCGAGGCGCGGGCGCAGCTGGCCATCGTGCAGACCGGGCGTTATCCACAGTTGCAGCAATTGAACGCGCAGAGCCTGTACCTGAAGCAAGACCAGTCCGGCACCTCCACCGCCCGTGACTCGGTGTTCTGGCAGTCCAGCGTGGGCTTCGACATCGGCTGGGAGATCGACTTCTGGGGCCGTTTCAGCCGCGCCATCGAGAGTGCCGATGCGGTCTACTTCGCCTCCCAGGCCAACTACGCCGATGCCATGCTGCTGATGCGTGCGCAGGTGGCCGATACCTACTTTGCCCTGCGTACCGCCGAGGCGCGGCTGGATATTGCTCAGGAAAACGCCAAGCGCCAGGAACGCAGCCTGCAGATCACCGAGCGGCTGTTCCGCCACGGCGAGAACGACGAACTCGACTGGCAGCAGGCGCGTACCCAGTACCTGGCGACCCTGGCCACCATTCCCGAGTTCGAGAACCAGCTCAACGCCTTGCGCAACGTGCTCTGTTCGCTGCTCGGCCGGCCACCGGGCCCGCTGCCCGAGCTGCAGGCGCGCCACGGGCAGTTGCCGCTGCCGGACCGCGCGGTGCTGCAGGACGTGCCGGCCAGCCTGCTGCAGCGGCGCCCGGACATCCGCGTCGCTGAACAGGCAGTGGCGGCGCAATCGGCGTTGGTGGGCGTGGCCGAAGCAGACCTTTATCCACAGCTGAGCCTGCTGGGCAGCATTGGCTGGACCTTCCTGTCGACCAGCCACCTGCCCAACACCTTCGACCTGGCGGCGGGGCCGAGCCTGATCTGGAACCCGTTCGACTATGGCCGGCGCAAGAATGCCGTGCGGGTCGAAGACGCTCGCCTGCAGCAATTGATCGAGCTGTATCACCAGAGCGTGCGCGAAGCGGCGCACGAGGCCGACGATGCTGCCAGCGGCCTGGTGCGCTCGCTGCAAAGCGCCAGCATTCGCCAGGATGCCTCGCAGGCCGCCCAGCGTTCGCTGACCCTGGCCAGTTCGCAATACCAGGAAGGCTTTGCCGACTTCCAGCGCGTGCTCGACGCCCAGCAGCTGCTGTTGCAGCAGCAGGACGGCTACCTGGTCAGCCGGGGCAATGCGGTGAGCAGCCTGGTGAGCTTGTACAAGGCGCTGGGCGGCGGCTGGGACAACAACCGCAAACCGATCGACGCTGGCACCCGCCAGAGGATGCAAAGCCGTACCGATTGGGGCGACCTGCTCGACGATCCGGCCGCCACCGACCCCGCACAAGGTGAACCGAAATGAGTGATGCTGCGCAGAAGCCGCCAGCCCCCGATCGCGGCATGCGCTGGGTGTTGATCCTGATCGCTGTCAGCCTGGTCTGGTACCTGCTGGCCGACCGTTTCACGCCCTACACCCAACAAGCCCGGCTGCAGGCCTACGTGGTACCGGTGGCCGCCGAAGTGGCCGGGCAGATCAAGCGCGTGGCGGTGGGCAACAACCAGGAAGTGCGCCAGGGCGATGTGCTGTTCGAACTCGACCAGGAACAGTACCGCATCGCCCTGGCCCGCGCCGAAGCCGACCTGGACACCGTGCGCCGGCAGATCGGCGCCAGTACCGCCGGCATCGACTCGGCCCAGGCCGCGCTGGTGGCGGCCCAGGCCAATGAACGCAAGGCGCGCCAGGATGCCGAGCGGCTCAAGCGCTTGATCGATGAAGACCCGGGCACGGTATCGGTGCGCCGCCTCGAAGGGGCGCAGGCCACCCGGGACCAGGCCGTCAGCCAGGTGGCAGCCGCCCGCGCCGAGGTCGAACGGGCCCGCGAGCAGCAGGGCGGGGCCGACGCCGATAACGCTCAACTGCGCAGCGCCGCGGCCAACGTG
Organism: Pseudomonas urethralis; assembly: GCF_021602465.1. Lineage (NCBI taxonomy): Bacteria > Pseudomonadati > Pseudomonadota > Gammaproteobacteria > Pseudomonadales > Pseudomonadaceae > Pseudomonas > Pseudomonas urethralis. Next base: position 84,125 of record NZ_BQIJ01000011.1, read on the forward strand.
GAAAAGGCGCGCCTGGACCTGGCCCGCACCGTGGTGCGCGCCGACGCCAACGGCTTGATTACCGACCTGCGCACCGACGTGGGCCACTACGTAGGTGCCGGCAGCCCGATGATGACCCTGATCGCCATCCACGACGTGTGGATCAGTGCCGACATGACCGAGAACAACCTCGGCCGCCTGCGCCCCGGCGCGCCGGTGCTGGTGGTGCTCGATGCCTTGCCCGGCACCGTGCTGAAGGGGCAGATCCGCAGCATCGGCTATGGCGTGAGCGTCGGCCAGCCTGCGCCCCCTGGGACCTTGCCAACCGTGCAGAACAGCCGCGACTGGCTGCGTTCGGCGCAGCGCTTCCCGGTGATCGTCGAACTCGACCGTGATCAGCTCAAAGACAAATCCGGATTGCGTGTGGGCGGCCAGGCCGAAGTCATGGCCCTGCCCAGCGAAGGCAACCCGTTGAACCTGCTGGGTCGCGTGTTCATGTGGCTGATGAGCTGGCTGTCGTATGCCTATTGAGCTGCGCCGCCTGCGCGCGCTGCGCCTGGCCTGGGGCGTGGCGCTGTGCCTGGCGACCAGCTTTGGCCTGGGCTTGCCGGTGCCGATTCTGGCGCCGGTATTCGCGGTGCTGTTGCTGGCCATGCGCAGCGAGCCGCTGCCGGTCAAGGCAGCGCCGGCACTGGCGATCCTGGTATTGCTCAGTTGCGGCAGCGGCCTGCTGCTGATTCCGCTGCTGCGCCATGCTCCGGTGAGCGGGGTGCTGCTGGTCGGCGTGGGCGTGTTCCTGGTCTTGCGCTATGCGCTCAAGGGCGGCAATGGCCTGCTGGCCAACCTGCTGGTGATTGGCCTGACCATGATCGCAGCGGCCGGCACCAGCGATTTCACCCTGGCGCTGTCGGTGGTCGAAGCCTTGTCCAAGGGCATGCTATTGGCGGTGCTGGGTACGGCGCTGGCCCATGTGCTGTTTCCCGAACCGGCCGGCGCGCCTGCGCAGCCGTCGCCGCCCTTGCTGGACAGCGCGGATGTCGGCTGGGTTGCCCTGCGTGCCACGCTTATCGTGATGCCGGCATTTCTGCTGGCGCTGATCGCCCCGGACCAGTTCATGCCGCTGATCATGAAGGCGGTGAGCCTGGGGCAGCAGGCCGGGGAGACACGGGCGCGGCATGCCAGCCGCGAGCTGATCGGCTCGACCTTGCTGGCTGGGGTACTGGCAATGCTGGTGTGGGGCGCGTTGAGCCTGTTCGTTCACCTGTGGATGTTCTTCCTGTGGGTGCTGCTGGTGGTGCTCTGGCAGGCGCGCAGGCTCTACCGCTCGGTGGACACGAAGCAGAGCCCGGCCTATTGGGTGAGTTGCCTGACCACCCTGCTGATCCTGCTCGGGCAGTCGGTGCAGGACAGTGCCGGCGGGCAGGATGTGTACAAGGCCTTTGCCGTGCGCATGGCGCTGTTTTTGGCGGTTTCTTTGTATGCCAGTGCCATGTTGATCTGGATCGACCGGCGCCGGGTTCGGGCTGCCTAGTCCCCCTCTTTCGCGAGTGAACCCGCTCCCACAGGATCACCACATTCCTTGAATCCTGTGGAGTACCTGTGGGAGCGGGTTTACCCGCGAAGAGACCCGCTCAGGCAACTCAAGGTTTCCAGTCAATCCCGGTATCCGCCAGATAGGCATCCACTGCCGCCCCGACAGTCGGGTGAAACGCCTTCTCGCCCATATGCTCGAACAATTCGAAGCGCTTCATCTTATCCTTCACCGGGTCTTTCATCTCGGCAAACTGCAGCTCCACCCCCCGAGCCTCCAGCGCCCGATCCAGTTCGGCGAGCATGTCTGCCGAAGTGATATCGATGCTGGTCACAGGCTCCGCCGCAATCACCAGCCGCTGCACCGGGGTCGGTGATTCATCTACCGCCGCCAGCACCGTGTTCTGGAACTGTTCGGCGTTGGCGAAAAACAGCGGCGCATCCCAGCGCAGCAACACCAGCCCCGGAATCCGCCGGGCCTGTGGATAACGTTTCACGTCATGGTAACCACGGGTGCCATCGACCCGCCCGAGTACGGCGTAGTGCGGCCGCCAGCCGTCCCACAGGAATTCGATTACCGAGATCGCCACGGCAATGCAGATACCCGGGATGGCGCCGAACACGGCGACGCCGACGAAGCAGGTGAACGACAGCCAGAACTCCCATTGCTGCATGTGGAAGATGCGCTTGAGGTCGGCGAACTCGAACAACCCCAAGGCTGCGGCGATCACCACCGCAGCCAATGCGCTGTTGGGCAGGTGCTGCATCAGGTTGGGGGCGACCAGCAGCAACAGCGTCACCGCCAGCGCGCCGATGATGCCGGTCAACTGGGTTTTCGAGCCGGCCGCTTCGGCCACTGGCGTGCGCGACGAGCTGCTGCTGATCGGGATGCCCTGAAACAGGCCGGAGGCCAGGTTGGCCACGCCCAGGCCGAACATCTCCTGGTTGGGGTTGACCGGGGTCTTCAGCCGCGCGGCATAGGAGCGCGACAGCACGCTGGTGTCGGCAAACGACACCAGGGCCACGGCGATCCCGCCCAGCACCACTTCGATCAGGTCGATGTCGCTCACCCATGGGAAGACGAAGCTGGGCAGGCCTTGGGGTAACTGGCCGAGCACCTTGACGCCCATCTGATCAAGGTTGAACAGGCTCACCGCCAGGGTTGCCAGCACCACGGCGATCAGGATGCCCGGGATGCGCTTGAAAGGTTTGAGCAGCAGGATCAGCACCAGGCTGCTGGCCCCGACGATGAAGCTTGGCCAGTGCCCATTGCCAGCCAACAGCGCCTGGATCAAGTTCCAGACGTCGCGCAGCGGCCCCTGGCTGTCGACTTTGATGCCGAACAGCTTGGGCAACTGGCTGATCAGCACAGTGAGGGCGATGCCGTTCATGTAGCCATAGCGGATCGGCTTGGACAGCAGCTCGGTGATGAAGCCCAGGCGCAGCAGCCCGGCGATCACGCAGAAGGCGCCGGCCACCAAAGCCATCATGCTGGCGATGGCGATGGCGCGCTGCGGGTCGCTGGCGGCGTACTGCACCACCACTGCCAGGATCGGCGCGGCCAGTGCCGAATCCGGGCCAAGCACCAGAATGCGGCTGGGGCCGAACAGGGCATAGGCTAGCAGCGGGATGATCGTGGCGTACAGGCCGTAGATGCCTGGCACTCCGGAGGCTTCGGCGTAGGCAATGCCGACCGGCACCAGCATGGTGGTGAGCACCAGGCCGGCCGCAATGTCCTTGGGCAGCCAGGCGGGCTGGTAGTGCAGCAGGGTGGCAAGGCCCGGGAGCCAGCGTTGCCAGTCGAAGCGGGGAGGGGGCGGCGTGTCGTGCATGAACGAAGCTCCAGAAAGGAGGCGCCTGACGGGGGTGTAAATGGCTACTAAACAACCTCGGCAATCTCACTGAAGTAAGGAAATTCCGAACTTGAAACCAAATGCTTCAGTTCAAGATAGCTTGGGAATTATCCTACGCACGCCGCTGCCGTTTCTCTGTTGTGGATGTAGAGCATCAGGGCTAATTTCCCCGGGTCGTCGAAGTTAGACGACCGGGTGTGAGAGCCCGGCAGCGCATCGTGCCAGTGTCATGGCAGCCGTTCGTGGGCAGGCTTCGGCCTGGCCGGAATTCCGATGTTCGCCGGTCTCTCACCCCGCGTTCGGCTGCCACCCTGATTCTGTGAGAGGAACTGGGTGATAGCTCCGCATACTGAACTCGTAGAAATCATCATGAAGAAGCTTGTTCCCGATCCACCCGTCAAAGTTGCCTCCCACTCGTTCTACACCATCAACAAAGACATGCCCTCACCCGAGGCATTGCTCTATGTCATTCAGTTACTACGCGGAATTGAAGACACCCTCGATGAATACATCTGCGGCAATGCCGGCGAGCCGGGTATCGGCATGCTGGTCAACAGCGTGCACAACGTGCAGATGGGGAGGGCGTTGGCTGAGTTGGTACTGACCCGGGAGGCGGGGGAGATCACCTGGCATTAATGCCGGACGCTGTGGAAAAGCATGTTGCCCCACAAAACAAAACCCCTTGAAGCCATGGGCCTCAAGGGGTTTGTCAGTGCTGCAGGCTGCCGCTTAGACGTTGAAGCGGAAGTGCATCACGTCACCGTCCTTGACGATGTAGTCCTTGCCTTCCAGGCGCCACTTACCGGCTTCCTTGGCACCGCCTTCACCCTTGAACTGGATGAAGTCGTCATAGGCGACCACTTCGGCGCGGATGAAGCCTTTTTCGAAGTCGGTGTGGATCACGCCAGCGGCCTGCGGGGCGGTGGCGCCGACGCGTACCGTCCAGGCGCGCACTTCCTGCACGCCGGCAGTGAAGTAGGTCTGCAGGTTGAGCAGTTCGTAACCGGCGCGAATCACGCGGTTCAGGCCAGGCTCTTCCAGGCCCAGGGCCTCGAGGAACATGTCTTTCTCTTCGCCGTCTTCCAGCTCGGCGATTTCCGCCTCGATCTTGTTGCACACCGGCACCACGACCGCGCCTTCTTCCTCGGCGATGGCCTTGACCACGTCCAGATGCGGGTTGTTCTCGAAGCCGTCTTCGGCGACGTTGGCGATGTACATCACCGGCTTGCTGGTCAGCAGGTGGAAGCCACGGATCATGGCCTTCTCGTCGTCAGCCATGTTCTTCATCAGGCTGCGCGCTGGCTTGCCTTCGGTGAAGTGCGGGATCAGCTTCTCCAGGATCGCCTTTTGCGCCAGCGCATCCTTGTCGCCGCCCTTGGCGTTACGGGCAACCTTCTGCAGTTGCTTCTCGCAGCTGTCGAGGTCGGCGAAGATCAGCTCGAGGTCGATGATCTCGATGTCGCGCTTGGGGTCGACGCTGTTGGAAACGTGGATCACGTTCTCGTCTTCGAAGCAGCGCACCACGTGGGCGATGGCGTCGGTCTCGCGGATGTTGGCGAGGAACTTGTTGCCCAGGCCTTCACCTTTCGACGCACCGGCCACCAGGCCTGCGATGTCGACGAATTCCATGGTGGTCGGCAGGATGCGGTTAGGCTTGACGATTTCCGCCAGCGCCGCCAGGCGCGCATCGGGCATCGGCACGATGCCGCTGTTCGGCTCGATGGTGCAGAAAGGGAAGTTCTCCGCCGCGATGCCAGACTTGGTCAGGGCGTTGAACAGGGTGGACTTGCCGACGTTGGGCAGGCCGACGATGCCGCAATTGAAACCCATGGGTATTCCCCTCTCTAGGAAATCAGGCCTTCTGGCTGTGCAGCTCGCGCATGGCCTTGGCGAAGTCGCCAGCCAGCACGTCCGGCAGCACGCCGAGGGCAAAATCGATGCTGGCGTCGAGCTTCTCCTGCTCGGCGCGCGGCGCGCGGCCCAGGACGAAGTTGGAGACCAGTTTGGCGTCGCCCGGGTGGCCAATGCCAAGCCGCAGGCGGTGGAAGTCGTTCTGGTTGCCGAGCTGCGCGATGATGTCGCGCAGACCGTTGTGCCCCCCATGGCCGCCGCCGCGCTTGAGCTTGGCAACGCCCGGAGGCAGGTCGAGTTCGTCGTGTGCCACCAGGATCGCTTCCGGCTTGATGCGGAAGAAATTGGCCAATGCCGCCACGGCCTGGCCGCTGCGGTTCATGTAGGTGGTGGGGATCAACAAACGAACGTCGTTGCCTTGATGGCTGAACTTAGCCGTCAGGCCGAAATACTTCTTGTCAGCAGTCAGCGATACACGCTGGGCACTGGCAATGCGTTCAACGAAAAGAGCCCCTGCGTTATGCCGGGTCTGTTCGTATTCGGGGCCGGGGTTACCCAGGCCAACGATCAACTGGATGGCGGTCACGTCAGGGGCTCTTCCTTGGAGTTGGTGGGTTAGAGGGCGCGGGGCGCACTGTAACCCGATCAACACCGGCGCGCGAGTGGATTACTCGGCAGCGCCTTCTTCAGCAGCTTCGGCGGAAACGCGCGGAGCGTGAACGTTGGCAACAGCTTTGTCATCACCGTGGGCCAGAGCGACGAACTCTACGCCTTTCGGAGCTTTCAGGTCCGACAGGTGGATGATGGTGCCGATTTCGGCGTTAGCCAGGTCGACTTCGATGAACTCTGGCAGGTCCTTGGCTTCGCAGGAAACTTCGATCTGCGATTCAACGTGCGAGATCTCGCCGCCTTTCTTGACCGGTGCTTCTTCGTTGATGAAGTGCACTGGAACAACAGCGGTCAGCTTCTGGCCAGCAACGACGCGAACGAAGTCGGCGTGCATGATGAAGCCTTTGGCTGGGTGGCGCTGCATGGCCTTGACGATGACGTTCTGCTTGGTGCCGTCGACGTTCAGTTCGATAACGTGGCTGAAGGCAGCTTCGTTTTCGAACAGCTTGGCGATTTCCTTGGCCACGATGGTCAGGGATTGAGCTTCTTTATCGCCACCGTATACAACGGCAGGGATGCTGGCGGAGTGACGCAGGCGGCGGCTCGCACCTTTCCCCAGGTCAGTACGCGCTTGGGCGTTCAGGATGAAATCAGTCATTTTGCTTCTCCAAAATAGCCTCCCGAATGGCGTTTGCGACCAGCGCCAGACGGGGATGGCGAAAAAGCCCCGCCCCAACAAATGCTGGGGCGGGGCGCTTCATATCAACACGTGTTCCGCTTAGCGGAACATCGCGCTGATCGATTCTTCGTTGCTGATGCGGCGGACCGCTTCAGCGACAACCGGTGCGATATCCAGCTGGCGGATACGGTCACAGGCTTGAGCAGCGGCAGACAGCGGAACGGTGTTGGTCACCACCAGCTCGTCCAGTACCGACTTCTCGATGTTCTCGATCGCGCGGCCCGACAGGACAGGGTGCGTGCAGTAGGCGTAAACCTTGGCAGCGCCGTGCTCTTTCAGGGCTTTGGCCGCGTGGCACAGGGTGCCGGCGGTGTCGACCATGTCGTCTACCAGGATGCAGGTGCGCCCTTCGACGTCGCCGATGATGTGCATCACCTCGGAGTGGTTAGCTTTTTCGCGGCGTTTGTCGATGATACCCAGATCGACGCCCAGGGACTTGGCAACGGCGCGTGCGCGCACAACGCCACCGATGTCCGGGGAAACGATCATCAGGTTCTCGAAACGCTGGTCTTCGATGTCGTCGACCAGTACGGGCGAGCCGTAGATGTTGTCGACCGGGATATCGAAGAAGCCTTGGATCTGGTCAGCGTGCAGGTCGACGGTGAGAACACGGTCGATACCCACGACAGTGAGCATGTCAGCAACGACTTTGGCGCTGATGGCTACACGTGCCGAACGCGGACGGCGGTCCTGGCGGGCATATCCGAAGTAGGGAATCACGGCGGTGATTCGGGATGCTGAGGAGCGGCGGAAGGCGTCGGCCATCACTACCAGTTCCATCAGGTTATCGTTGGTCGGGGCACAGGTCGGCTGAATAATGAAGACGTCTTTACCGCGGACATTTTCATTGATCTCAGTACTGATCTCACCGTCGGAGAATTTACCGACAGAGACGTCACCGAGAGGGATATGCAGCTGACGTACGACACGCCGAGCCAGATCGGGGTTAGCGTTCCCCGTAAAGACCATCATCTTGGACACGCGCAGTACCTGAAGGCTGAGGGTATACCTGGATGAGTATAAGGAAAATGGCAGGGGCGGCTGGATTCGAACCAACGCATGGCAGGATCAAAACCTGCTGCCTTACCGCTTGGCGACGCCCCTGTATCTGTTGCTGCGAACGCTTATGCGCTCGACTTCTTGACCAGACTTTGCAGCTTGCGATGCAACATCGAAATATTGCTTCCTTTCGCCACAAACCCTGTTTGGGTCGCTGAAAGAAGGGCCAGAACTTTATCAGCTTCGGCTTTGCTTGGGAAGGCCCCAAACACACAACTTCCAGTGCCGGTTAGTCGAGCCTCTGTGAATTTACCCAGTGAATTCAGCGCGTTGCGAACTTCTGGATAATTCTGCTCTACCACCGGTTGGCAGTCATTTCGACTGTTTCCCTTGGGAACGGGGCGCATCTTAAGGGGGAGGGAATCACGTGTCAACTGTGGATGTGAAAAAATTTCTACTGTGCTGACAGACACTTGCGGCACCAGGACGACATACCACGGCTCTTCCGGGTCGACCGGGGTCAGTTGCTCACCGACGCCCTGGGCAAAGGCGGCATGGCCACGGACGAACACCGGCACATCGGCGCCCAGGCTCAAGCCCAGCGTGGCCAGGCGGTCTTCGTCCCAGTCCAGCTGCCACAGGTGGGCCAGCGCCAGCAGCGTGGTCGCCGCATCCGAGCTGCCGCCGCCGATACCGCCGCCCATGGGCAGTACCTTGGTCAGCCAGATATCGGCACCCAGCCGGCTGCCGGACTGTTCCTGCAATTTACGCGCGGCGCGCACGATCAGGTTGCTGTCGTGGGGCACGGCTTCGATTTCGGTATGCAGGCGGATCACGCCGTCTTCGCGCAGGGCGAAGCTCAGCTCGTCGCCATGGTCGAGAAACTGGAACACGGTTTCCAGCTCGTGGTAGCCGTCGGGGCGGCGACCGATGATGTGCAGCCACAGGTTGAGCTTGGCCGGGGCGGGCAGGGTGAGCGTGTGCATGGATCAGTGCCCCAGCTGGCGCGGTTGCCAGTCCTTGACCAACAGGGTCACGTCGAGGTCTTTGCCATGCAGCTTCATGCGTTCCGGCAGCCAGTAGCCGTTCTGCTCGGTATAGCTCAGGTACTGCACCTGCCAACCATCCTGGTCGAGGCTGGCCAGGCGGCTGTCGCCATCCAGGGTCAGCTTGCTCTTGCTGTCGGGGGCGGGCAGGCCGCGTACCCACCAGACCAGGTGCGAGACCGGCAGCTGCCAGCCAAGTTGTTCTTCCAGCAGGGCTTCGGGGCTGGGGGCTTCATAGCGGCCCTGATTGGCCACTTCCAGCACCACGCCACCCGGGCGGCCAGTCAGGCGAGCCGCGCCGCGGCCGAGCGGGCCGGCCAGGCGGATGTCGTAATAATCCTGGCGTTGCAGCCAGAACAGCGTGCCGCTGCCGGAGTCGCGCGGGGCGCGGATGCCGACCTTGCCGTTGATCTGCCAGCCGTCGAGGCTGCTCAGCTGCTCTTTATGGGCGCGCCACTGCTGTGGGTCGCCGTGGCCCTGCAAGGCCTCACGGCTACCGAAGCCGGCACAGCCGGCCAGCAGGGCGATCAGGGTGAAGGTGATGCAATGGCGCAGAAACATGGCGTTAAAGAGTCTCGGATCCGGTCAGGCGCAGGAGGGTCTTGCGCAGGATGGGGCTGTCGGCCTGGGCTTCGAAGCCCTTGGCCCAGACCTGGCGGGCTTCGCGGCGCTTGCCGTTGGTCCACAGGACTTCGCCCAGGTGAGCGGCCACTTCGTGGTCGGGGAAGCGGGCAAAGGCCTGGCGCAGGTAGTTTTCAGCCTCTTCGAGGTGGCCCAGGCGATAGTTGATCCAGCCCATGCTGTCGAGCACGGCCGGGTCGTCCGGGGTCAGCTGGTGGGCCTTGTCGATCAGTGCCTTCGCTTCGTCGTAGCGGGTGGTGCGGTCGGCCAGGGTGTAGCCGAGGGCGTTCAGCGCCATGGCGTTATCCGGCTCGCGGGCGATGATGGCGCGCAGGTCCTTTTCCATCAGCGGCAGGTCATTGCGCTTTTCGGCGAGCATGGCGCGGGTATAAAGGAGGTTGAGGTCGTCCGGGTAGCGCTTGAGGGCTTGCTGCAGCACCTGGTCGGCCTGGGCGTCCTTGTTGTTGTTGCTGTAGCTTTCCGATTCGATCAGGTACAGCTGCACCGCGTAGTCCGGCTGCGCTTCGCGGGCCTCGGCGAGCAGGCGCGAAGCCTCGGTGCCGCGGCCGTTGGCGATCAGGATGTCGGCCTGGCGCAGTTGCGCCGGCAGGTAATCCGGGCCGTTGCCGACCAGGGCGTATTCGCGCAGGGCGCCGGCCGGGTCATGGCGCTCTTCGGCGATGCGGCCCAGGTTGAGGCGGGCGGCGTCGACGTTGCTGTCGCGCTCGATCAGCTCGCGCAGGTAGACCTCGGCCTCGTCCCAGTCCTTCATTTCCAGGCACACCAAGGCCAGGGAGTAACGCGCTTCGTCATCATCCGGATACTGCTGGACCAGGCTGAGGAATTCGGCCTTGGCGTCGGCCATGCGGTCCTGTTCGACCAAGGTGCGCGCATAGGTCAGGCGCAGGCGCTTGTCATCGGGGTTGTCACGAATTGCCCCGCGCAGCAACGGCAGCGCCTCCGGCCCACGGTCCAGGGCCTGGAGCAGGCGGGCGCGCAACAGGATCGGGGCGATTTCGCCATTCTGCGCCGGGTGCGCTTCGAGCAGGTCGAGGGCTTGCTGGGCCTTGCCGTCCTGGTTCAGCAGCAGCGCCTTGCCGAATACCAACTGGCTGTTGTCCGGGTATTTGACCAGCAGGCGGTCGAAGCTCTGCATCAGGCCGTCGCGGGTGCTCTGGTCGGTTTCGGCGGCGGACAGGGCGAGGAAGTCGAAGTGGGTGTCACCCTGGCCTTGCAGCACCTTCTCCATATAGGTCATGGAGTCGTCGTAGCGGCCAGCGCGGGCCAGCTGAATGGCGGCGGCGCGCTGGGCGTCGAGGTTCTCAGGGTCGTTCTTGGCCCAGATCAGTGCGCTGTCCAACGCCGGTTCGTCGGCGCCGAGGTATTCGGCAATCCGGTAGGCGCGCTCGGAAACGCCCGGGTCCTGGGTCTTCTCGGCCTGGTCGGCGTAGTTGGCCAGGGCGATGTCGAAGCGGTTGCGCTGCCCGGCAAGTTCGGCCACCAGCAGGCTATAAAGGGTGTCTTGCGTGAACGACCCATACACCACGGGCTTCTTCGCCTCGGCCTCGGCGGCGGGAGGCTCGGCCTTTTGCGGGGCCAGGCTCTGGCAGCCCTGGAGCAGGGCGAAGGCAAGCAGCAGTGCGTAGGGTCTGTTCATAGAGAGGCTTAAAAAGACTAACCGGCGGTCGGAGCATGATGACACAAGCGCGAGGGCAAACCCACCTGCGAAGGTCGTGGTTTACAGCTTGGGTGGCGCTAGGTCGGACAGCGGGGGTAGGTGAGAGGTTCGATGGGGCAGATCGCCCCGTTGAGTCGGTTATTGAGTTGGAAACAGGAAGTGGGAAAGCACGAGCGCAGAGAGCAGCGTCAGATGCAAGGCCAGCAGGGAATGAAGAATGCGTCGATGCTTTGGGGGGAAAGCCTTGACGTCCTCCGCGTTAACGAGTCCTCGCCATATGAACAGTTTGGGGATTGCCAATACTACTGATATGGAGCCAGTGCGGATTAACTTTCCTGGCAGGCCAGCGTGCTTGTAGATGTTTCTGTTGTCTATGACGTATTTGCAATTTGGTAGAAGCGACTCAAAAAACTCGGTGTGCTTATGAGCAACGTAGCACTGTGCTAAGAGTGTGAGTGCCATGGGCATAATTATTAAAGCTCCTACTATTCCTGGATCAATGGTGGTGTTCACTTCAGGCTTTCTCGATATAGGAAATCGCCGAAGGATTTGCCCTTTTCTCCAGCGTAATCACCTGCATATTTTCCTCCTATGGCACCTCCCACAACCGCACAAGTAAGTGCACCTGTCCCGCCACTGGCAATGCCCAGAGCTGCGCACACCGCAGGGCCAATATAAGCACCTGCATAACCTCCAGCGCTAGCGCCTACTAAACCACCAACCAAAGATGCAGTCTCGACGAACTGCGCTCTGCTGCATTCGTCCTCTCTTCCGACGGTACAGGCTTTCTGAATCTCGAGTCCCGTAGCTCCCACTCCGAGTGCTACGCCGATATAGCTGCCATTCTTGATCAGGCGCGCAGCTTTGCCCACCCCGGCAACCTTATCCGCATACCCCGCAATTTCCCCTGAGTTCAAGTAGCTTTTCGTGGAGATACCAAGCGTTCTCTTGATAGACCCTTTGTTTCGCAAGCTGGCACCAAACGCCGCCATTTTGTTCAACTGCTCATCCAGCCTGGCGAAGAGTGTCGCACGCTTGGCATAGAACTGATCGCGAGCCTTGAGCGTCCCTGAACTCATGTGCGCCTGATACAGCATTTCAATTTCCAGTAATGTGCCCTGAATAGCCTCCAGGTGCCTGCTCCAGCCATCGCTGACCACGCCTGCGCCCGTGGCGGCATGGGTGAGCAGACTTTTGAGTAATTCGAAATTATCCAGAAAAAACTCATCGGCACCTTGCCCGCTGCGCATCAGCCCCATATGCGTCTGGGTAGCCTTCGCCATCAGATACGCCTCCTGGCTGGTACACGAAGGCGTCGACCAGTCGCTGACAATGACCAGTTCTCCGCTCCTGACCACATTGTTGTAGATGTGAGCATTCAGAACATCGAACTTGCTAGCCGAATGCCCGCTAAGCGCAAGGCCTGCCTTGAGTGTGTGGTAGTTCTGCATTTTGGGGTTGATGAACGCGCGGGCTTCGGTCATGGCATCTTCCTTATGCGTGTTTCTTGTTGCCGATGCGGTCCCAGCCGCCAGCGATGTTGCCGCCGCCGGATCCGTCGATGCGTTTCTGCTGGGTATAGGTGGTCTTGATTCGGCCGTAGTCGAGTTGCACTACTTCGATCGGTACGCCATCGGCAGCGCTTTGTGTGTAATCGGCAATGATCACTTCTTCGAGAATGATTTCGTAGTACTTGAGCTTGTCGCCGCCCGCGCGACACAGTGCGAGTTTTACTTCCTTGAGATGCAAGCCTGCACAACTGGCCTCCATCAATTTGCAGCTGGCACTGTCGAGAAGTTTGGTGAATCTGAAGTTGCTGACGGCGGTGCGGCCCGAGGTAGCGCCGCCGGCGGAACTGGCAGTGGCTGAGGTGCTTTGGCTGACGCCAAAGTCGTAGCCGGTGACTTCAATCCATTTGTTGTATTTTTCATCCAGGGCTTCACCTGGGATTTTGTCGATTTGTATATATGCGTCAAATGCCATGCTTACCTCTCCTTGGCAATCAGTCAGGGGAATGAATGACTGGCTGGGAACTTGCCCGGTCAGTGATTGGCAAGGCTAGGCAGCAATATCGGGGAAGGCAACAGAGGGACATCTATTTGGGAAAAGGACTACAAAATTGTGGATAACTTCGGTCTGAAAGTGTCGAGAAGTTTTATTGAAAAGTGTTTTTTGTAGGAATTATTACCCGTCGACTGTGCAGTCGCTCGGGTGAGCAGCCTGGTGAGGGGGCTTGAGAAATCGGCTTTGCCTGCTCCGGCCTCTTCGCGGGCATGTCGGGTCGCCGCACCGCCGCTCCCACAGGTTTCGTGCTTGCCTCGGCCGTCGGCAGGGGCTCCTCGGGGCCAGGCCTATCACGACAATAGCGAACGGTGGTTGTTCTAGAACCTGCGAAAGAGGACAATTATCGGCTTCTCGTCACAACCAGCGATCTTGCATGGCCTTTCTTGCACTTGGTATCAACCATAAGACTGCCTCGGTAGACGTACGCGAGCGCGTGGCGTTTACCCCGGAGCAGCTGGTAGACGCCCTGCAGCAGCTCTGCCGACTGACCGCCAGCCGTGAGGCGGCGATCCTGTCGACCTGCAACCGTAGCGAGCTTTATATAGAGCAGGACCACCTGTCCGCCGATGCCGTGCTGCAATGGCTGGCCGAGTATCACCGGCTGAGCCTGGACGAACTGCGCGCCAGCGCCTACGTCCACGAAGAACACGATGCGGTAAGGCACATGATGCGGGTCGCCTCCGGGCTCGATTCGCTGGTGCTCGGCGAACCGCAGATCCTCGGCCAGATGAAGTCTGCCTATGCGGTGGCGCGTGAGGCCGGCACCATCGGCCCGTTGCTCGGGCGCCTGTTCCAGGCCACCTTCAGCGCCGCCAAGCAGGTGCGCACCGACACCGCGATCGGCGAAAACCCGGTTTCCGTGGCATTCGCTGCGGTCAGCCTGGCCAAGCAGATCTTCAGCGACCTGGGCCGCAGCCAGGCCCTGCTGATCGGTGCCGGCGAAACCATCACCCTGGTCGCCCGTCACCTGCATGAACAAGGTGTGCGCCGCATCGTCGTGGCCAACCGCACCCTGGAGCGGGCCAGCATCCTCGCCGAGCAGTTCGGTGCCCATGCCGTGCTGCTGGCCGACATCCCGCAGGAGCTGGCCAACAGCGATATCGTCATCAGCTCCACCGCCAGCCAGTTGCCGATCCTCGGCAAGGGCGCGGTGGAAAGCGCGCTGAAGCAGCGCCGGCACAAACCGATCTTCATGGTCGATATCGCCGTCCCGCGTGACATCGAGCCGCAAGTGAGCGAACTCGACGACGTCTATCTGTACACCGTCGATGACCTGCACGAAGTGGTCGCGGAAAACCTCAAGAGCCGCCAGGGTGCAGCCCAGGCCGCCGAAGAGCTGGTTTCGGTGGGCGCAGAAGACTTCATGCTGCGCCTGCGCGAACTGGCCGCGGTCGATGTGCTGCGCGCCTACCGCCAGCAAAGCGAGCGCCTGCGCGACGAAGAACTGCAAAAGGCCCAGCGCCTGCTGGCCAATGGCGGCAACCCCGAAGAAGTATTGGCGCAACTGGCCCGGGGCCTGACCAACAAACTCCTGCATGCCCCCAGCGTGCAGTTGAAAAAGCTCTCGGCCGAGGGCCGCCTCGATGCGCTGGCCATGGCCCAGGAACTCTTTGCCCTCAACGAGGGCTCGACGGACAAATCCCCGCAATGAAAGCGTCGCTGCTGAACAAACTGGAGATTCTCCAGGACCGCTTCGAGGAACTCACCGCGCTGCTCGGTGACGCCGAAGTGATTTCCGACCAGACCCGCTTCCGCGCCTATTCCCGCGAATATGCCGAAGTCGAGCCGGTTCATGCCGCCTACAAGGAATGGCGCAAGGTGCAGGACGACCTTGAAGGCGCCCAGGCGCTGCTCAAGGACGCTGACCCCGACCTGCGCGAGATGGCCGTCGAAGAAGTGCGCGAAGCCAAGGAGCAGCTGGTCGAACTGGAGTCCAACCTGCAGCGCATGCTGCTACCCAAGGACCCCAACGATGGCCGCAACGTATTCCTCGAGATCCGTGCCGGCACGGGCGGTGACGAAGCGGCGATCTTCTCTGGCGACCTGTTCCGCATGTACTCGCGCTACGCCGAGAAGCGCGGCTGGCGCCTGGAGATCCTCTCCGAGAACGAAGGCGAGCACGGCGGTTACAAAGAGATCATTGCCCGTGTCGAAGGCGACAACGTGTACGGCAAGCTCAAGTTCGAGTCTGGCGCGCACCGTGTCCAGCGGGTGCCGGAAACCGAATCCCAGGGCCGTATCCACACCTCGGCCTGCACCGTGGCCGTGCTGCCCGAGCCCGACGAGCAAGCGGCGATCGAGATCAACCCGGCCGACCTGCGGGTCGATACCTACCGTGCCTCGGGTGCCGGTGGTCAGCATGTGAACAAGACCGACTCGGCGATCCGCATCACCCACTTGCCCACCGGCATCGTGGTCGAGTGCCAGGAAGAGCGTTCGCAACACAAGAACCGCGCCCGCGCCATGTCCTGGCTGTCGGCCAAGCTCAATGACATGCAGACCAGTGCCGCGCAGAACGCCATCGCCAGCGAGCGCAAGCTGCTGGTCGGCTCCGGTGACCGCTCCGAACGCATCCGTACCTACAATTACCCACAGGGGCGGGTGACCGATCACCGCATCAACCTGACCCTGTACTCCCTCGACGACATCCTTGCCGGTGGCGTGGAGGCCGTCATCGAACCGCTGTTGGCCGAGTACCAGGCCGACCAGCTGGCTGCCCTGGGGGACTGATGACCATCATTGCCAGCCTCCTGCGCAACGCGCAGCTGCCGGACTCGCCCAGCGAACGCCTGGACGCCGAACTGCTGCTCGCCGCTGCCATCGGCAAGTCGCGCAGCTTCCTGCACACCTGGCCCGAGCGCATCGTCAGCAGCGAAGATGCCGAGACCTACGCCAGCTACCTGCAGCGCCGCCGGGCCGGTGAGCCGGTGGCCTACATCCTCGGGCAGCAAGGCTTCTGGAAGCTCGACCTGGAAGTGGCACCGCATACGCTGATTCCGCGCCCGGATACCGAGCTGCTGGTCGAAACCGCCCTGGAGCTGCAGCCCGCATCGCCTGCCAAGGTCCTCGACCTGGGCACCGGCACTGGCGCCATCGCCCTGGCCCTGGCCAGCGATTGCCCGGCCTGGCAGGTTACGGCGGTGGACCGCGTCGAAGAGGCCGTGGCCTTGGCCGAGCGTAATCGCCAACGGCTGGGCCTGGGTAACGTCCGGGTGCTGGTCAGCCACTGGTTTGGCAGCCTCGCCGGGCAGCGTTTCGACCTGATTCTCAGCAACCCGCCCTACATCCGTGCCGAAGACCCGCACCTGGTCGAGGGCGACGTGCGTTTCGAGCCCAGCAGTGCGCTGGTGGCCGGTAGCGATGGCCTTGATGACCTGCGGGTGATCGTCGCCCAGGCGCCTGAGCACCTGGTGCCGGGTGGCTGGCTGCTGCTCGAGCACGGTTACGACCAAGCGACGGACGTGCGTGCCCTGTTGACCGCACAAGGCTTCACCGAGGTGGCCAGCCGCAAGGACCTGGGCGGCCATGAGCGTATTTCACTGGGGCGTCTGGCATGTTGAGCGATCAGGAACTGTTGCGTTACAGCCGGCAGATCCTGCTGGCCCAAGTCGACATCGACGGCCAACTGCGGCTCAAGCGCAGCAAGGCATTGATCGTCGGTCTCGGTGGCCTCGGCTCGCCAGTGGCGTTGTACCTGGCGGCTGCGGGCGTGGGTGAGCTGCACCTGGCCGACTTCGACACCGTCGACCTGACCAACCTGCAACGCCAGGTCATCCATGACAGCGACAGCGTCGGCATGAGCAAAGTGGATTCGGCGCTGCAGCGGCTGCAGGCGATCAACCCTGAGATCGCGCTGGTCGCCCACCGCCAGGCACTGGACCAAGACTCCCTGGCCGCGGCGGTGGCTGCGGTCGACCTGGTGCTGGACTGCTCCGACAACTTCGGCACCCGCGAGGCGGTCAATGCGGCCTGCTTCGCAGCGGGTAAACCCCTGGTGAGTGGCGCGGCGATCCGACTGGAAGGCCAGTTGTCGGTGTTCGACCCGCGTCGTGACTACAGCCCTTGCTACCACTGCCTGTACGGCCACGGCAGCGAAGATGAGCTGACCTGCAGCGAAGCCGGCGTGATCGGCCCGCTGGTGGGACTGGTAGGTAGCCTGCAGGCGCTGGAAGCGATGAAACTGCTGGCCGGCTTCGGTGAACCGCTGATAGGCCGCCTGCTGTTGATCGATGCCCTCGGCACGCGCCTGCGTGAATTGCGGGTCAAGCGTGACCCGGCTTGTGCCGTGTGTGGCAAGCGCGATGGCTGATCGCTCGGCGCCGGTCGGCGTGATGGACTCGGGGGTCGGCGGTTTGTCGGTGCTCGCCGAAATCCAGCGCCTGTTGCCCAACGAGTCGCTGCTCTACGTGGGCGATTGCGGTCATGTGCCTTATGGCGAAAAGTCTGCGGACTACATCCGCCAGCGCTGCCGGCGCATCGCCGAGTTCTTCCAGGCGCAAGGTGCCAAGGCAATGGTCCTGGCCTGCAATACCGCGACCGTGGCTGCGGTCGGCGACCTGCGCGAGCTGTACCCCGACTGGCCCTTGGTCGGCATGGAGCCGGCGGTCAAGCCTGCTGCCGCCGCCACCCGCTCGGGCGTGGTCGGCGTGCTGGCCACCACCGGCACCTTGCAGAGCGCCAAGTTTGCCGCCTTGCTCGATCGTTTCGCCAACGACGTGCAAGTGGTCACCCAACCCTGCCCGGGGCTGGTCGAGCTGATCGAAACCGGTGACCTCGGCAGCCCGCAGCTGCGCCAGTTGCTGCTGGGGTATGTGCAGCCGCTGCTGGCCGCTGGCTGCGATACCTTGATCCTCGGCTGCACCCATTACCCGTTCCTGCGTTCGTTGCTGGCGCAGATGGTGCCCGCCGATGTGGCCATCATCGATACCGGCGCCGCCGTGGCGCGCCAACTGCAACGCCTGCTGGCCGCACGCGATCTGCTGGCGGCGGGGCCGGCGCGTGATGCGGCATTCTGGACCAGTGGCGAACCGCAGGCCCTGAGTAACATCCTGCCAGTGCTGTGGCATAAGTCGGACGTTGTGCAACGCTTTCAGTTGTAAAAAAAATGTGAAAACAGCTGAACTATCGTTGCCTTGCTGATTTCTACCGATTTGCCTGACACAAGGCGAACACTAATAACAGCATCAGGAAAGGATGTTTTTCATGAGGAAGCTGATCGGTTTGGCGGCCGCTGCCGCGTTTACCCTGGGGCATGTGGTGGCAGCGCAAGCAGCCGATGTATCGTTTTCGGTGGGACAGACCGGTGATTCCACCATGGTTTACCGACTGGGCCTGCAGTCCAACTGGGATGCGAGCTGGTGGCAGACCAGCGTCGGCCGGCTGACGGGCTATTGGGACGGCGCGTACACCTACTGGGAGGGCGACGAGACGTCGAGCAACCATAGCCTTTCGTTTGCCCCCGTGTTCGTTTACGAGTTCGCCGGGAATTCGGTGAAACCGTATATTGAAGCGGGGATTGGTGTGGCGGCATTTGCCCATACCGAACTCGAGAGCAACAAGTTAGGTTCGGCGTTCCAGTTCGAAGACCGAATTGGCTTCGGCCTGCGTTTTGCCGGTGGGCATGAGGTCGGGGTAAGGGCGATCCACTATTCCAATGCGGGGATCCAGACCCCTAACGATGGTGTCGAGAGCTACAGCCTGCATTACCGCATGGCGCTCTGATGATTGCTGTACCGGCCTCTTCGCGTGCTTGGCCGCGATGAGGCCGGGCCTGAAAAACGCACCTTAGCGGGATAACGGCCACAGGCTGCTGATATCCAGCACTTCCAGCACCAGCTCCGGTTCCCGCAACGCTAAACGAGCGATCAGTTCATCTGCCGCACTGTGCGGCGTCCAGGCATCCGGAACCGCCTGCACGGAGGTCACCGGCGTTTTCAGCGACTGCGGTGCCACCACGGTCATGTCAACCCCCAGCCCTTTCAACGCCTGGCGCTGCTCACGCGACCACTGTGGCAGATTGTTCCAGCCCGCCGAAACCTGGGTCGGCGAGTAGAGCTGCAAGGCCGAATAACGATTGAAAATCGCCATGACCTGCGGCTGATGCCCCTTTGCCAGCAACGGCTGTGCACTGGCCAGGCAATGTTCGACAGCCAGCTGGTTGTCAGTGACTATGGCCTCGAATACATCGCTGTCCGCCACGTCATCGGCCAGGTAATCACTGGCCCCACCGTTGATGATCAAAACGTCCAGCGAACACCAGGCATGGCATATCTGTTCTGCCGCCCTGGCGGCCGTGCCGTCTTCATGCAGTTGCCAAGGCAGGCGCAACAGCCGGCCACCATGGCGCACGGCCAGTGCGTCCAGTTCCTCGCTGCCTTTGCCACTTGCGGCAACCCGGTGCCCTTGCTCGAGCAACCGCTCCACCAAGGCCAGACCCAGTCCGTTGCTGGCCCCCGTAACCCAGAAACTACGCGAGTAATTCAAGATGCTGCCCTCTGATCCTGCCGGCGTGGTAGGCCCTTGAAGGCTTCCAGTGCACGCTGGCGACTGCTGCCGAGATCGACAATCGGACTGTGATACGAATTATTAGCAAAAAGATCCGCTGACTTCACGGGCTGATGGATGGATTTTTCGTCCAGCCCGCGCAATTCCGGGAGCCAGTAGCGAATGAAGCGGCCTTCGGGGTCGAACCGCTGCGACTGGGAAACCGGGTTGAAGATGCGGAAATAGGGCACTGCGTCGGTGCCGGTGGAGGCACTCCATTGCCAGCCGCCATTGTTGGCGGCCAGATCACCGTCTATCAGATGGCGCATGAAGTGCCGTTCGCCCAGGCGCCAGTCGATCAGCAGGTTCTTGCTCAGGAACATCGCGACGATCATGCGCAGGCGGTTGTGCATCCAGCCGGTGTGCAGCAGTTGGCGCATGGCCGCGTCAATGATCGGGAAGCCGGTACGCCCCTCCTGCCAGGCCTTGAAATCGTCTGGCGCATCTCGCCAGGGCAGGGCTTCGGTCTGGGGGCGGAAGGCACGATGCCTGGAGACCTGTGGGTAACCCGTCAGGATGTGCTTGTAGAACTCGCGCCAGAGTAATTCGTTGATCCACGTCTGCACGCCGCTGCTGCCACTGTCGAGCTCGCCGCGGTTGCTGGCCAGGGCAGCGTGCAGGCATTGGCGGGGCGAGATCACGCCAGCAGCCAGGTAGGCAGAAAGTTGGCTGGTGCCAGGTTTGGCCGGGAGGTCGCGCAGGTGCGCATAGTCTTCGACCGTTTCATCGATAAAGCGGGCAAGCCGCGCCTGCGCCTGGTCTTCACCGGCGGGCCAGTAATCACTCAGCGCAACGGCGGGCTTGTCGAAGCCATCGATATGCTGTGGGATCGGGTCGCTGGCGATATCCAGTGGCTGCTGGCGCTTCACCCGCGGGGCCAGTTTCGGCAGGCTGCGGTGCAGGTGTTCCAGGCAGACCTTCTTGAACTGGGAGAAGACCTGGAAGTAGTCACCGTTGCGAGTCACGATGGTGCCCGGGCGGAAGAACAGCTGGTCCAGGTAGCTGTGAGCGCGCACGCCGGCATCCGCAAGCAGTTTGCGCGTGGCTGCATCACGCCGCTCCTCGTTGATGCCGTATTCGTCGTTCCAGTGCACCGCTTCGATGTTGTGCCGCCGGCACACGTCGAGCAGGGTTGCCGGCGCCTGGTCCCATGTGTCGATCTTGCGCACCAGCAGTGGAATGTTCAGTTGCTCCAGTGCCTGGCGCAGCCGGCGCAGGTTGCGCAGCCAGAAGTCGACCTTGCAGGCCGCGTCGTCGTGGGCCTGCCATTGGCCGGGGCTGGCCAGCCACAAGGCCACGGTCGGGCCGCGTTCGCAGGCGACGCTGAGGGCGGAGTTGTCGTCGATGCGCAGGTCGCTGCGCAGCCAGATCAGTTGCATGGGACACTCGTCTCTACAGGCAGGCGCACATTGCCTTGCAGCACACGCAATGCCGCCTGCGGGGTATCGAACAGGAAAAGGTCGGGCAGATCGAAAGCGTTCAGCTCGGCTTGGTGCAGGGCGAGGGTGGCGCCGCCCAGCAGCTTGGTCACGCCGATGCCCTGCAAGGTCCGCTGCAAGGTGCTGGCATCGATGCGTGGGCCAAGGTGCATCAGCACGGCCCGAGGTTGCAGGGTGGTCACGGCCCGTTGCAGCTGCGCGCCGCCCACCGGTTGTTCAAACACCTCTACGGGAATGCCGTTGCTGCTTAGCAGCCAGGCGCATAGCCACAGGCTTGGGTCGAACGGGCGCTCGTTGTCTTCGCAGAGCAGCACGGCCGGCCCCTGCAACGATTGATTGTCGTGATACACCCGAGCCCCTAGCTTGCTGCGTAGCCAGGTATGGAAAAACACCTGTTCTAGGCGCGCGTTGAAGTGGCTGCGCCAGCGCACCGCGAGGGATGCCAGCAGCGGCAGCAGCAACTGTTCGCACAGCGTCACGGCAGGGTACAACGCCATCACCTGGTTCAGTTGCTGGTCGAGACTGCGTTGGGAAAGGTGGGCAATGGCTTCGATCAACTGCAGCTGGCGCGGCTGCCAGTCGCCCATCGGCGCACGCTCCACCGGTTGATCGAGCAGCTCACGAACCTGGCCGACCGAAGCACCGCGTTCAAGCCAGCCGAGTATCGCCTGGACCCGTTCGAGCTGGTCTTGCCCATACAAACGATGGCCTTTGGCGGTGCGTTGCGGCTTGAGCAAGCCATAGCGACGCTCCCAGGCGCGCAAGGTGACCGGGTTGACGCCGGTGCGCCGGGCCAGCTCGCCAATCGGCACAAGCGTTTCAGACGGCATTGCGCAGCCCCAGGCTGTCGGGGTGGGGCTGCAGGTATGTCTGTTGTTGCAGGTAAGGATCGGGATGTTTGCGCAGGTGATGCTTGAGCAGCGTCAGTGGCACCACCAGCGGTACTTCACCTTGCTGGTACTGGCCGATGAGGTGCTGCAGCTCGGCTTTGTCCTGCTGTGTCAGCGAGTCCTTGAAGTAGCCGCTCAGGTGCTGCAGGACATTGCCGTGGGTACCCCGGCTGGCGCAACGCCGCAGCGCTTGCATCAGCTGGCTGAAGTAGCGAGGCCCGATCTGCTCGGGGTCATCCTCCCGACTCATGCTGCCCAGCAGGCGGCCGAGCTGGCGATAGGCCTGGGGATTGTTGGCCATCAGCAGGTACTTGTAGCGTGAATGGAAACGCACCAGGGCGCCACGGCTCAACCCTTGCGCCAGCAATTGCTGCCAGTCGGCGTAGGCGTAGACGCGGCTGATGAAATTTTCGCGCAGCACCGGATCGTGCAGGCGTCCTTCCTCCTCGACCGGCAAGTCCGGGCGACGGGCGCAGAAGGCAGCGGCATAGGCCCCCATGCCGCCTTGCGGCGCAGGATAACCGTTTTCCTGATAGACCTTGACCCGCTCCAGGCCGCAGGAGGGGGACTTCTGCATGAAGATGTAGCCACAGATGTCATCGAGCTCATCGGCCATCTGTTCGCCGTAGTTGCGCAGGGGGGCGGTCAGGTCGGTCTCCGGGTTGCGCGTGCCGACCACGGCGGGTCGCGAGGGGTCGCCGACCAGGCGGATCGGGTCGCGTGGCACGCCCAGGCCGATGGCGACTTCAGGGCATACCGGCAGCCAATCGAAGTGCGCTTGCAGTTGTTCACGGCACAGGTCGGAAGCCTTGTGCCCGCCGTTGTAGCGCACGCTATGGCCGGTCAGGCAGGCGCTGATGGCGATACGAGGCTTATGTGCGGGTGCAGGATCTGGCATGGCTGTCTCCGAAAACTTGTACAAGGAATCTATCACGTACAAGTTAATTCCAGCACAGCCAGAAAGTTATGCAAACTAGTATTTTTGTATAGCGCTGCCGCGCGACGTTAATCCAGGTGCTCCAACAGCCGCCGCGCAGCTTCCTGGCCACTGAGCCAGGCGCCTTCGACACGGCCTGACAGGCACCAGTCGCCACAGGCATAGAGGCCTTGGTCGGCATCGGCCAGCGCCCCCCATTCGTGATTGCTGGTTGGCCGCGCATACAGCCAGCGGTGGGCCAGGGCGAAGCTCGGGGCCGGGACCACGCAGCCGATCAGCTCGGCGAATTCACCCCACAGGTGCTCGATCACTTCTTCCTTGGCCAGGTCGATGTGCTGCCTGCTCCAGTCGGATGTGGCATGCAGCACCCAGGTATCGAGGTGTTCTTCGCGGCCGGGTTTGCTGCGGTTGCGGGCCAGCCAGTCGAGCGCGCTGCCTTGCACGAAGCAGCCTTGCATCGGCGTCTCCAGTGGTGCCTGGAAGGCCAGGGCGACGGCCCAGGTCGGTTCCATCTGCACCCCGGCTGCCACGGCCGCGAGCTTCGGCGTGGCGGCCAGCAATTGAGTGGCCTGGGGCGCGGGTACGGCGATCACCACGCGGCTGAACGGGCCATGGCTGCACCCTTCGGTGTCCTGCAGGTGCCAGAATTGCTTGCCGCGGAACACTTCGGCGATACGGCAGCCGAAGTTCACCGTGACGTCCTTGAGCAGGCCGCGGGTGATGGCGCTCATGCGCGGCACGCCCACCCAACGGGTCTGTTCGTCGGGAGACGGGGTCAGTTCACCGTCCCGGTAGTTGTACAGCTGAGGCTTCCACTGCGCGGCCCAGCCGGCGGCGACCCACTGCTGCACCTGCTCGACGAAGCGCCGGTCACGGGCGGTGAAATATTGCGCACCCAGGTCCAGTGCGCCGGCTTCGCTGCGCTTGCTGGCCATGCGCCCGCCGCTGCCATGGCCTTTATCGAACAAGTGAACGGACTGCCCGGCCTTCTGCAGGGCCTGGGCGGCGGACAGGCCGGCGATACTGGCACCGATGATGGCAATAGGTACTGTCATGATGGCCTCTTCGAACCTTGCTGTAGGCAGACTACGCTGTCAGGTAAACCTGTACAATGCACAATCTTTGTATAAGGTTATTCCGCTTCATAGGCAACTTGGCCTATGGTTATCCGAGAGCGATAGGTCTGGAAAAGTGCCTTGTTCTTAAAAATAGACCATGGCCGCACGCTGCGAGGACACAGCCATGCATATATTGCTGACAGGTGGTACCGGGTTGATCGGCCAGCACCTTTGCCAGTACTGGCTGGGCAAGGGGCATCGCCTGACCGTGTGGAGTCGGCGCCCTGAACACGTCTCGCGATTGTGTGGCAGCGGGGTGCGCGGCATTGGCCGGCTGGAGGATCTGGGCCCTGATGAGCAGGTGGATGCAGTGGTCAATCTGGCCGGTGCGCCGATCGCCGATTGGCCCTGGTCGGCCGCGCGCCGCAACCTGCTGTGGGCCAGTCGCATCACCCTCACCGAGCAGCTGCTGGCCTGGCTGGGCAACCGTGAACAGCGCCCGGAGGTGCTGATTTCCGGTTCCGCCGTAGGCTGGTACGGCGATGGCGGCGAACGCGAACTGACCGAGGCCTCACCGCCGGTTCGCGAGGACTTCGCCAGCCAGCTGTGCATCGCCTGGGAAGAAACCGCCCAGCGCGCACAGCAGCTTGGCATTCGCGTGGTGCTGGTGCGCACCGGGCTGGTACTGGCCAGCGACGGTGGTTTCCTGTCGCGCTTGCGCTTGCCGTTCAAGCTGGGGCTGGGCGGGCCGTTGGGGAATGGCCGGCAGTGGATGCCGTGGGTGCATATCGACGACCAGATCGCCCTGATAGATTTTCTCTTGCAGCACAAGGATACCAGCGGTCCCTATAATGCCTGCGCGCCAGAGCCGGTCCGCAACCGCGATTTCGCCAAGGCGCTGGGGCGTGCGCTGCATCGGCCTGCATTCATGCCGATGCCCGGCTTGCTGCTCAAGGCCGGTCTCGGCGAGCTGTCGACCTTGCTGCTCGGCGGCCAGCGAGCGCGCCCGGTGCGCTTGCTGGCGGCAGGCTTCACGTTCCGCTTCAACGATCTGCAATCGGCCCTGGGCAACTTGTCCAGCCGCCTCTGACAAAGGACGCTGCATGACCGATCACGCTCTACTGCTGGTTAACCTGGGTTCGCCGGCCTCCACCTCGGTGGCCGATGTGCGCCGCTACCTCAACCAGTTCCTCATGGACCCCTACGTGATCGACTTGCCCTGGCCGGTGCGACGCCTGCTGGTGTCGCTGATCCTGATCAAGCGCCCGGAGCAGTCGGCGCACGCCTACGCCTCGATCTGGTGGGATGAAGGCTCGCCACTGGTGGTCCTGACCCGTCGCTTGCAGGCGGCGATGGTCGAACACTGGCCACACGGGCCGGTGGAAATCGCCATGCGCTACGGTGAGCCGGCGTTGCCGGAGGTGCTGGCGCGTCTGGCTGCACAAGGTGTGCGCCAAGTGACCTTGGCGCCGCTTTATCCGCAGTTCGCCGACAGCACGGTCACCACCGTGGTGGAACAGGCAAAGCAGACGTTGGCCGAGCGCCAGTTGCCGTTGCAGTTGCGCGTGCTGAAGCCGTTCTATGACCATCCTGAGTACATCAACGCGTTGGTCGCCAGCGCCCGGCCTTACCTCGAGCAGGACTACGATCATCTGTTGCTGAGTTTCCATGGCTTGCCGGAGCGGCACCTGAAGAAGCTGTACCCGACCGGCAAGCACGATCTGCGTTCAGCCGACTGCTGCCGCGATGCCAGCGCCGAAGTGCGTGCCGTGTGTTACCGCGGGCAGTGCCTGGCTACGGCCAAGGCCTTCGCGGCGAAGATGGGTATTCCGGATGGCAAGTGGTCGGTGTCGTTCCAGTCGCGGTTGGGGCGTGACAAGTGGATCGAGCCCTACACCGAGACGCGCCTGGACGAGCTGGCCAAAGCCGGGGTGAAGAAGCTGCTGGTGATGTGCCCGGCGTTCGTTGCCGATTGCATCGAGACGCTGGAAGAGATCGGCATGCGTGGCAGCGAGCAGTTTGTCGAAGCGGGCGGCAAGGAGCTGGTGCTGGTGCCATGCCTGAATGATCACCCGGAGTGGGTGAGGGTGTTGGCGGGGATGTGCGAAAAGGCCTGAATCGGGGGGGCCGCCCTGCGGCCCCCTGGTGGCACAAGAGCGCCCCTACACATCCAGCTTCTTGTGCTTCCAGCCGTCATTGCCCGGCAGGATCAGGTTCAGCGCGATGGCCACGAGGGCACACAGCGCAATACCCTTCAGGCCCCAGTCATCCGGGCCGTCGCCGCTGCCGATCAGCACGCCGCCGATACCGAACACCAGGGTCACTGAAACGATCACCAGGTTGCGCGCTTCGGCCAGGTCGATCTTGTGGCGGATCATGGTGTTCATGCCCACCGCCGCGATCGAACCGAACAGCAGGCACAGAATGCCGCCCATTACCGGCACCGGGATGCTCTGCAGCAGCGCGCCGAACTTGCCGATGAAAGCCAGGGTGATGGCAAAGACTGCCGCCCAGGTCATGATCTTCGGGTTGTAGTTCTTGGTCAGCATCACCGCACCGGTCACTTCGGCGTAGGTGGTGTTGGGCGGGCCGCCGAACAGGCCGGCTGCGGTGGTGGCCAGGCCGTCACCCAACAGGGTGCGGTGCAGGCCGGGTTTCTTCAGGTAGTCGCGGCCGGTCACACTGCCGACTGCGATCACCCCGCCAATGTGCTCGATCGCCGGCGCCAGGGCGACCGGCACGATGAACAGAATTGCCTGCCAGTTGAAGGCCGGTGCGGTGAAGTTGGGGATTTCCAGCCACGGCGCGGCGGCGATCCTGGCGGTGTCGACCACGCCAAAGGCGAACGACAGGGCAAAGCCCACCAGCACGCCGGCAATGATCGGTACCAGGCGGAAGATGCCCTTGCCGAACACCGCGACGATCAGCGTCGTCAGCAGCGCAGGCATGGAGATCAGCATCGCGGTCTTGTACGGCAGCAGTACGCTGCCGTCACCGGCCTTGCCCATCGCCATGTTGGCGGCGATCGGGGCCATGGCCAGGCCGATGGAAATGATCACCGGGCCGATGACGACAGGGGGCAGCATGCGGTCGATGAAACCGGTGCCCTTGATCTTCACCATCAAGCCCATGAAGGTGTACACGAAGCCTGCGGCCATCACGCCGCCCATGGTCTCGGCCAGGCCGAACTGGCCCTTGGCGAGGATGATCGGGGTGATGAAGGCAAAGCTCGATGCCAGGAATACCGGTACCTGACGGCCGGTGACCAGTTGGAACAGCAGGGTACCGATGCCGGCGGTGAACAATGCCACGTTGGG
The DNA here is from genome assembly GCF_021602465.1 of Pseudomonas urethralis. Lineage (NCBI taxonomy): Bacteria > Pseudomonadati > Pseudomonadota > Gammaproteobacteria > Pseudomonadales > Pseudomonadaceae > Pseudomonas > Pseudomonas urethralis. The sequence goes on from NZ_BQIJ01000011.1 coordinate 111,278, forward strand.
GTCGAGGCCGGTGATCAGCGGCATCAGCACCAGCGCGCCGAATGCCACGAAGAGCATCTGCGCGCCCGAGACGACCTGGCGCCAGAGCGGGTCGTTGAAGCCGTCCTGCATGGTCAGGCGTCCTTCTGCTTGGTGCCGAAGATCTTGTCACCGGCATCGCCCAGGCCTGGGACGATGTAACCATGCTCGTTCAGGCGCTGGTCGATCGAAGCGGTGTAGATCTGCACGTCCGGGTGGGCTTTCTCCACCACTTCGATACCTTCCGGCGCGGCGACCAGCACCATGGCGCGGATCTCCTTGCAGCCGGCCTTTTTCAGCAGGTCGATGGTGGCCACCATCGAACCGCCGGTCGCCAGCATCGGGTCGATGATCAGGGCCAGGCGCTGGTTGATGTCTGGCGCGAGCTTTTCCAGGTAGGTGTGTGCTTCGAGGGTTTCTTCGTTGCGGGCGACACCCACGGCGCTGACCTTGGCGCCCGGGATCAGGCTGAGTACGCCGTCGAGCATGCCGATGCCGGCGCGCAGGATCGGTACCACGGTGATCTTCTTGCCGGCGATTTTTTCAACTTGTACCTTGCCGCACCAGCCCTCGATCTCGTAGCTTTCGAGGGGCAGGTCCTGGGTGGCTTCGTAGGTCAGGAGGGCGCCGACTTCCTGGGCGAGTTCGCGAAAATTCTTGGTGCTGATGTCGGCACGGCGCATCAGGCCGAGCTTGTGGCGGATCAGCGGATGGCGGATCTCACGAGTAGGCATAGGGGGCTCCGAAAGGCGGGCAAAAAAACCGCGCTAGATTAATCTATTCAGCCTTTGCTGTCGTGTAGTCCTTTTGCACGTTAGTCCATAAATGCTTGATCTGTGACGAGCGGATGCGTACCTTTGCCCGCTTTTCCAAAATGCACCCCTGGAGCGCGCCATGTCCGCCGATCTCGAGCACATCCGTCAAGTCATGCGCGAGGCAGACTGCCTTTACCACGAAGCTGAAGTCGAAGCGGCCATCGCCAAAGTCGGCGAGCAGATCTGCAAGGACCTGCACGACACCAACCCAGTGGTGTTCTGCGTGATGAACGGCGGCCTGATCTTTGCTGGCAAACTGCTGACTCACCTGCAGTTCCCGCTGGAGGTCTCGTACATCCATGCCACCCGTTACCGTAACCAGACCAGTGGTGGCGAGTTGTTCTGGAAGGCCAAGCCGGAAGTGTCGTTCATCGACCGTGACGTGCTGATCGTCGACGACATCCTCGATGAAGGCCACACCCTCAGCGCCATCATTGAATTCTGCAAGCATGCCGGCGCGCGCGCGGTGCACACTGCGGTGCTGATCGACAAGGACCACGACCGCAAGGCCAGCCCAGGCCTGAAAGCCAGTTATGCCGGCCTGCCGTGCATTGATCGCTATATCTTTGGTTACGGAATGGACTATAAAGGCTACTGGCGTAACGCTAACGGCATTTTCGCGGTCAAGGGACTGTAACCATGAGCCAGCCTGCATTCATCGACCAAACGTTGCTTACCGGGCTGGCGCAAAAAGCCGCCGATGCGCCGCGCCTGCGGCACCATCACAACTTCCATGAGATGGCAGACCCTTGCCACCGCCTGGCGATCGGCTTGCAACCCTCGACCTACATCGCGCCGCACCGGCACCTGAGCGACGACAAGGCTGAAACCATGCTGGTGCTCAAGGGCCGGCTCGGTCTGTTGCTGTTCGATGAACAGGGCGCGCTGACCGGCACCCGCATCCTCGAAGCGGGTGGCGAGTGCATGGGGGTAGACCTGCCGCCGGGCGTCTACCATGGTCTGGTGGCGCTCGACCCCAACACCATCATGTTCGAATGCAAGGCCGGCCCTTACCGCCAGTTGGTCGAGGGTGAGCATGCCGCCTGGGCGCCACGTGAAGGTGAACCCGGCGCGGCTGAATACCAAGCCTGGATGCTCGCGCAGTTCGATTGAGTTCTGCTGTTGCCCGCGTGCTAGAGTGCGCCTTCATGCCAAGGAGCCTCACATGCGTGCGATTCTTCCCCTGCTGCTGGCGGTGAGCCTGCCTCTCGCCGCCGCGCCGCTGCACAGCCAGTTCCTCCCGCCCGATGACCAGTCCCTGCGCCAGGAAGCGCCGACCGGCCAACAGTTGCTGCAAGTAACCGACTACTCGGTGGTGGTGGGAGCACAGCGCCAGTCCGACCAGCAGCCGATCCCGATCACGGCTTCGCTGCAGATGCGCCTGAAGGGCAAACCGCTGAGCAAGGGCGCGACCATCAGCCAGGTGTTGCTCAACTTCGATGGCGAGGCGGGCAAAAGCCTGAAGAAGCCAGTGTTCGACGAAAAGTCGCGAACCTTGAGCCTGAATTACCCGGTTAGCGATTACCGGGTGATCATGGACCTGCTGCGTAACGAGACCGTCTATGTGCAGTTCCTGACCTACGCCAACGGCCACATCTGGGCCGACCTGCACACCGGTACCGTACGTTCGCGTTGAGGCGTGCTGGCAGTGGGGGGTAAACTGCCGGCCTTCGAAATTCCTTGATGGTCAGTTGGAGCCGGCAATGCGCAAAGACAAGAAGCAGGTGATTGGTGACGAAATCAGCGACGACTACATCAAGTCGTTCCTACAGTTTGAGCCGGCCGATGGCGTAACCTCGCCTTCGCACCACAAGCTGATCAAAGGCTACCGCGGCCTGCGTGTCGATGACTTCGAGCGCTTCGTGGGCTTCTTCGTCGAGGCGGGCCTGGACCTGGATGGCAAGGACGAGCACGGCAAGACCTTCGTCGAGGTGATCGCCGACCAGCGCAATGCGCCGGAGTACATCGAGATCATCGCCAAGGCCCGCGGCTGATAACGCCCAGGCACAAAAAAACGCCCCGAGGGGCGTTTTTTCGTTTCAGGCCGGCTCAGGCATAGTGCTTGGCCGGGCTGTCTTCCACCAGTTCCAGCGCGACGTCGTTGTCGGCACTGATCTTGCGGTACAGCGCGGCATCGGTGGCCAGGGCCTTCTCGCGAGCCGGGAAGATTTCCTTGAGCTTGGCAGCCCAGGCACCTTTGGCCTGCTCGGGGAAGCAGCGCTCGATCAGCTCGAGCATGATCGACACGGTTACCGAAGCACCTGGCGAGGCGCCGAGCAGGGCAGCCAGGCTGCCGTCCTGTGCCGAGACCAGCTCGGTACCGAACTGCAGGATGCCGCCTTTCTTCGGGTCCTTCTTGATGATCTGCACGCGCTGGCCGGCCACTTCCAGGCGCCAGTCTTCGGCCTTGGCCTCCGGGTAGAAGCGGCGCAGGGATTCCAGGCGCTGTTCCATCGACTGCATCACTTCGCTGACCAGGTACTTGGTCAGGTCCATGTTGTCACGGGCTACGGCCAGCATCGGGCCGATGTTGCCCATGCGCACCGACAGTGGCAGGTCCATGAGCGAGCCGTGCTTGAGGAACTTGGTGGTGAAGCCGGCGTAAGGGCCGAACAGCAGCGAAGTCTTGCCGTCCACCACGCGGGTGTCCAGGTGTGGCACCGACATTGGCGGTGCGCCGACCGCAGCCTGGCTGTACACCTTGGCCTGGTGCTGCTTGACGATTTCCGGGTTGTCGCAACGCAGCCACTGGCCGCTGACCGGGAAGCCGCCGAAGCCTTTGCTTTCCGGGATGCCGGACATTTGCAGCAGCGGCAGGGCCGCGCCGCCAGCGCCGAGGAACACGAAGCGGGCGTCGACTTCGCGGGCGCCGCCGCTGTTGACGTCCTTGATGCTGACGGTCCAGCCGCTGCCGTTACGGCGCAGGCCGACGACTTTCTTGCTGTACTTGACCTGCGCATCGGCGCTGTCGCCCAGAATCTTCAGCAGCTTGTTGGTCAGTGCCCCGAAGTTGACGTCGGTGCCTTTGGCGACGCGGGTTGCGGCGATGTGCTGGTCGGCTGGGCGGCCTGGCATCATCAGCGGCATCCACTCCTTCATCACACCCTTGTCTTCGGTGTATTGCATCTCGGCGAAGGCGTGGTGCTGCTTGAGCAGCTCGAAGCGCTTCTTCAGGAAGGACACACCCTTGTCACCTTCGACGTAGCTCAGGTGCGGGACCGGGTTGATGAATGCACGTGCCGAGCCGAAGGTGCTCTTCTTGCTCAGGTAGGCCCAGAACTGGCGCGAGACCTCGAACTGGGCGTTGATGTGCACGGCCTTCTTGATGTCGATGCTGCCGTCGGCAGCCTGAGGCGTGTAGTTCAGCTCGCACAGGCCGGCGTGGCCGGTGCCTGCGTTGTTCCAGGGGTTGGAGCTTTCCGCGGCTCCGGAGTCCATTGCCTCGACGACCTCAAGCTTCAGGGTCGGGTCAAGCTCCTTGAGCAGTACGGCCAGGGTGGCACTCATGATGCCCGCGCCTACCAATACCACATCAACCGATTCGTTCTGCGCCATTTAACGCGTCTCCACAATCTACAGCTACCTAATTGACAGCATAGGACCACTGGGGTTGCCAGGATCGCCATGTCCGACTCTTCGCAGTTCTTGCAACTTCCGCGGACACCGCCAACCAGTCTTCGGGTTCAGTTATTGAACGCTGTCTGCCACGGGTGCGGCAATTCGACTTATGGTCAAGGTGTCGTGCGTGCGCTATGGAACGACTTCAGACACTCATCTGCAATGAGCGCTTCTGCCGCCTGTTCAGGGCTGTTCGGGACTCATCTGCCGCTTTTGCACATGCCAGACTGTTCATTTGCTCGCCACACTCTCGTGAAGTTGTGAAAAACCGTTTTTTCACGCTCTTTTGGAGACGTGAACCTCAAAAGGGGACTGCGCGATGGCAACCCACAGGTTCATGCAGTGCGAAGGGCCGGAAAAGCAGGCACGACAGCCGATGCAAGACCTGAGTGGAAGGCTCTCTGTGGGCGAAGCGGGTGTAGGTGCCGAGGTCAATCGACAGATGCGGGGCCCGATCAGGAGACGTCCTTATAATCGGGGGGAGATTATAACGATGTCGCGGGCAGAAAGGTCGTAATTCGTGGTTTTTATTGCAGCGTTTGTCAGGCTGCGAGGATGCGCTGGTGCCAACGGCGGCTTGCGCGGGCGCAAGCCCGGGCTTCGGCGGGCAATTCGCGGCCCAGCCAGGCGAGCTGGATTTCGCTGATCTGTACCCATCCGCTACCGCTCGGTGCCTGGCTGCACTGCTTGAAGGCCAGGCATCTGCCTTCGCCGTCCAGGCGAGCATAGGCATTGTGACGCGGGCGTTGGCAGAGCAGTGTCCAGAGCGAGGCCATGGCGGTACGTCCTGTTCGTTTGGGCTTGGCGCAAGGATAAGGGCGCGGCGATGAAACGATTGTGACAAGCGGGTCGGACCGATGACTGGTCTGTGCCTGGCTGGGTATACTGTGGGCCTTCGCCGTATTTTCTGGAGAAACGCGCATGTTGCAACGTCTGTTGTTCGGTTTGATTGCCGTAGCCAGCCTCAGCCTGGTCGGTTGTGCCCACAGCCCGCAACAACTCAGCCCGCAACCCACGCTCAAGGCTCAGCTCACACCGGTCGGCCACGGCCAGCCGGTGGTGGTCAAGGTGGTCGATGGGCGTGCTTCGCAGTCCCTGGGCACCCGGGGCGGCATGTACCCCGAAACCAGCACCATCAGCGTTAGTGGCAATGATGTCGTGCCCAAGCTGCAGGCCCAGGCCGAAGCCGCCGTGCGCCTGCTCGGCTTCACCCCGACGCCGAATGCCTATAACGCACCACAGCTGACCGTGACCCTGGCCGAACTGAAGTATCAGTCCCCTAAAGACAACCTGTACGTGACCGAAGCCACCATTGGTGCCACCTTCCGTGCCGATGTGCAGAATGCCAGCCGCCGCTACAGCGGCCGTTACGGTGCTTCGCTGGACCAGCGCTTCGGCATGGCGCCGAACCAGGACACCAACACCCAGCTGGTGGGCGATGTGCTGAGCGATGCGCTGACCCGCCTGTTCAAGGACCCGACCATCGGTCAGGTGCTGGGCGAATAAGCCTCAGGCTGCAAACGAAAAACCCGCTACCTGCGTGCCAGGTAGCGGGTTTTTTATTGCCTGGACAGACCTAGGCGGCTGCGATGTGGAAATCCAGCAAGCTGACGCCGGTACTTGCATCCACCTCGGGCAGGTTTTCGTGCATGTGCCCACCGAGCGCGCAGTAGACCAGCCACTGGCGGTCCTGGACATTGATGGCAAAACCATCGATCAATGCCTGCTGCTCATCGCTCTGGGCCACGAGATAGAGACGGTCCTGGTTTTCGGCGTGCAGCATCAACAAGCTCCGGTACGGGAAAAGGCCAATAGCGTGGCCTGTCCTGATGACGAGCATGTGACAGGATGAAATCAAGTGACACTTTGTCGCCAAGCACGGGCGGCCGGGGCGGACTTCGGTAGAATGCCGGGCTTCGCTGTGGCTATGACCGAGGTTGCGTGATGTCGTTGCAAGTGCTCTGGGGCTTTCTTTCCGCCCACCCTACCAAGCTGATCAATCTGCTGGCGCTTTTGCTGACCTGCCCAGGCGGGTTGCTGCTGCAGAGTGCACGGCGGCGTGAGGCGATCACCCGCGAGCGTCTGGCGGTGGAGGAGGGGCCGGCGGATGTGTTCGCCCAGCGCGTGCCACGCTACTACTACATCCTGGGTTTTTCCTGCCTGGCCATGGCGCTGCTGCTGTCCTGGTTCAGCACCTGGATCTGAACGTACCGGGGCCGCCAGGCGGCCCCGCTCAGGTCAGGCCACAGGCGCCTGCTGCTTGACCTGATACTGGTTGCGCACTGGCGTCGCATATTGCAACACCAGGTAAGGCCGCTGCTCCTCGGGGCAGGCGTCCAGCCGCCGTTGCCATTCTTCCCTGGCCTTGGCCAGCTCTTCTGCCGGGAACACCTTCTCGGCGCTCGGCACCTGCAGTGCCTCGTCCTTCTCGCTCCACATCGCATAGGCCAGGTAGTGCACCGGGAACAGGCGGTAGCCGCCAAGGATCTGCCGGTCGGTTTCCTGTGCCAGCTGCTTGGTGTCCTCGTAGTACTCGGTCACTGGCGGGGCAAAGTTGATGTGCACCCGGCCTTTGTAGCCGGTGATGCCCTTGGCGATGCTGTTGTCGTCTTCGCCGGGGGCCTTCTTGTACGTGCCGGTGGTGGCGCGGATGTACAGCTCGCGGGCCTTGGCCTGGTCGCAGGGGTCGTATTCGTAGCTGATCGACACCGGGATCAGGTTCAGGCTCTGGATCACCGCACCGAACGGCTCGTCCTTGCGACTCATGTGGAACATCTTGAGGATTGCCGAATCGGTCCGGTCGTCACCGTCCTTGGCGCGGCCTTCGGCCTGGGCGATCCAGATCGACGTGCCGTCATTGCGAATCGAATGGTTGATATAGGCCGAGAGCAACTGGTAGGCCGCAAGCTTTTCCCGGCGGCCACTGATCGAGCGGTGCACGATGAAGCTCTTGTTCAGGCGCATCATGTCGCTGACGAACGGCTTTTGCAGCAGGTTGTCGCCGATGGCGATGCGCGGCGTCGGCAGGCCGGCATGGTAGACCGCGTAGTTGACGAAGGCCGGGTCCATGACGATGTCGCGGTGGTTGGCCAGGAACAGATAGGCCGTGCCCGACTTGAGCTGTTCGACGCCGGAGTAGGTGACGCCGTCGGTGGCGCGTTCGATGGTCTGGTCGACGTAGTACTCGACTTTGTCCTGCAGGGTCGACACGCAGGTGACGCCGGCGAACTCCTTGCGCAGGCGGCGGGCGATCAGCGGCTTGAGCAGCCAGCCGAGGGCGCCGGCTGCGCGCGGGAATTTGAAGTGGGTGAGGATATCGAGGAATGCCGGGTCGCTGAGCAGGCGTGCCAGAACGGCAGGGACCTCAGCATCGTCGTACGGTCGGATGGCATCGAATTCGCCCATCATGCTCTCTTGTTGGAAACGGCTAGGGTAATAAGGTAAGGGGTGGGGCCCGAAAAAACGGCTCGGGCACACTCAAGCCCTGTAAACAGACCGACAATTATACGCACAAGTCACCCCGGAGGCCGCGATGCTCGAACAAGCGTTCTACGATTGTCCTTATTGTGGTGAAGAAGTCGAAACGACAGTGGACCTGTCCGGGGGCGACCAGGAGTACATCGAGGACTGCCAGGTGTGCTGCAAGCCTATCCGCTTCGTGCTGCAGGTTCATGGCGAGGAATGGATGCTGGACGTCTACGGTGAGAACGACTGATGCGGCGGATCTACGAACCGGAAAACCTGATGGAAGCTGAAATGCTGGTGTGCATGCTGGCCAGCGAAGGCATCGAAGCGCACCTCGCCGGTCGCGACCTGATGGGCGGCGCGGGTGAGTTGCCATTGCAGGGGCTGCTCGGGCTTGCGGTGCCCGACGAACAGGCCGAATACGCACGGCAACTGATCGATGCGTACAATGGTGCCGAGCCGCTTGCCGGCGACGAGCCGGAGAGTCATCCCGGTACCTTGATCTGCTAGGTTCTGAAATCGCCCATGTGTGGACGTTACGCCCTGTTTCGCTGGCCCCAGGCGCTGGCCAGCCTGCCGGGTTTCCCTGCCGGCCAGCCGGCCCAATGGAATATCGCGCCTGGCGCTTCGGTGCTGATCCAGCGCCTGCTCGACGGCCAGCAGCAGTTGGCAAAGGCCCGCTGGGGGCTGACCCCTGCGTGGCTCACCGACCTCTCGCGCACCCCCGCTCACGCCCGGGCCGAGACCTTGGCCGAGCAGCCGATGTTCCGCGAAGCATTTCGCCAGCGCCGTTGCCTGATGCCCGCCAACGGTTTCTATGAGTGGCGCGGTACGGTGCGCAAACGGCCTTACTGGCTGACGCCGGGGGAGGGCGCATCGCTGTATTTCGCTGCCGTCTGGGAGGCCTACCCGGTACAGGACCAGGTGTGGTTGAGTTGCGCGGTAGTGACCCAGGCCGCAATGAACCAGCGCCGGCCGCTGATTCTCGACCAGGCCGGCCAGGCTGCCTGGCTGGACCCGGACACCCCGTTGCCACGCTTGCACGAGCTGCTCGCCAGCCCACCGGCAATGCTGCGCGAGCGGGCCCTGGCGAACTTCGTCAACGACCCGAAACTGGACGCGCCTGAGTGCCTGACACCCGCTTAGGTAAAATCTTCCCTGCGGCTATGGCGGGTGCAAGCGACTCAGCCTAGGATACGGCGCATGTAAAAAGGGAGTGTTTTCATGCGTAAGTCTTTTGTCGTCAGCCTATTGAGTGCTGGCATCCTGCTGGCCGGCTGCCAGGCGGTGAATACCACCAGTGGCGGTGCTGTCGGCGTCGACCGCCAGCAGTACATGTTCAGCATGCTTTCGACCGATGAGGTCAACCAGATGTACGCGCAATCGTACCAGCAGACCCTCGGCGAGGCGTCGAGCAAGGGCGTGCTGGACAAGTCCAGCAACGATGCCAAGCGTGTGCAGGCCATCGCCAGCCGACTGATTGCCCAGGCGCCCAAGTTCCGCCCGGATGCGGCGCAATGGAACTGGGAAGTCAACGTGATCAAGAGTGACGAGCTCAATGCCAACTGCGGGCCGGGCGGCAAGATCATCGTCTACACCGGGCTGATCGATCAGCTCAAGCTCACCGATGCGGAAATCGCCGCAGTGGTCGGCCACGAAATCGCCCATGCCTTGCGCGAGCATAGCCGCGAAGCGATGTCCAAGGCCTACGGCGTGCAGATGGCGCGCCAGGGTGCGGGCGCCTTGCTTGGCCTTGGCCAGGACAGCATGGCGTTGGCCGACGCCGTGGTGAACTATTCCATGACCCTGCCGAACAGCCGCGCCAACGAGAACGAGGCCGACCTGATCGGCCTGGAGTTGTCGGCGCGTGCCGGTTACGACCCGAATGCCGCGATCACCTTGTGGAACAAGATGAGCAAGGCCTCGGAAGGGGCGCCGCCTGAGTTCATGAGTACGCACCCGGCTTCGAGCAGCCGGATCGCCTCGTTGCAGGCGGCGATTCCAAAAGTGATGCCGTTGTACGAGGCCGCGAAGAAGTAAAACCACCAGGGGCCGCACAGCGGCCCCTGTTTTTCAGCTCAGCCCACCCAGCCACTGGTCTTCATCGCCGAGTACACGGCAACGATGGCCAGCACGAAGAACGCGGTAGCCGCCAGGCGACGAATCAGCGTCAGCGGCAGTTTCTCCGCAGCGAAATTACCCGCCAGCACCACCGGCACGTTGGCGATCAGCATGCCCAAGGTCGTCCCGACGATGACCAGGATCAGGTGCGGATACTGCGCAGCCAGCATCACCGTGGCCACTTGGGTCTTGTCACCGATTTCGGCCAGGAAGAACGCGATCAGTGTGGTCAGGAACGGGCCGAAGCGGCGGGCCGGATTCTCGTCATCGTCCATCTTGTCCGGCACCAGGGTCCACAGCGCCGTGGCGGTGAAGCTCGCGGCAAGCACCCAGTGCAGTACCGACTCGCTGAAGAAGCTACCGACCCAGGCGCCCACGGCGCCGGCCGCGGCATGGTTGGCCAAGGTAGCCGCGATGATGCCGGCGATGATCGGCCAAGGCTTGCGGAAGCGGGCGGCGAGGATGAGCGCGAGCAGTTGCGTCTTGTCGCCAATTTCGGCCAAGGCAACGATTGCGGTGGGGACCAGCAGAGATTCCAGCATCAGGTTTCCTACGGGGGCGGGTCGACACGGCTATGACACGTACAGCCTCCCCGCCCCGGGTAAGGTGTGCGTGTCATAGGTCTTGTCAAACCGAGGACCTGTCTGTGCAGGCCGCTGGGTCGCACGCGCCATGGCCTGTGGGCCAAGTATGTTGACGCGTACCGGGCGAGCAGGGCGCTCGCGGGAGACTACTCCCCTAGGACGGTGCGGATTCTGCCTAGCCGAAACCGTTTCGGCAAGCCCTGTTTTTAACCGCGTGTTGCCCGATAGATGCGGAAGCCATCGGCTTCGGCGCAGGTCTGGCAATTGCCCAAGGCACCTTCGATGAGCGGCTGATAGCGCAGGAAGCTATTTGCTACGAGGCGCATTTCGCCACCTTTTCTCAGATGTTCGCCAGATTTTTTCAGCAAATTTTCCGATGCCTGGTAGTTCGTGTGCACCCCGGTATGGAACGGTGGGTTGCTCAGGATCAGGCTCAGGTCGGCAGGTGCGGCATCGATGCCATCGCCGCTGATGACTTCGCCCTCGAGGCCGTTGGCCGCCAGGGTCAGGCGGCTGGCTGCCACGGCGAAGGCATCCACATCCAGCAGTGTGACCCGGCTTTGTGGATAACGCCGTTTGACCGTGGCACCCAGCACGCCAGCGCCGCAGCCAAAATCGAGCACATGGCCGACAGGAAGATTGTCCAGATATTTGAGTAGCAGGGCAGTGCCGCGGTCCAGGCGGCCGTGGCTGAATACCCCCGGCAGGCTCACCACCTGCAGTGGGCCGTCTTCGAGATCGAGGGTGAAGCGCTCGGCCAGGCTCTCCAGCGGTTTGGCACGCGGCGCGTGTTCCACGGTCACCTGCCACAGTTGGCAATGCCGCGCGCTGTCCAGCTTGCGCGGCTTGCCGAACGCCTGCAGTTGTTTGGCCGCGCCTTCGATGCCACCGCGTTTTTCACCTACCAGGTACAGCTCACCGCCTGCCAGGCGCGCAGCCAGGGCATTGAGCAGGTAGGCCGCCAGCTCGCGGGACTTGGGCAGGAACAGTACCGCCGTCTCGAAGGCTGCCGACGGCACATCGACGCCGTAGTGGCTGCGCCCCGCGAAGCGGCTGTCGAGCATGGCCTGGTCGCCGGCATGCCAGGTCCAGCCAAGGGCTTGGGGCAGCTGCCCGAGCAGGCCGTCGGCGGGGGCGCCGGCGAGCAGCAGCGGGCCCTGGAACAGCTCTGCCTGGCGGAGCAATACTTCACTGCGCGGGTCCATGGACGACGCCTCCTGAAAAAGTGGCGCAGTGTAACAGAGCCGGGCGCGGGACTGAGCTGGAGCTCAGCTGACCACGCGGCGTGGCTGGCCTTCGAAATAGGCCCTGGCGTTTTCGCTGAGCTGGCCGACGATGCGCTGGCGCGACTCCACCGCGCCCCAGGCGCTGTGCGGAGTGATCAGCAAGCGTGGGATGCCCTTCTCCAGCAGCGGGTTGCCATTGACCGGCGGCTCGACGCTCAGCACATCGGTGGCCGCGCCGCCGAGGTGGCCGCTGCGCAATGCGTCGGCCAAGGCCTGCTCGTCGATCAGGCCACCGCGGGCGGTGTTGACCACCAGAGCGCCCTTTTTCAGCAGCGCCAGTTCGTGGGCACCGATCATGTGCCGGGTGTGCTCGTTCAGCGGGCAGTGCAGGGTCAGCGCGTCGACCTGTGGCAGCAGTTCATCCAGCGCCAGGCGATCGTCACGGGCCGGGCGGCCAGGGATGTGCCCGCTCAGCACGCGCATGCCGAAGGCTTCGGCGAGTCGTGCCACCGCGCCGCCCAGTTCGCCATGGCCTAGCAGGCCGAGGGTCTTGCCTTCCAGTTCGATGATCGGGAAATCCAGCAGGCAGAACTGGCTGGCCTTGGCCCACTCGCCGTCGGCCACCGCCTGGTTGTAGTCGCACAGGCGTGTGGCCAGGGCCAGCAGCAGGGCGATGGTGTGCTGGGCTACCGAGGGGGTGCCATAGCCCTGGCAGTTGCAGACGGTGATGCCCTGGGCGCGGGCAGCTGCGAGGTCGACATTGTTGGTGCCGGTCGCGGCTACCAGGATCAGCTTCAGCTGCGGGTTGGCGGCCAGCGTGGCGGCATCGAGCATGACCTTGTTGCTGACCACCGCGACAGCGCCCTGCAGGCGTTCGACGACCTGCTCCGGGCGGGTGGCGGCGAACAGTTCGAATTCGTCGAACTGTTGCTGCAACGGCGACAGGTCGAGGTCGCCAAGGTCCAGGGATTGGTGATCGAGAAACACGGCGCGGCGCAAGCTGGGCATCACAGGAGCTCCGGTGGCAGGGCAGGGGTTGGTCCGTCACTGCGCACAATGCCACTCATACCTGGCGCCGCCAAATCATTCCTTCGGCTGATTTGACCGTCACATTGAGCAACTACAGTAGATCCAGACTTGTTCGGCATGCTTTTCAGAAAAGGGATCACCATGTTGCAGACCCGCATCATCAAGCCCGCCGAGGGCGCCTATAGCTTCCCTCTGTTGATCAAGCGCCTGCTGATGTCCGGCAGCCGCTACGAGAAGACCCGCGAGATCGTCTATCGCGACCAGCTGCGCCTGACTTATCCGCAGCTCAACGAACGCATCGCCCGCCTCGCCAATGTGCTGACCGACGCCGGGGTCAAGGCCGGTGACACCGTGGCGGTGATGGACTGGGACAGCCACCGTTACCTGGAATGCATGTTCGCCATCCCGATGATCGGCGCAGTGGTGCACACCATCAACGTGCGCCTTTCGCCCGAGCAGATCCTCTACACCATGAACCACGCTGAAGACCGTTTCGTGCTGGTCAACAGCGACTTCGTCGGCCTTTATCAGGCCATCGCCGGGCAACTGGCCACGGTCGACAAGACCGTGCTGATCACCGATGGCCCGGACAAGACCGCCGACTTGCCGAACCTCGTCGGTGAATACGAGCAACTGCTCGCGGCCGCCAGCCCGCGTTACGACTTCCCGGATTTCGACGAGAACTCGGTGGCCACCACCTTCTACACCACCGGCACCACGGGCAACCCCAAGGGCGTCTACTTCACGCACCGCCAGCTGGTGCTGCATACCCTGGCCGAAGCGGCGGTGACCGGCAGTATCGACAGCGTGCGCCTGCTTGGCAGCAATGACGTGTACATGCCCATCACGCCGATGTTCCACGTGCATGCCTGGGGCATCCCCTACGCGGCCACCATGCTCGGCATGAAGCAGGTCTACCCGGGCCGTTATGAGCCGGACATGCTGGTCAAGCTGTGGCGCGAAGAAAAGGTCACCTTCTCGCACTGTGTGCCGACCATCCTGCAGATGCTGCTCAACTGCCCGAACGCTCAGGACCAGGATTTCGGCGGCTGGAAGATCATCATCGGCGGCAGCGCACTGAACAGTTCGCTGTACAAGGCCGCGCTGGCCCGTGGCATCCAGCTGACTGCCGCCTACGGCATGTCCGAAACCTGCCCGCTGATTTCTGCCGCGCACCTGAATGACGAGTTGCAGGCCGGCAGCGAGGATGAACGCGTTACCTACCGCGTCAAGGCCGGTGTACCGGTGCCGTTGGTGGAAGCGGCGATTGTCGATGGCGAAGGCAATTTCCTGCCGGCCGATGGTGAGACCCAGGGCGAACTGGTGCTGCGTGCGCCGTGGCTGACCATGGGCTATTTCAAGGAACCGGAAAAGAGCGAGGAGCTGTGGCAGGGCGGCTGGCTGCACACCGGTGACGTCGCCACCCTCGACGGCATGGGCTACATCGACATCCGCGACCGCATCAAGGATGTGATCAAGACCGGCGGCGAATGGATCTCTTCGCTCGACCTGGAGGACTTGATCAGCCGTCATCCGGCCGTGCGTGAAGTGGCGGTGGTAGGGGTAGCCGACCCGCAATGGGGCGAACGCCCGTTTGCCCTGCTGGTGGTGCGTGAGGACAAGGCGATCGACGCCAAAACCCTGAAGGAACATCTGAAGCCTTTCGTCGAGGAAGGCCACATCAACAAGTGGGCGATTCCCAGCCAGATCGCTGTTGTTACTGAAATTCCCAAGACCAGTGTCGGCAAGCTCGACAAGAAGCGTATCCGCCAGGACATCGTCCAGTGGCAGGCCAGTAACAGTGCGTTCCTGTCTACCTTGTAAGCCCGCTCCGGGTCGCGTATCACGGTGCGCGACCCGCATGCTAGAGAGGCTGAGCCCTTGCCAAACGTAAAATTTCGGCCATGCTTCAGCTCGGCCGATGCGCTGCCCGGGAAACGCCGGGGCGATTTGGCAGCAGGTGCGCAAATCACACTTTAGAGGGATCAAGCACCTGAGGCTGCTGGCTATAGTCGGGGCCAGGGGATTTTCAGGAATGGGGGAGGGCGGCACGCGCAAGACGTGCCGCTGCAGGGCAAACCTGCTTACCGGTCGCTCGGGCCGTTTCTGAAAGGACTCACTGCCATAACAATAAAGTACATGGAGTAGCGTCGATGAAATCTGCAAATCCGTTCTGGCGCCGGGCCAGGTTGCCCTTGGCCGTCAGCCTTGCTTCCACGCTCGCAAGTCCTGCTTTCGCTGTCAGTTTCAACATTGGTGAAATCGAAGGCCAGTTCGACTCGTCGCTCTCCGTCGGCGCCAGCTGGTCCACCGCCAACCCCAACAAGAACCTGATCGGGGTCAACAACGGTGGCAAGGGCCTGTCGCAGACCTCTGACGACGGCCACCTGAACTTCAAGAAGGGCGAAACCTTCTCGAAGATCTTCAAAGGCATCCATGACCTCGAACTCAAGTACGGCGACACTGGCGTGTTCGTGCGCGGCAAGTACTGGTACGACTTCGAGCTGAAAGACGAAAACCGCGAATTCAAGGACATCAGTGACTCGAACCGCAAGGAAGGCGCCAAGTCGGCAGGTTCGGAGCTGCTCGATGCCTTCGTCTACCACAACTACTCGATCGGCGATCAGCCAGGCTCGGTACGTTTAGGCAAGCAGGTGGTGAGCTGGGGTGAGAGTACCTTCATCGGCGGTGGCATCAACGCGATCAACCCGATCGACGTTTCAGCGTTTCGTCGCCCGGGGGCCGAGATCAAGGAAGGCCTGATTCCGGTCAACATGTTCTACGTGTCGCAAAGCCTCACCGACAACCTGTCGGCCGAAGGCTTTTACCAGATCGAGTGGGACCAGACAGTTGTCGACAACTGCGGCACATTCTTCTCCCAGCCGGACGTGATCGCCGATGGTTGCAACAACAACCTGGCGGTGCTCGCCACGAAGAACTCGCTGGCCAGCCGCCTCGGGCCGCTGGCAACCCCGGTAACCAACACCCTGGCTGCCCGGGGCGTGACCTACGGCAACCCTGACGAAGGGGTGATCGTGCGTCGCGGCGCGGATCGCGATGCGCGCGACAGCGGGCAATTCGGTTTGGCCATGCGCTACATGTTCGAGCCGCTCAACACCGAGTTCGGTGGCTACTTCATGAACTATCACAGCCGTGCGCCCATCTTCAGTGGCCGCGGTGCAGATGCTCAGTTCTACAGCACCACCGGCCTGGCCGGCGCGTTGGTCAGGGCGGGGGTGCCGGCCGGTGCCTTGGCCAACCTGCTGCCGAGCCTGATGCCGCTGCAGGTTGCAGGCAATTCCAGCTACTACGTGGAATATCCGGAAGATATCCGCCTGTATGGCCTGAGCTTCTCGACCACGTTGCCCACCGGCACCGCCTGGAGCGGGGAAATCAGCTATCGGCCAAATGCGCCGGTGCAGCTCAATACCACCGATATCCTCTACTCGGGCCTGACCCCGCTCAACCCCAACGTATCCGTGCTCAAAGGCACTCCAGGTGCCGATCAGCCGGGCTACCGCCGCAAGGAAATCACCCAGCTGCAGACCACGTTCACCCACTTCTTCGACCAGGTGATGGGGGCGGAGCGGCTGACCATGGTCGGCGAAGTCGGCTGGACCCACGTCGGTGGGCTGGAAAGCACTTCCAAGGCGCGTTACGGGCGTGACCCGGTCTTTGGCCCGGGCCCGCTGCCCAGTGGCCAGTGTGAGGCGCTCAATACAAGCACCCTGGGCACTTCCAATGCCAACAACGTATCGCGCTATTGCGAAAACGACGGCTACACCACCGCCGATTCCTGGGGTTACCGCGTACGTGCGATCTGGGACTACAACAACGTGTTTGCCGGGGTGAACCTGCGCCCGAGCGTGGCCTGGTCGCATGACGTCGATGGTTATTCGCCAGGCCCTGGCGGCAACTTCGAGGAAGGGCGCAAGGCGATCAGCCTGGGCCTGGACGCGGAGTATCAGCAGACCTATACCGCCAGCCTGTCGTACACCTCCTTCTTCGACGGCAAGTACAGCACCGTGGATGATCGCGACTTCGTCGCCCTCAGCCTCGGCGTGAACTTCTAAGAATACTGATCCAGGACGACACGAGATGAACAAGACCAGAA
Organism: Pseudomonas urethralis; assembly: GCF_021602465.1. NCBI lineage: Bacteria > Pseudomonadati > Pseudomonadota > Gammaproteobacteria > Pseudomonadales > Pseudomonadaceae > Pseudomonas > Pseudomonas urethralis. Next base: position 128,268 of record NZ_BQIJ01000011.1, read on the forward strand.
GTCTGTTGCAAGCCGGTGTATTGGGCCTGTCCCTGCTGGCGACCAGCGTCATGGCTGCGGTATCCGCCGATGAAGCGGCAAAGCTGGGTAGCACCCTGACCCCGATGGGCGCGGAAAAAGCCGGTAACGCCGATGGTTCGATCGGCCCATGGGAACCGCTGTCGAAGACCGCAGGCAGCGTCGATGGCAAGGGTTTCCTGTCTGACCCGTACGGCAGCGACAAACCGCTGTTCACCATCACCGCGCAGAATGCCGAGCAGTACAAGGACAAGCTTTCGCCGGGCCAGTTGGCGATGCTCAAGCGCTACCCGGATACCTTCAAGATTCCGGTGTTCAAGACCCACCGTGGCGCCACGGTACCTGACGATGTCTTCGCCGCCATCAAGAAGAACGCCACCGCGACCACGCTGGTCGAAGGCGGCAACGGCCTGAACAACTTCCAGACCGCCGTGCCCTTCCCGATCCCGAAAAGCGGCCTGGAAGTGATCTGGAACCATATCACCCGCTACCGCGGCGGCAGCGTCAGCCGCCTGGTGACCCAGGCAACCCCGCAGCAGAACGGTTCCTACAGCCTGGTGTATTTCGCCGATCAGTTCGTCTTCCGCGACAAGATGAAGGACTACGACCCGAACAACCCAGGCAACATCCTGTTCTACTTCAAGCAGGAGGTAACGGCTCCGGCGCGCCTGGCCGGCACCGTGCTGCTGGTGCACGAGACCCTCGACCAAGTCAAGGAGCCGCGCAAGGCCTGGATCTACAACGCCGGCCAGCGCCGGGTGCGCCAGGCGCCGCAGGTGTCTTACGACGGCCCGGGTACCGCAGCAGACGGCCTGCGTACCTCGGACAACCTGGACATGTACAACGGCGCGCCGGACCGCTACGACTGGAAGCTCGAAGGCAAGAAGGAGATGTACATCGCCTCCAACGCCTTCAAGCTGGATGACCCCAAGCTCAAGTACGCCGATATCCTCAAGGCCGGGCACATCAACCAGGACCTGACCCGCTACGAGCTGCGCCGGGTCTGGCATGTGGTCGCGACGCTCAAGCCTGGCCAGCGGCACATCTACGCCAAGCGTGACTTCTATATCGACGAGGATACCTGGCAAGCAGCGGTGATCGACCAATACGACGGTCGCGGTCAGTTGTGGCGCATCTCCGAGGCGCATGCCCAGCCGTACTACAACAACCAGGTACCGTGGTACACCCTGGAAGCCATCTACGACCTGCAATCGGGCCGCTATCTGGCGCTGGGCATGAAAAACGAAGAGAAGAAAGCCTACGACTTCGGCTTCACCGCCAGCAAAGCCGATTTCCAGCCAGCGGCCCTGCGCCAGTCGGGTATTCGTTGAGCTGAAACCGCAACGCCGTGTGATCCCCCAGAACGCCCCGGCTTGCCGGGGCGTTTCTGTGTGGCCGATAAAACCAGTGAATACCCCGCCAAAGCCCCGTCCCAGCCGCTGTCTGTCAGCCATGTTGCTTTTTGTCGCAGTCTTTTCAGGTAAATGGCGCCCATCATCTTCAAATGCGTTGTATTACCCGCTAGTCTCGCAAACATCCGTACCGCCGTAGTTTTCCCACCAGAACGAGCCGGCCATGACAGATCTGTCCCGTACGCATGGATTCGCCAGTCAGGCCCTGGGCCTGCTGGACGGGCGTTTCTTCCGGCCGCCGCAGCCGGACGGCCACGTGCCGCGTGCACGTCTGTGCCAGCGCTTGCAGGGCGGCCTTGGTGGGCGCTTGTTACTGGTCAACGCCCCCGCAGGCTTTGGCAAAAGCTCCCTGGCCATCGAATTCTGCGAGTCGCTGCCCAGCCATTGGCGCAGCCTCTGGCTCGGCCTCAGCCAACGGGATGCCGACCCCGGCCGTTTCCTCGAGCGCCTGCTTGAAGGCTTGCAGCAGTACTGTCCGGCACTGGGCGGGCAGGCCATGGGCCTGCTGAAGATGCGTCAGCGCCACCAACCCTTTGCCTTCGAAGAGTGGATCGACAGCCTGCTGGACGAGTTGGCGCTCTACCTCCAGGCCGATACGCCTTTGCTGCTGGTGCTGGACGACTACCACCTGGCCCAGGGGCCGGTTCTCGATCGCTGCCTGCAGTTCTTCCTCAATCACTTGCCTGCTGGCCTGGTACTGCTGGTGACCAGCCGCCAGCGCCCGGACTGGCACCTGGCGCGGCTGCGCCTGTCACGGCAACTGGTCGAGCTTGGCGAGCAGGATCTGCGCCTGACGCCGGATGAATCACTGGCGGTGATTGGCCGCCAACCCACCGGGCTGCGCGGTCAGGCGCTGGATAACCTGATTCAGCGCAGCGATGGCTGGGTGGCGGGGCTGCGCTTCTGGCAGTTGGCAGCCAGCGAGGCGGGTGACGAGCATGCCTTGCCCCAGGCCTTGCATGGTGGTGAAGGGTTGATTCGTGACTACCTGCTGGAAGAAGTCATCGAGATGCTGCCGGCGGACGTGCAGGCGTTCCTGTTCGACACGGCCTGCCAGGAGCGCTTCTGCGCGGCGCTGTGCGATGCGCTGCGTGAGCGCCACGACAGCGACGCGATACTGCGTTATCTGCAGGCGCACCAGGTATTCCTGGTGCCGCTGGACGAGCATGGCCATTGGTATCGGTACCATCACCTATTCTCTGACTTGCTGCGCAGTCGTCAGTCCAGCGAACCGCAGGCGCGCCTGCACCTGCGCGCCTGCCGCTGGTTCCAGGCCCAGGGGTTGCTCGACGAGGCGGTGGAACAGGCGTTACGCGCCGGCCACCTCGACGTTGCGGCTGACCTGGTGCAGAGCCTGTCCGAAGAGCAACTGCTGGCCGAGCAGAATGTGGGCATGCTGTTGCGCTGGAAGATGGACCTCCCCGACAGCCTGCTGATCAGCACGCCGCGGTTGATCGTGCTGTACAGTTGGGCGCTTGGCCTGGCCTGCCAGCTCGATGCCGCGCAAGAGCTGGCAAGTTACCTCAGCCGCTTCCTGCCCGCGCCTTCGGCCACTGCACAGAAGTCGATGCTGGCGCAGTGGCTGGCGCTGAGCGGAGTCATCGCCCGTGGTCGGGGTGACCGCGATGGGACCTTGGCCTATTGCGGCGAGGCGCTGCAGAGCCTGCCGTGCAAGCGCTATGGGCAACGCCTGGTATGCCTGTCGACGCTGTCCAACCTGGCCATTGCCGATGGCGACTTCTGGCGTGCGCGCGGCTGGAACCGCGAAGCGCTGGAGCTGGCGCAGCGGGTGGGTAACCCGTTGTTCGAGGCGCTGGCGCATTACGATCGGGCCCGGGTGCTGCATGCCCGCGGCGAGGTGTTGCGCGCGCTCGATGAGGTGCGCCAGGGTTTGCAGCGCCTGCAGGGGCTGTCGGCACAGCGGTTGTACGCAGTGCGGGCGCGGCTGACCTTGTACGAGGGTTATCTGCTGGTGGCGCGCCTGCATCCCACGCAAGGGCGCGCGCGCTTGCGTGCAGGGCTTGGCGAGGCGCGTGCCTGCCGTGACATCAGCGTGCTGATCGGCCATTGCGTGATCGCCTCGCTGGATGGCCGTGAGGGCCAGTATGCCGAGGCCTTCGCCGAACTGGCCGAGGCGGAGCGGCTGATGCACATCTGGGATGTGCCGCCGATTTTCTACCTGGCGATGATCACCCTGGTGAAGTGCGAACTGTGGCTCGCGCAGGGGCGTATCGATTTGGCCGAGTCGTGGTTGCTACGCCTGGGGCAGACCTATGGCGGCGAGCACCCTGCGGCAGCGCCTGAGTTCCACCCCTTGCTGCCGCTGCATATCGAACTGCAGCAGGCTTTGCTCGAGCGAGTGCAGCAGCGCAGCGAAGATGCGGTGGCGCGGCTGTGCGCCCTTGCCGAACGCGGTCAGGCCAGTGGCGGGATGATGCTCACCCTGCATGCCCTTTGCCAGTGGATCGACCTGTTGCTGAGCGAGGGGCGTGAAGCACAGGCAGCGCGGCTGCTGCCCATGGCGTTGAGCGCCGCTCGGGGTGGGGTGGTGCAGCCCTTCCAGCGGCTGCTCGAATTGCATCCTGGCTGGCTGCGCGAGCAACTCCTTGCACAGCCAGCCTGCCAGGCCCAGGCCGAATTGCTGGGGCGCCTGCCCGAACCTGCGGTGCTTACAGCCAACGCCGCAGAGGCCTTGAGTGGTCGCGAGCTGGCGGTGCTCGAACTGATCGCCCAAGGTTGTTCCAACCAGCAGATCAGTGAGCGGCTGTTCATTTCCCTGCATACCGTCAAGACCCACGCCAGTCATATCAACAGCAAGCTGGGTGTCGAGCGTCGTACCCAAGCCGTGGCGCGGGCCAAAGCGTTGGGCTTGCTGGCCTGAAGCTGGCCGCAACGGTAAAATGCTGGCGCTAGGCCATTATCTGGCGATGGCGTGCGTCCGCTGCGTTCTCCACCCTCATCTTTCCTGGCTGGCTGCCGATACAGGTTTCGGCGGTATGCATCGCTTCGCGCCATTCACCCATCTTCCCAATACAGGTCGTGTTGATGCTGCAGTACGGGCAAAAGAGCTTTCTGATCGTCGACGACTTCACTGACTTTCGCACGTCGACCCGTTCCATGCTGCGCGAACTGGGCGTGCGCGATGTGGATACCGCTGACAGCGGCGAGCAGGCGCTGCGCATGTGCGGGCAGAAGCGCTACGACTATATCCTCCAGGACTTCCACCTCGGTGACGGCAAGAAGAACGGCCAGCAGGTCCTCGAGGACCTGATCCTCGACAAGCTGATCAGCCATGAATGCGTGTTCATCATGGTCACGGCCGAGAGCAGCCAGGCCATCGTGCTCAGTGCCCTGGAGCACGAGCCTGATGCCTACCTGACCAAGCCGTTCAACCGTGTAGGCCTGGCCCAGCGCCTGGACAAGCTGACCCAGCGCAAGACGCTGCTCAAGCCGATTCTGCAAGCCCTCGACCGTGGTCGCCCGGCCGAAGTGCTGGCGGCGTGTGCCGAGCTGTGCAAGAAGGACCCGCGTTTTGCCCCGTTGTGCCTGCGCTATCGCGCTGACGCGTTGCGTGACCTCAACCGCTTCGATGAGCTGGAGAAGTTTCTCAAGAGCATCCTCGCCAGCCGCCCGCAACCGTGGGTGTATGCGGCACTCGGCAGCCTGATGCACAAGCGTGGGCAAAATGCCCAGGCCCAGGGCGTCTACGAACAGGCGCTCAAGGCCTTCCCGATCATGCCCGGGCTGTACGATGGCATGGCCGAAGTGCTGGTCGCCCAAGGCGAAACCAAGCGCGCCCAGAGCATGCTCGAGGAAGCTGTCCGCCTGTCGCCCCTGGCGGTGCGCCGGCAGGCTGCACTGGGCAAGTTGGCGTTGGATAACGAAGATTTCGAAAGCGCCTCCAAGGCGTTCCGTCATGCGGTGAATCAGGGCCAGAGTTCGCGCTACAAGGATGCCGAAAGCAACCTTGGGCTGGTCCAGGCGCTGATGAGCAAGAACGCCGGCTTTGGCCTGGATGCGCGTGCCCGGGTCGAGATCAACACTGTGCTCAGTGAAGTGGCCAAGGACAACCTCGAAGACCAGGGCTTGCAAGTGCGTGCCCGGCTGATGAAGGCCGCCAGCCTGCAGCAGGCGGGCGACCCTGAGACAGCGGCCAAGCTCACCGAACAAGCCATGCAGCGGCTGGAGAAGATGGACCAGTTCTTCTCGGTCGAGGCGGCCTTGACCGTGGCCCGGCAACTGCAGGCACTCGGCCAGGAAGCAGCCGGCGGCAGCATCCTCAAAGGCTGCGTGGAAACCTACGGCGACGATCCCAAGGTCATGCAAAGCGTGGCCAAGCTGACCGACGACCCGGCCGTACTGGGTGCGGTCACCGAAGCGGTCGACCTCAACCGCCAGGGCGTGCGCAGCTACCAGGCCGGGCAACTCAACGAAGCCTTGCAGATGTTCCGCAAAGCGCTTTCGCTGCAGCCGAAGAACATCAGTATTGCGCTCAACACTGCGCAGGCCCTGCTGCGCATCGGTGGCGAGGTGACACCGCCGGCGATCCAGCAGGAATGCCGCGATTGCCTGACCCGGGTGGCCGGCATCCCGACCAGTGACAGTCGCTACGACCGCTACCGCAAACTGCACATCAAGGTCTTCGGTGCATGAGCCAGGATAACCAGGGGCTGGATTTCTCCACGGTGATCGCCTCCACCGTGCATGACCTGAAAAACTCGCTGTCGGCGCTGATCCAGTCCCATGACCAGTGGATGGCGCGGTTGCCTGAAGAATGGCGCAGCGGTACCGAGCAGGGCGTGATCGAGCATGAGTTCCGTCACCTCAACGGCATGCTGGTGCAGTTGCTGGGGCTTTACAAACTGGGGGTGAACCAGCTGCCGGTATGCCCGGATTACCATGAGCTGGATGATTTCATCGAGGCCCAGCTGGCCGCCCACCAGGAAGTGCTGCAGCACAACGACATCCTCGCCACCTGGCGTGTCGAAACCGACAACCCGCTGGGTTTCTTCGACCGCGAACTGGTGGCTTCGGTGATCGCCAACGTGATCACCAACGCCACCCGCTATGCCGGCCATACACTGTTGATCAGCATTGGCGAGGAAAGCGAGCAACTGGTCATCAGCGTCAACGACGACGGCCCGGGCTACCCGGCGCGAATGCTCGAGCGTCAGCAGGATTATGTGCAGGGGATCGACTCGCAGAGCGGCAGCACCGGGCTGGGGCTGTATTTCGCGGCGCGGATTGCGGCGCTGCATGAGCGTAACGGCGTGCGCGGGCGGATCGACATTGCCAATGGCGGGGTGCTTGGGGGCGGGTTGTTCAGGTTGTATTTGCCGTAGCGTCAGGGGCGCCATGTGTTCGGCACAACATCTTCAGCGCCTGTGAGATCGAGCGCCGCCCGCGCGGCGCATCGCGGATAAATCCGCTCCTACAGTTGTTGCAATGTGCCGAACCTGTTACGCCATGGTTGCCAGCCTTGGCGCATGACTTGAGCCGTGCATCCAGCTGACAATCATGGCCTCACAGGCATGGCCACGTTGCAACAAACTGTAGGAGCGGATTTATCCGCGATGCGCCGCGCGGGCGGCGCTCGGTCTCACAGGCGCTGCAACTTCCAAGACATGCACCCCAGACCACGCTACCATCCCGACAGTAGTCAGGAGCCCCCATGAACACTGCCCCCACCACGCTGATCCGCGAAACCTTTCCTGTAGGCCCCTTGCAGTGCAACTGCACCCTGATCGGCGACCCGGTCAGCAAGAAGGCGATCGTCGTCGACCCGGGGGGGGACCCGGACAAGATCCTCGCCCGCCTGCAGGCCCATGGCCTGACCCTGGTGAGCATCATCCACACCCACGCGCACTTCGACCATTTCCTCGCTTCGGGCAAGCTCAAGGAACTCACCGGCGCCACCTTGCACCTGCACAAGCAGGACCAGCCGCTGTGGGACAACCTGGAAATGCAATGCCAGATGTTTGGCGTGCCCTACACCCCGGTGCCGTCGCCAGACCGTTGGCTCGATGATGATGAAGAACTCGCCTGCGGTTGCGGTGTGGCCCTGCATACGCCTGGCCACACCCCAGGTTCGATGAGTTTCTGGTTCGCCGACGCCAAGCTGCTGATCGCCGGTGACACCCTGTTCCGCCGTGGCATCGGCAGAACCGACCTGTGGGGCGGCGACCAGCGCGCCATCGTGCGTTCGATCCAGGAACGGCTGTATCGCCTGGATGAAGATGCCATTGTGGTCACAGGCCACGGGCCGGACACCCGCCTGGGCGACGAGATGCGCGAGAACCCGTTCGTACGGGCTTGAGCCTGGATGAAAAGCCTTTCATGGAATTTTTCCGTATGCTGGCGATCCAAGCCTGGCACAGATCCCTCTGCGATCCGCCGCACACACGAATTTTTGTAGGAGCTTGTCCATGTTCACCATGCGTCGTCTGATTATCGTCGCAACCGCTGCAGCCCTGATGACCGGCTGCGCCGGGCAGAATCCTTATGACAGCCAAGGCCAGGCTCAGGGCGAGTCCACGGGGATGAGCAAGACCGCCAAGTATGGCGGCCTGGGCGCGCTGGCCGGTGCCATTGCCGGTGCCGCCATCGACCACAACAACCGCGGCAAGGGTGCGCTGATCGGCGCCGCCGCAGTCGGTGCCGCCGCTGCCGGTTACGGCTACTACGCCGACAAACAGGAAGCCGAACTGCGCGCGAAGATGGCCAACACGGGCGTTGAGGTTCAGCGCCAGGGTGACCAGATCAAGCTGATCATGCCGGGCAACATCACCTTCGCTACCGACTCGGCCAACATTTCGCCGAGCTTCTACAACCCGCTGAACAACCTGGCCAACTCGTTCAAGTCGTTCAATCAGAACACCATCGAAGTGGTGGGCTTCACCGACAGCACCGGCAGCCGCCAGCACAACATGGACCTGTCGCAGCGCCGCGCCCAGGCAGTCAGCACCTACCTGACCTCGCAAGGCGTGGATGCGTCGCGCGTAACGGTACGTGGCATGGGCCCGGACCAGCCGATTGCCAGCAACGCCGACGCCAATGGCCGTGCACAGAACCGCCGTGTGGAGGTCAACCTGAAGCCTATTCCGGGTCAGCAGTATGACCAGCAGCAGGGCCAGGTTCAGCAGTACCCATAAGCCGTTCGGTACGGCGCAATAAAAAAGGGCAGGCCGGTGACGGTCTGCCCTTTTGCGTTTCAGCGGATGCTGCTGGCCTGAATCGCCGTCAGGGCGATGGTATGCACGATATCGTCCACCTGCGCCCCGCGTGGCAAGTCGTTCACCGGCTTGCGCAACCCCTGCAGCATCGGCCCCAGGCTGACCCCGTCAGTGCTGCGCTGCACCGCCTTGTGGGTGGTATTGCCGGTGTTCAGGTCAGGGAACACGAACACCGTCGCCCGCCCAGCCACCTGGCTGTGAGGGGCCAGCTGGCGAGCGACTTGCGGATTGGCGGCGGCGTCGTACTGCAGCGGCCCGTCGATCAGCAGCCCTTGCTCCGCCGCCTGTGCCAGGCGCGTGGCTTCGCGCACTTTCTCCACTTCCTCGTCACTGGCCGAATCACTGGAGTAGCTGATCATCGCTACCCGCGGTGCGATACCGAAGGCCTGTGCCGATTCGGCGCTCTGCCGGGCGATCTCGGCCAGTTCGCTGGCGCTGGGGTGCGGGTTCATCACGCAGTCGCCGTACACCAGCACCTGCTCGGGGAACAGCATGAAGAACACCGACGACACCAGGCTGGCGCCGGGTGCGGTCTTGATCAGCTGCAAGGCAGGGCGAATGGTGTTGGCGGTGGAGTGCACCAGCCCCGAGACCAGGCCATCGACCTCATCCAGGGCCAGCATCATGGTGCCGACCACCACCGGGTCTTCCAGCTGCTGTTCAGCCATGGGCGCATTGAGGTTCCTGCTCTTGCGCAGGTTGACCATCGGCTCGACATAGCGCCCGCGAATCAGCTCGGGGTCGAGTATCTCCAGGTCCGCCGGCAGGGTGATGCCCTGGGCACGGGCCACGGCTTCGACTGCCTCTGGCTTGGCCAGCAGCACGCAACGGGCGATGCCGCGCGCCTGGCAGATCGCCGCCGCCTGCACCAGCAGCGGCTCGGCGCCCTCCGGCAGGACGATGCGCTTGTTGGCCTGTTGCGCCCGCTGGATCAGCTGGTAGCGGAATACCGCGGGCGACAGGCGCATTTCCCGTGGGGTGCCGCAGCGCTGGTGCAGCCAGGCGGCGTCCAGGTGGCTGGCAACGAAGTCAGTGATGAATTCGGCCCGGTCACGGTCGTCCACCGGGATTTCGCGGTTCAGCGAGTTGAGCAGGTTGGCCGTGTCGTAGGAGCCGGTGCTGACCGACAGAATTGGCAGGCCGGCCTGCAGGGCGCCACGGCACAGGCCGAGGATGCGCGCATCGGGCTTGCTGTCGCTGGTCAGCAGCAGGCCGGCCAGGGGTACGCCATTGATCGCGGCCAGGCTCACCGCCAGGATGATGTCGTCGCGATCGCCCGGGGTCACCACCAGGGTGCCCGGTGTCAGCAGCGGCACGGTATTGGCCACGGTGCGGGCGCAGATGATGATCTTGTTCATCCGCCGCTGCTCATAGTCGCCGGCATTGAGCACCTGGGCACCCAGCAGTTCGGCCACGTCGCGGGTACGCGGAGCGTTCAGTTCGGGCTGGTAGGGAATGCAGCCGAGCAGGCGGAAGTCGTTGCCACGCAGCAGCGGCGAGTGCTCGCGCAGGCGGGTGGCGAAGTCGGTCATGCTCTCGTCGGTGCGCACCTTGTTGAGGATCACTCCCAGTACTTTCGGGTCGCGTGGGCCGCCGAACAGTTGGGCCTGCAGTTCGACCCGTCCGGACAATTCGCTGAGCACTTCGTTTTCCGGTGCCGAGACCAGGATCACTTCGGCATCGAGGCTCTTGGCCAGGTGCAGGTTGACCCGCGCCGCATAGCTGGCATGGCGGGTTGGCACCATGCCCTCGACCACCACCACGTCGTTGCCAATGCAGGCCTGCTGGTACAGGCGGATGATTTCTTCGAGCAACTCGTCCAGCTGGCCCTCGCCGAGCATGCGCTCGACATGGGCCAGGCTCAGTGGTACCGGAGGCCTGATGCCGTGGGTGCGGGCGACCAGTTCGGTGGAGCGCTCGGGGCCCGTGTCGCCGGGGTGAGGCTGGGCGATCGGCTTGAAGAAGCCGACCTTGAGCCCGGCGCGCTCCAGGGTGCGGACCAGGCCCAGGCTGATGGAAGTCAGGCCGACACCAAAGTCGGTCGGCGCAATGAAAAATGTCTGCATGCGTGCTTCTCGAAATAAGCGGTGCAAGGAATCAACGGCCAAGGGTAGCGCTATCGACCCCCTGTGCGCACCAGCCGCAAGTGAATGGCTGGCCGATGCGCTCGGCACGCTGCGCGGCGTCGAGCACCCAGGGGCGTGCCTGCCACGGTGGCTGGTGGCGCAGGTGCTGGGTATGGCCGCAAGACAGCTCGACCACCCAGTGGCCTTCCTCGTCCTGGTGGAAGCCGGTGATCCGACTGATGGGTCGCCCCTCGTCCGCGCTGCGGTCGCAATCGGGCGATGCCTTGGTTACACTTGTCCGCTCTACATACTTTTGCAAAAGGTCTTGCCCCATGCTGATCGCCGCCAACAAGGCTGTCTCCATCGACTATACCCTGACCAACGACGCCGGGGAGACCATCGACAGCTCCGCCGGCGGTGCGCCGCTGGTTTACCTGCACGGTGCCGCCAACATCATTCCAGGCCTGGAAAAAGCCCTGGAAGGCAAGCAAGCCGGTGACGAGCTGGACGTTGCCATCGAGCCGGAAGACGCCTATGGCGAATACCTGGCCGAGCTGGTGAGCACCCTGAACCGCAGCCTGTTCGAAGGTGTCGACCAACTGGAAGTCGGCATGCAGTTCCACGCTTCGGCGCCGGACGGCCAGATGCAGATCGTCACCATCCGCGACATCGACGGCGACGACATCACCGTCGACGGCAACCACCCACTGGCTGGCCAACGCCTGAACTTCAAGGTCAAGGTTGTCGACGTGCGTGACGCCAGCGAAGAAGAAATCGCTCACCGTCACATCCACGGTGAAGGTGGCCATCACCACTGATTTTCTGCGCTAAGCTCAGAAAGTCGCCAGGCGCTCGGACAAGCCGGCATGCCTCTCCCACGGGAGGCGCGCGGCTTGCAAGAGCGCCTTTTTAGTGCGCGCTGTTCGCCTCCTGCGGCAACCGCAACCTGAAGGGGATCATCATGAGTGCATTTCACGACCTGACGTTGAAGGCGCTGAACGGCGAGGACCTGCCCCTGGCGCCGTTCAAGGGCCAGGTAGTGCTGGTGGTCAATGTCGCTTCCAAGTGCGGCCTGACGCCGCAATACGCCTCGCTTGAGAGGCTGCAGCAGCAGTTCAAGGGCAGGGGCTTCAACGTCCTGGGCCTTCCTTGCAACCAGTTCGCTGGCCAGGAGCCGGGCAGCGAAAAGGAAATCCAGGAGTTCTGCAGGCTGAATTACGGCGTGAGTTTCCCGCTGGGTGCCAAGCTTGAGGTCAACGGCCATGACCGCCATCAGCTGTACCGTTTGCTGGCGGGCGAGGGCGCGGAATTCCCGGGCGACATCACCTGGAACTTCGAGAAGTTCCTGGTGGGCAAGGATGGACGGGTGCTGGCGCGCTTTGCGCCGCGTACCACACCGGATGATCCAACGGTGGTGCAGGCCATCGAGAATGCATTGAAGTGACCTGTTGGCCGGGAGTGTAATGCACCCCCGGCGATAGCCCGGAATCACCGAGATCAATAATGCTGGGCCAAGCTCCGTGCTGCCCCTAACCTCAGGCGCATCTCCCCCCGCAGACGGAAGCGCCCCATGCCCAGCAACCCGTTGTTCCAACCCTTCACCCTCGGCGCGCTCGAGTTGCCGAGCCGTGTCGTCATGGCGCCCATGACCCGCACCTTCTGCCCCGGCGGCGTGCCGCACGCAGGCGTGGTCGAGTACTACCGACGCCGTGCCGCCGCAGGCGTGGGGCTGATCATCACCGAGGGCACCACGGTCGGGCACAGGGCAGCCAACGGTTACCCCAATGTGCCGCGCTTCCACGGTGAGGATGCCCTGGCAGGCTGGAAGCAGGTGGTCGACGCCGTGCATGCCGAAGGGGGCCGTATCGTGCCGCAGCTGTGGCATGTGGGCATGGTACGCCGCCTGGGCACCGAGCCGGACGCCAGCGTGCCAGGGTACGGGCCGAGCGAGAAGGTCAAGGACGGCCAGGTGCTGGTGCATGGCATGAGCCATGACGATATTCGCGAGGTGATCGCTGCGTTCGCCCAGGCGGCCCGCGACGCCAAGGCCATCGGCATGGATGGCGTGGAGATCCATGGCGCCCACGGCTACCTCATCGACCAGTTCTTCTGGGACGCCAGCAACCGTCGCAGCGACGAATATGGCGGTGACCTGGCTGGCCGTTCGCGCTTCGCCATCGAGCTGATCCAGGCCGTGCGCGCTGCCGTGGGGCCGGATTTCCCGATCATCTTCCGTTTCTCGCAGTGGAAGCAGCAGGACTATAGCGCACGCCTGGTGGAAACCCCGCAAGCACTGGCGGCGTTCCTTGAGCCGCTGTCGGCGGCCGGTGTGGACATCTTCCATTGCTCGACCCGGCGCTTCTGGGAGCCAGAATTCGAAGGCTCCGAGCTGAACCTGGCCGGCTGGACCCGCACGCTCACGGGCAAGCCGACCATCACTGTCGGCAGCGTGGGGCTCGATGGTGAGTTCCTACAGTTCATGGTCGCTACCGACAAGGTGGCCAAACCGGCCAGCCTGGAAGGCTTGCTGCGCCGTCTGGGCGATGAAGAGTTCGACCTTGTGGCGGTTGGCCGTGCCCTGCTGGTGGATGCCGAATGGGCGCAGAAGGTACGCGAAGGGCGTGAAGCGGATGTGCTGCCGTTCAGCCGCGAGGCGTTGACGACCCTGGCTTGATCGCCAGCGCGACGCCTGCCGGCTGGCTGCCGGCAGGTGCCGTGTGGCAGGCATTGAACAAGTGCGATTCGAACTGCTCGACGATCGCCGGCCAGCCTTGGCGGCTGGCGTGCTGACGTGCGTTCAGGCGCACTCGGCGCAGGGTTTCGTTTTCTTCCAGCAGCCAGCAGGCGGCATCGATGAATGCGCACTGGTCGCCAGGCATGGCCAGCGCGCCGCTGTGGCCATGGCGGATGTGCTGGGCTGCGGCAGCCTCATCGTAGGCGACCACGGCCAGGCCCGAGGCCATGGCTTCGAGCACCACGTTGCCAAAGGTTTCGGTCAGGCTCGGGAACAGGAACAGGTCGCCGCTGGCGTAATGTTCGGCCAACGCTTCGCCGCGCTGGGCGCCGCAGAACACCGCATCGGGCATCTGCTGCTCGAGGGCCGCCCGCTGCGGGCCATCACCCACCACCACAAGGCGCAGGCGCCGCTGTGGGTGAGTGCTCTGCAAGGCTTGCAGGCAGGGCTGTAACAGTGTCAGGTTCTTTTCCGCTGCCAGGCGCCCGACGTGCAGCACGGCGATGTCGTCCGCGTCGAGCCCCCAGTTTTCCCGTAGCGCCTGGCTGCGCTTGGCCGGGTTGAACAGGCCGGCATCGACGCCCCGGGCCATCAAGGCCAGGCGCTCGAACCCACGGCGTTCCAGCTCCAGGCGCTGGCTCACACTGGGCACCAGGGTGGCGGCGGTGCGCCGATGGAACCAGCGCAGGTAGTGGGTCAGCAGGCGTGCCAGCAGGCCGAGGCCGTATTGCCCGGAGTACTGTGGGAAATTGGTGTGAAAGCCGCTGACCACGGCAACGCCCAGGCGCCGCGCGGCGCGCAGGGCGCTGAGGCCCAATGGCCCTTCGGTAGCGATGTACAGCACGTCCGGGCGCTGCCGGCGCCAGCGGCGCAGCAGCTTGTGCATCGACACTTCGCCCCACTGCAGGCCGGGGTAGCCGGGCAGTGCCCAGCCTCGGCAGAGCAATAGCCCCTGGTCATCATCCGCCTGGGCCTCGTTGGCTTGCCGTGGGCGGACGATCTCGACCTGGTGGCCACGCTGTCGCAAACCTTCGCTGAGGCGGCCAAGGGTATTGGCCACACCGTTGATCTCGGGTGGGAAGGTCTCGCTGACAAGGCAAACGCGTAGGGCAGGTGTATTCATGACAAAAAGTGTCCACCTGCTGCGTTGCGCTCACATGACAGCCTTGTGACGTGCAGGTGACGCCCGATTTTCGGCTGTTCGTGGTGTGTGAATATTTCTTTGCGGGGCGCTCAAGCCGCTCGCGGCGCAGCCGATGAAGATGCATCCGAATAGGTCTGATGCGCTCCGGGAGTGCGGTGATGTTCAACAGCAAGCTCAAGAAAGAAATCCAGCAACTGCGCGAAGAGCTGATGGCCGTCGAGCAGGTCAAAAGCAGCCTCGACAGCGAGATGCTGGTGCTGCAGCTCGACCCTCAGGGGCGCATCGAGCAGGTCAACGGCAATTTCGAGAGCGAGATGCTCTACCGTGCCGAGCAATTGATTGGGCGCAACATCGAAGAGATCGTGCCGACGCACGTGAAGAAGCTCGACTTCTATCAGCGCATGAAAAACGCCATTACCCGGGGCGAGCACCTCAATGGCGCATTCCGCCTGCTGCGCGGCAATGGTGAAGAAGCCTGGCTGCGCTCCATCCTGCAGCCGGTGAAGACGGTCGACGGGCGGATCAGGCATTTTTCCATGCACTCCAGCGACCTGACCCGCACCATCGAGACCTCGCGTGAGCACGAGAGCCTGATCAAGGCTTTGATGCGCTCTACCGCGGTGATCGAATTCAACCTCGACGGCGAGGTGTTGACCGCCAACGACCGCTTCCTGCAGACGGTGGGCTACAGCCTCGAGCAGGTGCGTGGCAAGCATCACCGCATGTTCTGTGAACCGGCTGAAGTCAATTCGACGGCCTACCAGGCCTTCTGGGACAGGCTACGCCGGGGCGAGTACGTGGCCGATCGCTTCAAGCGGATCGACGCCCATGGGCGCACCATCTGGCTGGAGGCTTCCTACAACCCGATCTTCGATGCCCACGACGTGCTGTACAAGGTGGTCAAGTTCGCCACCGTGATCACCGAGCAGGTCAATCAGGAGCTGGCGGTAGCCCAGGCTGCCGACATTGCCTACAACACCTCCCTGGAAACTGACAGCAGCGCCCGCAAAGCCACCGATGTGGTGACTCAGACCGTCGACGTGATGCGTGGGCTGGAAGGCTCCATGCAGGATGCTGCCGACGGCATCCAGGCGCTGGACAGGCAGTCGAAGGTGATTGGCGCCATCATCAAGACCATCAGCGATATCGCCGGGCAGACCAACCTGCTGGCGCTCAACGCCGCCATCGAAGCCGCCCGCGCCGGCGAGCAGGGCCGTGGCTTCGCTGTGGTCGCCGACGAAGTGCGTCAGCTGGCGTCGCGTACCAGCAGCGCGACCGAAGAGATCGCCAAGGTGGTGCAGCAGAACGAACAGCTCGCCCAGGCGGCGGTAGACATCATCGACACCAGCAAGCGCCAGGCCGAGCAGGGGCTGGCGCTGGCGGCGGATACCGGTGGGGTGATCGTCGAGATCCAGGAGGGGGCGAAGAAGGTGGTGGATGCGGTGGGGCAGTTTTCCAGCCAGCTGAGCCACTGACGGCTTGGCGGGAGGGGCGCAGGCTGGCCCTTCCCGCCGTGGCTGGTCAACCGGCCTGTTCGGTTTGCTTGATATGCCGGTAGACGGCCGAGGCGGCATCATGCACGGCCGCCAGGTCGACCTTGACATGGTACTCCTCGCCGTTCACGCCACGCTCACTGAAGATGCCGCCGTCAGGCCCTATGGTGGGCGCTTCGCTGTTCAGCACGGCGTCGACCAGCAACTCCACCAGCGGTTTGCTGTAGTTGACTGCTCCAGTGCTCGCATCCCAAGTGGTGTAGTGCAAATGCTCGATCGGCTCATGGATGTCGTTGGCTGCCAAGGCGTCGCGCAGTCGCCAGATGACGCGGTGCTCGGCGATGATCGCCCCGTGTTCATGTTCAGGCCTGCCGGCCAGCTCCACGAAGTCTCGCGATTTGACGTCGATGAATTCCATCTTTGATCTCCGGTGATAATGACTCGAGGCTGCGTCGAGTCGGTTTGCAGCCGAGCAGGCGCTGTGCAAGCTGTCGCTATTGATTGAACAAACGGGCTGGCCTGCTGGGCCAAGCTGTGATTGTCAGACGATGGGCGCCATTTTCATCATGCGTCGGAATGTTTCTTCCACGGCGGTCCAGAGTTTCCCCTCATCGTCAGCGAAGAGCGTTCCGTCAAATTCGAACTTGTCGATGTCCGCCTTCTCCAGTGTTCCCGCTATGAGGGCCCAGATCAGGTAGGTTCTCAGGGATGACTTGTCGCCCTTTGCGTCATATACATAACAGGCGGCATTTTCATAACCGTCCAGGTCCTGTTCTGCCAGGGCGGTAATGAACGTAGTGTGCACGTGCATCTTTACCTGTTCAAAAGCCGCGAACTCTTCGTCATTAAGATCGCGCCCTTCCTTGCCTTCTTTAAAAAGACGCGCCAACGGGCCCTGTGGGTCAATCGGGCCTACCGGAACTTCCGGCTCTTCAGTTTCCGGCTCGGGAGATACTTCTGGGTCGTCAACCTCATTTTTTACAGGCTCGCCCTCACCGGTAGTCTCGCCCGGTAGTAGTTCCTCGAACTTTTCATCGTCAATCATCTGGTGGTCCTCTTGAAATGAACGCCAGTCGTTGGCGGGTATGATTCAACGATGAATTGATAGCGCGTTTGCTCTAACTATCTACCCCATGTCTGCTTATGGGGTCTTGCTCACAAATGCTGTAACTACGAATTAGACTTTTCCTACAATTGTCTCAGGAACCTCCTACATTCACTCCGTGATGTGATTGCCCCTGCACAACACTGGCAGGGAGACGCCTCATGCTGCTCTGGCACATCGTGCCCACCTGGCGCGATATCGAGACACGCATCACCGATGAAATGGGCTATCAAGGAGGTGCCCATTTCCGTACTTACCTCAACGAAGCAGTGCCGTCACTGGCCCTCAACCTGCGCCGCGTGGACAGCGTGCGGCGCGCTTTCTACGAGGCCGAATCGAAAGCCGGCCAGCTGCTGCGCCAGCGCTTCACCGACCTGGACATCAGAAGCATCCTCAATGACCTGCTCGGCGTCGCCGAGCAAATGGCGATGATCGTCGCGGGCACTGCCCTCACCGGCGGCCTGCTCGGCGCCGGCATCGGCGCCTTCGCCGGCGGTGCCGGTGCCATTCCCGGCGGCGTGGCCGGCACCGCGATCGGCTTCAAGGTCAGCGGCTGGATCCTCGGCGTGCTGGGCATCGCCTCGCTCGCCGAATTCTTCGTCGACGGCTTGCCGCGCATTGGCGAGTACTACCTGCAAGGCATCGGCATCGCCTGGGAAGGCACACGCGGTGAAGAAGGGCTGAACGCGTTCAGCCAGGACAACCCGTATGCCATCGATCAAGCGGCGCATTTCATTGCCACAGGGCATGTGGAAGTGGTGATGCTGCTGTTGGGCGCCATGGTGTCCTACCTCACCCGTGGCGGTGGCAATGCGGGTGTGCTGGCCCAGGAAATGGCCGCCAGCAAGAAAGGCGCGCGGATTGGGCAGTGGATGCTCAAGCACGAAGAGGCTTTGAAGAAACGGCCTGACCTGCAAGTGCCGGAGCGACGCAAGGGCGCGGCGGGGGAGCCCCAACCTGCGCAGCCTGACCGGCGGGCGGGGAAAGACAAGGAGCCATCCAAGGGCAAGCCCGGTAGCATGCCGTTGCATACGGTGGCATGTTTCAAGGCGGACAAGTTGCCGGCGTCGAAGCATGGCGAGTTTGAACGGCAGTTGAAGGGACAGCAGGACGGACTGAACCGTCTTACGGTTGAAGAGTTTCTTGAAAATGTCGCCAACCCGATAAAGCGAAGCCCCAGTGCGGCCAAACGGGCGCGTAAACAACTTGAAGAAGGATTGACCCAGCGAATTGAAGAGGAGTTGCAGGAGTCAATGGGTTTGCGGGCCGCAAAAATAGAGGCCTCGAGAAGGGCAAAGGAAACCATGGCGAGCCTTGCAGCCTTGCACAACCCGGACCTCATTGCAGGAGGGAAGGACGTCATTTCAGATTTTGGAGATCGTCAGGTCAACTCAAGCATTGGTCCGCAATGGAGTACTAAGATAGGCAACATGAAGAGCGCTGCAGAAGCCGTCTCAGAGTCATCGCGGAGTAAAACCTTGATGAATGTCAAACTTCATAAGTGTTAGGAGGTTAGGAGTGGATGAGGCATTTGCGATTTTTTTAGAAGAATTTGGTAGTCCAATGGAGCGTAGGAAGGTGCCTGATTCGAGTATACAGCGTTATCGCGGGGTGCTGCCTGATCAGTTATTGGAGTATTGGCGCGAGCACGGCTGGTGCGGTTATGGCGACGGGATTTTCTGGATGGTAAATCCACAGGAGTATGATGGGGTATTGGATTCTTGGCTCTGCGGTAGTGAGTTTGAAACGACTGATAATTACCACGTAATCGCTAGAAGTGCTTTTGGGGATCTGTATCTCTGGGGAGAAGCGACAGGTGCATCGCTCAAGATAACTAGCATTCTTTCGCGCTATAGCGTGCACAAGTCCAAGTATGTTGGAGATAAGATGGGCAAGGGGGTTCAGGCGTTTATGGTATCAAAGCGAATGGATACCAACGATTATGGGGGGTTATTCAAGCCCGCGCTAAAAAAACTTGGGCGGCTCGGTCCTGATGAAATGTACGGCTTCATCCCTGCTTTCATGCTTGGAGGACCCGATGATCTTAAACATCTGGAGAAGGTGAAGATTGTGGAGCACTTGATCTTTCTCTCACAAATCGCCGAGCTTAAGCCATTCGACTTTTCTGATCTTTAAACAACCTATGCTCGCTACGAATGGGGCTGCCCGGCAGCCCCTCGCTCAATTCAGTCCCCCTCGCGCACCCAGAACAGCGTTGCCCCCGCCACCGCCGCCGGCATCATCAGCACGTTCACCAGCGGCACCATCAGCGCCAGGTAGGTAATTGCGCCAAACCCCAGCGACTGCCAGCGCTTCTGGCGCAGCCAGGCGAGCATGTCCTGCCAGCTCATCTTGTTGTTGTCCGCCGGGTAGTCGATGTACTGGATGGCCATCATCCACACCCCGAAGATCAGCCACAGCGGCGCGGCGATCACGTTGACCACCGGGATCAGCGACAGGATGAACAGGCCGATGGCCCGCGGCAGGAAGTAACCCAGCTTGCGCATCTCGCGGCCGAAGGTGCGTGGCACCATGGCCACCAGCTCGCCCCAGCTGAACGCCGGGAACGGGTCTTGGCCGCGCAGCACCACTTCGACCTTTTCCGCAAGAAAGCCGTTGAACGGGGCGGCGATGATGTTGGCCACCAGGGTGAAGGTGAAGAACACCATCAGCACCAGCAATGCGACGAACAGTGGCCAGAGAATGTAGGAAAGAAAGCTCAGCCAGCTGGGCAGGGTTGGCATCAGCGCGTCGAGCCACAGGCTGAATTCATGGCCAGCGAAGTAGATCAGGCCACCGAACAGCAGCAGGTTGATTGCCAGCGGCAACAGCACGAACATCCGCAGGTTGGGGCTGAGCACCAGTTTCAGGCCTTCGCGCAGGTACTGGGGGCCGGAGAGGACAGGGGCTTGCATCGGAACACTCCGCAGAGAAGGGAAAACGCGCTGACCTTACCGAGTTTGCCGCGCCGACGAAAGGCAGGCGCACATGAAGAAACCGGCTGTAACAAATGGGCCAGTGCCGTTGGCCGAGCTGAATTTGCCAGATAGAGGATGCCTATGAGGTGGATTGTCGAAGGATATTTCCTTACTCTCTGCCACCTCGCTACAGTGCGCTCAACTTTCCGCTTTCTGGGCCTGCGCGTTGTAGCCTTCCCCAAGTGCTGCGTGGGTCCTTTTTAATTTCCAGCTGGCGGCCCTTGTGGCCCGCTCGACAGGAGTTCGACATGTCTGAAGTACGTCATTCGCGCGTCATCATCCTCGGTTCCGGCCCTGCCGGTTACAGCGCTGCGGTCTACGCCGCCCGCGCCAACCTCAAGCCACTGCTGATCACCGGCATGCAGGCGGGTGGCCAGCTGACCACCACCACCGAAGTCGACAACTGGCCGGGCGACCCCCATGGCCTGACCGGCCCGGCCCTGATGCAGCGCATGCAGGAACATGCCGAGCGTTTCGAGACCGAGATCGTCTTCGACCACATCAATGCCGTCGACCTGGCCAAAAAACCGTTCACCCTGGTCGGTGACAGCGGCCAGTACACCTGCGACGCGCTGATCATCGCCACTGGCGCCAGCGCCCGTTACCTGGGCCTGCCGTCCGAAGAAGCGTTCATGGGCAAGGGCGTTTCGGCCTGCGCCACCTGCGACGGTTTCTTCTACCGCAACAAGCCGGTCGCCGTGGTCGGCGGCGGCAACACTGCCGTGGAAGAAGCGCTGTACCTGGCCAACATCGCCAGCAAGGTGACCCTGGTGCACCGCCGCGAAACCTTCCGCGCCGAGAAGATCCTGGTCGACAAGCTCAACGCCCGTGTCGCCGAAGGCAAGATCGAACTCAAGCTGAACGCCACCCTGGACGAAGTGCTGGGTGACAACATGGGCGTGACCGGCTCGCGCCTGAAGAACAACGATGGCAGCAGCGACGAAATCAAGGTCGACGGCGTGTTCATCGCCATTGGCCACACCCCGAACACCTCGCTGTTCGAAGGCCAGCTGGCCCTCAAGGATGGCTACCTGGTGGTCAACGGCGGCCGTGAAGGCAACGCCACCGCCACCAACGTCGAAGGTGTGTTCGCTGCGGGCGACGTGGCCGACCACGTTTACCGTCAGGCCATCACCTCGGCTGGCGCTGGCTGCATGGCGGCACTGGACGTCGAGCGTTACCTGGACGGCCTGGCCAACGCCTCGTTCTGATTCAGGCAAAGAAAAACCGGCCGATTGGCCGGTTTTTTTGTGCCCGCGATTCGCTTACAGGCTCAGGCGCATCGACAAGTCCACGGCCTTCACATCCTTGGTCATGGCGCCAATCGAGATGTAGTCGACGCCGGTCTCGGCAATCACGCGCAGGGTGGTTTCGTTGACCCCGCCACTGGCTTCCAGCTTGGCCTTGCCCGCAGTGATACGCACAGCTTCGCGCATCTCGTCCAGGGTCAGCTCGTCGAGCATGATGATGTCCGCGCCCGCATTCAGCGCCTGGCGCAGTTCATCCAGGCTTTCCACTTCGATTTCCACCGGCTTGCCGGGGGCGATGCGGTGCGCTGCGGCCACGGCTTCGGCCACGCCACCGCTGGCGGCAATGTGGTTTTCCTTGATCAGGAAGGCGTCGTACAGGCCGATGCGATGGTTGTGGCAACCACCGCAGGTGACCGCGTACTTCTGCGCCAGGCGCAGGCCCGGCACGGTCTTGCGGGTGTCGAGCAGCTGCACCTGGGTGCCTTCGACCAGGTCGGCGAGCAAGCGCGCGCGAGTGGCCACACCCGACAGCAGCTGCAGGAAGTTCAGCGCGCTGCGCTCGCCGCTGAGCAGCGAACGTGCCGGGCCCTCGAGGTGGAACAGCGGTTGGTTGGCGGTGGCGCGCTCGCCATCGGCAACCTGCCAGTGCACCGCCACGCGCGGGTCGAGCTGACGGAACACGGCATCGACCCAGGCGGTGCCGGCGATCACGCAGTCTTCGCGGGTGATGATGGTGGCCTTGGCCAGGCGCTCGGCCGGGATCAGCTGCGCGGTAATGTCGCCACTGCCGATGTCTTCCAGCAGTGCGCGGCGCACATTGGCTTCGATCTCGGCGGTCAGGTCGGCAAGGCGTAGGTTCGGCATGGTCGGCTCCACAAGCTAGGTGCCGGCGATTATAGGGCAGGGGGGCGGCGCCGTGTACAGCTGCCGTGCAGGCGACCTTTGGTCAGGCCGTGTGAGCATTTGCCTGAAACCGCGGTCATTAATCGGCCAGTGAAGAGTGCTGGCAGCTATCGGCATTTTTATCGATAATGGCGCCCAACATTTGGCGTCATAGCTTTGACGATCTCTCGCCGTATCGATTACGTCACCCAGCAAGGAGTCCGGGATGCAAAATGAAGGCAAGGTGGTGCCCCTCTCGGCCGCCATCGATCGGGGCGCTCGCACGCCTTTGCCTTGCCTCCCGGTGTTGCTCCTGCAGGTGCGCGACAAGGCCGCGCTGCAATTGCGTCAGGGCCTGCAGGCGCTGTTCGACAATGCCGACGATACGCTGTTCGAAATGGCCGATCGGGCGGTGGACCGGTTCGACCAGAACCTCTACTTCGAGGCCATGCGCGACCTGCGCCTGAAGCGCAAGCACATCGAACGCGGCTTTCTCGACATCTTCTACGACACCTTCGCCCGGATCGGCCAGTTCGACCCGCTGGGCCAGATGGCGGCGAAAAACAAAGCGCAAAAGGAGCGTACCGCTGCCGTCGATGGCATGGTTGCCCGCGTGCTGTCGCGCGATGGCATCGCCCTCGAGCAATTGGGCCAGCGTTTGCAATGCCTGCTCTCGCGCAGCTTCGACGAACAGCAGAACCCGTTCGGGCCTGCTGCACTGTGTAGTTACTTCCTCGATGCCGGGCGCAACCTGGGCGTCGGCCTGCGGGTCAAGCTGATTCTGCTGAAGCTGTTCGAGCGTTATGTGCTGCGTGACGTCGACGTGCTTTATGCAGAAGCCAACCAGTTGCTGGCCGCTGCGGGCGTGATGCCCGAGTTGCAGGCGGCACCGCGGCGGCGCGCCGAGGACCGCCGCGTGGGTACACGACGGGTGTCGGCCAACCTCGAGGCCGATGCGATGGGCGCTGACAGTGCCGGGCAGGCTTTCATGCGGTCGCTGGAAGGCCTGCTGGCACCCTGCAGAGGCCGTGTCGCTCCGCGCCTGCAAGCCGCTGCCGCCGCCCAGCCGATCAGTACTGCCGACCTGCTGCGCCTGCTATCGCACCTGCAGCACTACGTGCCGGCAACGACCGACGATGACGACTTCGACCTGGACCAGCAGCTTGAACAGTTGCTGCTGCGGGTCAGCGTGCGCAGTGGCACCCGCCGGCGCATCGCCGGCGCCGACGAGGACACGATCAACCTGGTCGGCCTGCTGTTCGCCTGCATCGCTGCCGACGACAACCTGCCGCAGAGCCTGCGCGCACTGATCGTTCGCTTGCATATTCCGCTGCTCAAGGTAGCGCTGCTGGACAAAAGCCTGTTCAGCCGCGCGAGCCACCCGGCGCGGCGCCTGATGAACGAAATCGCCGCTGCTGCGATCGGCTGGGAAACCGGCAGCGAAGGCATGCGCGACAGCTTGCATCTGCGCGTAGAGCGCATCGTCCAGCGCTTGCTCAACGATTTCACCGAAGACACCACGCTGTTCGCCGAGCTGCTCGATGATTTCCTCGCCTTCAGCCAGGACGAGCGCCGGCGCAACGAGCTGCTCGAGCAGCGCACACGCGACGCTGAAGAAGGACGCGCCCGTGCCTTGCAGGCACGTCAGCAAGTGCAGCAAGCGCTCAACCAGCGTCTGCGCGGGCGGACCCTGCCGCAGGGGGTGGTGCACATGCTGGTGCACGCCTGGAGCCAGGTACTGTTGATGGCCTGGCTCAAGCAGGGCGAAGCGTCACCAGCCTGGAACCAGGGGCTGGAAACCATGGATAACTTGCTCGCCAGCATTGCCCCGCATCAGCAGCCGCAGGTGTTGTTGCAGCAAGTGCCTGGCCTGCTCAAGGCCCTGCGTGACGGCCTGGCCAGCGTTGCGCTGGACTCGGCTGCCACCCGCGAGTTCTTCCTGCAACTGGAGCAACTGCACTTGCGTGCCTGCGCGGGGGGCGACCAGCCAGCCGGCAGTGCTGAACTGGCTGAAGTGCTGGTGGCCGAGGACATCGTGCTGGCCATCGCCGAGGAGTCCGTCTGCGCACCGCTGATTCAACGCGATGAGCAAGCGCCAGAGCTGCGCCTGGTGCAGCGCCTGCGGATCGGTACCTGGGTGGAAATGCTCGATGACGACGAGCCGCTGCGCTGCAAGCTGGTGGCGCGCATCGACAGCAGCGACCGGCTGGTCTTCGCCAACCGCACCGGGATGAAGGTACGCGAATGGAACACGGTCGGCCTGGCGCAAGCCCTGCGCCGAGGCGAGGCGCGGTTGCTGGATGATGGCCTGCTGTTCGAGCGGGCCCTGGAAACCGTGCTCGAAGGCCTGCGTCAGCAACAGGTGAATTGAGCCGACGGCATTACAATCATTCACATGCACTGCGGCCCGTGCGCAGGGCATACTGCAGCTCTGTACCGGCGCTTTTCAGGATCTGCCCCATGCAATTGGACCGTGCCACTGGCTGGTTCCACGGAAACGGAATCACTCACTGCCCTTCACCGAACTTCAACGCCCGCCCTGAGGGTGAAGCGATTTCCCTGCTGGTGATCCACAACATCAGCCTGCCGCCAGCCTGCTTCGGTAGCGGCAAGGTGCAGCAATTCTTCCAGAACCGCCTGGACCCTGATGAACACCCTTACTTTGCCAGCATCAGCCACCTGATGGTGTCGGCGCACCTGTTCGTCGAACGCGACGGTGCGGTGACTCAGTTCGTGTCGCTGCTCGACCGCGCCTGGCATGCCGGTGTATCGAGTTTCGACGGGCGCGAGGGCTGCAACGACTTTTCCATCGGTATCGAGCTGGAAGGTACCGACGACCTGCCCTATACAGATGCCCAATACGCGGTGCTGAAGCAACTGACCCGGCAGATCCAGGCCGCCTGGCCGGTGATCGACCTTGACCGTATCCAGGGCCACTGCGATATCGCTCCGGTGCGCAAGACCGACCCCGGCCCGGCGTTCGACTGGGCGCGTTACCGCAAGGCCGTGAAGGACAAAGAGGACGACGCATGAGCTTTCTGGTG
Source organism: Pseudomonas urethralis (assembly GCF_021602465.1). Taxonomy (NCBI): domain Bacteria; kingdom Pseudomonadati; phylum Pseudomonadota; class Gammaproteobacteria; order Pseudomonadales; family Pseudomonadaceae; genus Pseudomonas; species Pseudomonas urethralis. The sequence continues at coordinate 153,626 of NZ_BQIJ01000011.1, forward strand.
CTGTTACTGGCGCTGTGGATAGAGAAGTTTTCTGCCCTGCGCCATCAGGTGCAACGGGACGGGTTCTTCCTGGGCGAGCTGGTGCGCCTGGAGCGCAGCGGCAAGGTACATCCCGGGTGGACGCTGGCGATCCTGGTGCTGGCACCGGTGGTGCTGCTGGTGCTGTTGCTGCACGTACTGGACCCGGTGGCCTACGGCTTGCTGGCCTTGCCGGTGCACCTGCTGGTGCTGATCTATAGCCTGGGGCGTGGCGATGCCAAGGGTTCCCTGGGGCCGTTTCGCGATGCCTGGCGGCGTGGCGACGACCAGGCCGCGTTGCATGTGGCCGAACGTGACCTGGGCCTGGCGGCCGACGAGCCGCACAGCTTGCTGGTCCGAGTGCAGGGTTACCTGTTGTGGCAGGCCTACCAGAGCTTTTTCGCGGTGATCTTCTGGTACTTCGTGCTTGGCCCAGGCGCGGCCCTGGCCTACCGGCTGCTGGCGTTGACGGGCGAGCATAGCCGCCAGCCTGCGCTCAAGGCCCGCGCCGAACAGTTACGGCACATCATGGACTGGCTGCCGGTGCGCGTGCTGACCCTGAGCTTCGCGCTGGTCGGCAACTTCGTTGCGGTGATGCGGGTGATGCTGCACGAGTTGCTCAACTGGCACATCAGCGCCGGGCACCTGGTGGCCAGGGTCGGGCGCATCGCCGATGACGTTGCCGATGACAACCCCAAGGAACAAGACCCACAACGCGGCCTGGGGCGGCTGGACAGCCTGTGGGAGTTGCTGCTGCGCTGCGCGGTGTTGTGGTATGCAGGGTTCGCCCTGTGGACAGTCCTGGTATGAGTGGCTCTGCAGGCAGCGATTAACCTTAAGTTACAAACCTCCGATTCGATCTGCGTTATACAGGTGGCCGAGTGCTATCTCTGCAGAACAACAAGAATCCATGGAGGTGCCCGTGAAGCGTCTGCTCTACCCGGCCATCGCATTGATGAATCGGCTGAGCTTCGGCCAGAAGTTCAGCCTCATCAGCGTCCTGTTCTTCCTGCCCATGCTGGCCACCAGCTTTTATCTGGTGCGCGATGCCTACCATCAGTTCCATGCCACCCGCATCGAGTTGCAGGGCATTGCCCCGCTGGCGGACAGCCTGTCCCTGCGCGCCGACCTGGAAGCGCTGGGCAACCTGTTGCAGATCAATGCCGGGCTCGGCCAGTCGGGCCAGGCCGGGGATGTAGAAACGCAAATCACAGCGTTGCAGGACCAGCTCCAGGCCCAGCTGCACAGGTTGCAAGGCGATGAGGCGGTGCCGCCAGACAAGCTAGAGGAGTTGGCTGCCGCATTTGTCGCCGCCCGGTCGGAATCTTCGTTGCAGAGCAAGGCGGCCATGTTCGACAAGCTGCAGGCCCAGGGCCAGCTGCTGGGCAAGCAGGTGGCCAGCCAGGCTGGCTTGAGCCAGGACCGCCAGGCTTCGGTACGCCAGTTGAGCGAACTGCTCGGAGTCGTCACGGCGCAGGTTACCCAGACGCTCGGAGAGGGCAGGGCCCTCGGCGCCATTGCGCTGGGAAGGGGGTTCATCGATTCCTCGGGCAGCGCCCGTTTCGAAGATGTGCTGCAACGCCTTGAACGTCTTGCGGCAGATTATGCCCTGCGCCTGGACGACGCCCTGGCCACGGACCCCGGCGCTACAGCGGCTTTAAAGGACGCAGCGCAAGCCAGCCAGGCGACACTCAAACAGGCCGCGGCGTTGTTCGAAGAGCAAGTGGTGGTGGCGCAGACCCTCGATGCCCCATGGCCGGGGTTCTATCAGCAGGTCAGCGAGCTGATGACACAGACGTATCGCCTGAACGATGCCGTGCTCGGGCATCTGCAGGTGCAGCTTCAGCAACGCTTGGCCGAGCAACGCTTGCGCATGCTTGCCCTGGGCACGGTCCTGGCCGGTGTCTTCGTGTTGATCCTGTATTTGTACGGCGGTTTTTATGTCTCGACCCGGGCAACCCTGCGCCGCCTGGGAGGTGCCATGGACAAAGTGGCGGCGGGCGACATGACGGTCAGCTTCCAGGCGCACAGCCGTGATGAACTGGGTGAACTGGGCCAGGGTTTCAGCGAAACCGTGCGGCGTATCCGCAGCCTGATCGACCAGGTCGGGCGCACCGTGGTGGCCGTCGAAGAGCAGGCCGGGCAGGTGCTGGCGGTGTCGGTGCGGAGCAATCAGGCGGTCAGTGGCCAGCGTGAACAGATCGAGCAGGTGGCCACGGCGATGAACCAGATGAGCGCCACCGCGCAGGAGGTGGCGCGCAGTGCCGCGCTGGCGGCCACCGGCGCGCAGCAGGTCAACCTGGAAAGCGTCAGCGGCGGTACCTTGGTGGCCAGCCAGCAACAGAGCATCGGTCGCCTCGCCGAGGAAATCGACCAGACCGTGCTGGCAATCAATCGGCTGGCCGATGACAGCCAGGCCATTGGCCAGGTGCTCGAGGTGATCCGCAGCATTGCCGAGCAGACCAACCTGCTGGCGTTGAACGCCGCCATCGAAGCGGCGCGGGCCGGTGAGCAGGGGCGGGGATTTGCCGTGGTGGCCGATGAAGTACGTACCTTGGCCCGGCGTACCCAGGACTCCACCGCGCAGATCGCGCAGATGATTCAGCGTCTGCGCGATGGCGTGGAGCAGGCGGTGCGAGCGATGCACAGCAGCCATGAGATGGCTGCGGGTACTGTGGATGAAGCACGCCAGGTGCAGCAGGCGCTGGGCAACATCCTGGGGGCAGTGGCAGGCATTGTCGAGCAGAACCAACAGATTGCCGCAGCGGTGGAGCAGCAGACGGCGGTCGCCCATGACATCGACCGCAACATCGTCGCGATCAACCGGGCGTCGCAGGATACGACCCAAGGCGCTTGCCAGGCCGAGGATGCCAGCCGGGTGCTTTCGTCGCAGGTGGTGGAGTTGAAACGCCTGATCGGGGCATTCAGAGTCTGATGCCGGCCTTGTGTAATCGGTGCCGCTCTCTTCGCGGGTTTACCCGTGAAGAGGCCAGTGCTACCAGCCAAAAAGCTCACAGGCATTGCGGCTGCTGGCCTCAGCCAGTGCCTCGGCCTCGATGCCCATGAGCTCGGCCAGCGCTTCGGCAATCTCGGGCAGATGCTCCGGGCTGTTGCGCTGGCCGGCAAACATCGCCGGGGCCATGTCGGGCGAATCGGTCTCCAGCACGATGCTGTCCAGCGGCAGGCGCGGCAGGGTCCTGTGCAGGCGCAACGCCTGCGGCCAGGTCGCTGCACCGCCCAGGCCAAGCCGGAAGCCCAGCTTGATGTACTCGCGCGCCTCTTCGTAACTGCCGGCAAAGGCATGGATCACCCCTGCACGCGCCGGCTTGTAGCGCTTGAGCGTGGCGATCACCTGGGCATGGCTGCGGCGCACATGCAGCAGGGCAGGCAGAGCGAAGTCGCAGGCCATCTGCAACTGGGCTTCGAACAGCGCCTGTTGGCGTTGCTTGTCCAACGTTTCGAGGTAGTAGTCCAGGCCGAACTCGCCAACCGCACACAGCCGTGGGTCGCCATGCAGGCGCTGCAGCCACTCGCGCAGTTGCGTCAGGTGCTCCGGCCGGTGCTGCTCCAGGTAGACCGGGTGCAACCCCAGCGCCGCATGCACACCGTCTTCGGCGCAGGCCAGGTCCCACACCCGCTGGAAGTTCGCCTGGTACACCCCCAACACCACCATGCGCTCCACCCCGCGCGCCGCCGCGTTGGCCAGCAGGCGCGGGCGGTCGGCATCGAAGTCGGGGAAGTCCAGGTGGGTGTGGGTGTCGATCAGGCGCATGGTCAGGCCGCGCTGATGCGTTGCTTGAAAGTTCGGCCAATGGCGTGCACGCCTGGCTCGTAGCGCTTTTCCTCGATGGCGGCCAGGGCCAGCTCCAGTGCGGTGGCGGCGATCAGGCCGTGCTGCTGGGCCATGGCGTTGACCGGCAGCGGCAGGAAGTCGAGCAACTGGTTGTCGCCGAACGTGCCCAGGTGCAACTGGCGCGAATCGGCCGGGCGCGTCTGCAAGGTGTCGAACACCCCTTGCAGCAGCACATAGGAGGTCGTCACCAGGGCGTCCGGAAGGCCGCCATGCTCGTCGATCAGCTGCTGCATCAGGCGTTGGCCGCATTCACGGCTGAAGGCCTCGCCCTGGTAGCGGCGGATCACGCCGGCAAAACCTTGCATCGCTTCGTCGAAACCACCGGCGCGGGCCTGGCTGACCGACAGTTCCGGGCGGGCACCGATCAGTGCAATGCTTTTCGGCGCGGTGGCCAGCAGGCTGTCGGCCAGTTGGCGGCTGGCATCGCGGTCGTCGCTGATCACCGAGCAGAAGTGCGCTGGGTTCAGGCGCCGGTCGATGGCGATCACTGGCAGGCCTTTGTCCTGCAGCTCGCGGTAGCTGTCGTCCTCTGGCGGCAGGCAGCTGGCGACGAACAGGGCATCGCAACGCCGGGCGCGGAACAGCTGCTGCAGCTGGCGCTCACTGTCGGGCTGGTCGTCGCTGCTGGCGATCAGCAGCTGGTAGCCACGGGCGCGGGCGCCTTGTTCCAACTGTTTGGCGATGCGGGCATAGCTGGGGTTCTCCAGATCCGGGAGAATGAAGCCCAGGGTACGGGTGTGGCGGCTGCGCAGGCCGGCGGCTTGCGGGTTGGGCGTGAAGCCATGGGCCTCGACCACCGCACGCACCCGCTCGACAGTGCTGTTGCTGATGCGCTGCTGTTCGGCCTTGCCATTGATGACATAACTGGCAGTGGTCACTGACACACCGGCCAGACGGGCGATATCGCTGAGTTTCACCGAATTTTCCTTGTTATTACCGGGACTGGCTACGGAACCAGGACCGGGTAGTTTGACCCGGGTTGGCCGCCACGCGCAGACGACCATTGTCGCAATTGTCCGACAGGATGGGGCTTTTGCCTCGGAAGATTATCGAGTAACGTGGCCGCTTGGTCAGATTAAACGTTTCAGCTATTAATTTTTCTGCCTCGACTGTCGGCCTTGCAAGGCTGTCGAACTGGCTGATTCCGTGAATATCACAACAATACCTCAGTACCCGGCACCAAAACCAAGCCGGGGCTGCAAAAGGAGAAGGTCATGCTCGAGCTCGCCAGAGAGCAGATAGCCATGGGCCAGAAGGCCGCCGACAAGTCAGCGGCGCTGCGCCTGCTGGCGGAGCAGCTGGTTGCCGACGGCCTGGTTGCCGACGGTTATCTCGACGGCCTGCAGGCGCGTGAAGCGCAAGGCTCGACGTTTCTTGGCCAGGGCATCGCTATCCCGCATGGCACCCCGCAAACGCGCGAGCTGGTGTTCGCCACCGGCGTGCGCCTGCTGCAGTTCCCTGAAGGTGTGGACTGGGGGGATGGCCAGATCGTCTACCTTGCAATCGGCATTGCTGCCCGTTCCGACGAACATCTGCGCCTGCTGCAGCTGCTGACCCGTGCCCTCGGTGAAACCGACCTGGCCGAGGCGTTGCGCCGGGCCAGCTCTGCCGAAGCGTTGCTCAAACTGTTGCAAGGTGCGCCGCAGGAGCTGGCGCTGGATGCGCAGCTGGTCGGCCTGAACCTGCCGGCCGAAGATTTCGACGAGCTGGTCTGGCGCGGTGCGCGTCTGCTGCAGCGCGCCGGTTGTGTCGACAGCGGCTTCGCTGCCGTGCTGCAACAGGCCGACCCCCTGCCACTGGGTGAGGGTTTGTGGTGGCTGCACAGCGAGCGCCAGGTGCGTCAACCGGGCCTTGCCTTCATCACCCCGCAGCAGCCCCTGCGTTATCGCGACCAGCCGCTCAATGGTCTGTTCTGCCTGGCCAGCCTCGGTGCGGCCCATCAGGCGCTGCTTGAGCGCCTGTGCGAAGTGCTGATCGAAGGCCGTGGGCAAACCCTCTACCAGGCCACCAGCAGCCGCGCCGTGCTGGAGGTGCTGGGCGGCGAGGCTCCGGCTGACTGGCCCAGTGTGCGGATCGTGCTGGCCAACCCGCATGGGCTGCACGCTCGCCCGGCGAAGGTGTTGGCGCAACTGGCCAAGGGCTTCGAGGGCGATATCCGTGTGCGTGTGCTCGACAGCGCGCAGCCGGCGGTGTCGATCAAGAGCCTGAGCAAACTGCTCAGCCTCGGCGCCCGCCGCGGTCAGGAACTTGAGTTGATCGCTGAACCGTCGATCGCCGCCGATGCCTTGCCAGTGCTGCTGGCCGCGATCGAGCAGGGCCTGGGCGAAGCGGTTGAGCCGCTGCTGCCAACCACCCCTGGTGCAGTGGTCGCCAGTGCGGCCGCACCGCTTCAGGCGCCTGCTGCCGGCAGCCGCGTCCAGGGGGTCAGTGCATCCCCCGGGATTGCCAGCGGGCCGGCGCATGTCTGCGTCGAACGCGAAATCGACTACCCACTGCGTGGCGAGTCGCCCGCTCAGGAGCGCTTGAAACTGCGCGATGCACTGGAGGCCGTGAACGGCGAGTTGCAGGCGCTGGTGCAGCGCAGCGACCCGTCGATTGGCGAGATCTTCGTCACCCATCAGGAAATGCTCGCCGACCCGGCCCTGAGCGACGATGTCGACGCTCGCCTGGCACAGGGCGAGAGTGCGGCGGCCGCCTGGATGGCGGTGATCGAAGCGGCAGCGCGCCAGCAGGAAGCGCTGCACGATGCCCTGCTGGCCGAGCGTGCTGCCGACCTGCGCGACATTGGCCGCCGGGTACTGGCCCAGCTGTGTGGCGTGCCGGCCCAGGCCGAGCCGGAGCAACCCTATGTGCTGGTGATGGGCGAGGTAGGCCCATCCGATGTCGCCCGCCTGGACCCGGCCCGTGTCGCTGGCATCGTTACCGCCTACGGCGGCGCCACCGCGCACAGCGCGATCGTGGCCCGTGCCCTGGGTATCCCGGCGGTAGTCGGCGCGGGCCCGGCGATCCTGCTGCTCGCGTCCGGCACCCCGCTGTTGCTCGACGGCCAGCGTGGCACGGTCAGCATCGCGCCGCCCGCCGACCAGCTGCAGCGCGCCCTGGCCGAGCGTGACCTGCGCGAACAACGCCTGCAAGCTGCCTGGGCCCAGCGCCATGAGCCGGCGGTAACCCGCGATGGCCATGCCGTCGAAGTGTTCGCCAATATCGGCGAGAGCAGTGGCATCGACAAGGTGGTGGACCAAGGTGCCGAAGGCGTTGGCCTGCTGCGTACCGAGCTGATCTTCATGGCCCATTCGCAGGCACCCGACGTGGCTACCCAGGAAGCGGAATACCGCCGCGTGCTCGATGGCCTCGGCGGCCGGCCACTGGTCGTGCGCACGCTCGATGTGGGCGGCGACAAGCCATTGCCGTACTGGCCGATCGATGCCGAGGAAAACCCGTTCCTCGGCGTGCGCGGCGTGCGCCTGACCCTGCAACGCCCGCAGATCATGGAAGACCAGCTGCGCGCTTTGCTGCGCGCCGCCGATCAGCGTCCCTTGCGCATCATGTTCCCCATGGTCGGGCAGATCCACGAATGGCGCGAAGCACGCGCGATGGTCGAGCGCCTGCGCCTGGAAAACCCGGTTGCCGACCTGCAGGTCGGGATCATGGTCGAGGTGCCGTCCGCCGCCTTGCTGGCGCCGCAACTGGCCCGTGAAGTGGACTTTTTCAGTATCGGTACCAACGACCTGACCCAGTACACCCTGGCTATCGACCGTGGCCATCCGAGCCTTTCTGCCCAGGCCGACGGCCTGCACCCGGCGGTGCTGAGCCTGATCGACATGACCGTGCGCGCCGCCCACGCCGAAGGCAAGTGGGTGGGCGTCTGCGGCGAACTGGCTGCCGACCCGCAAGCGGTTGCCGTGCTGCTGGGCCTGGATGTCGACGAGCTGAGCGTGGCCGCCCGCAGCATTGCCGAAGTCAAAGCCCTGGTGCGCCAGGTGGATCACCAGACAGCCCGCGCCCTGGCGCGCGAGGCCTTGCAACAGGACAGCGCTGCGGCGGTTCGCGCGCTGGTGGAGCGTTATTGATGGCCAAGATTCTCACCCTGACCCTGAACCCGGCGCTGGACATTACCGTCAGCCTCGACGCCTTGCGCCCAGGCCACGTCAACCGTGCCCAGGCCCAGCAAAGCCACGCTGCAGGCAAAGGCCTGAACGTGGCCCAGGTGCTGGCTGATCTGGGCCACAGCGTTACCGTCGGGGGCTTTCTGGGCCGCGACAACCTGCAACCGTTCGAAGCGCTGATCGCCCGGCGCGGGTTTGCCGACTGCTTCGTGCGGGTGGCCGGCGAAACCCGCAGCAACCTCAAGCTGGTCGAGGCCGATGGCCGGGTCACCGACATCAACGGCCAGGGGCCGGAGGTCGTCGATGCCGACCGCGGCGAGTTGTTGCGCCGCTTGCAGCAGGTCGCGCCCGGGCACGACGCGGTGGTGGTCGCCGGCAGCCTGCCGCGCGGGGTCAGCCCCGAGTGGTTCCGCCAGCTGCTTGAACAGCTGCGGCAGCAAGGGCTCAAGGTGGCGCTCGACAGCAGTGGCGAGGCATTGCGTGCTGGCCTGCAGAGTGCCCCCTGGCTGGTCAAACCCAATACCGAAGAGTTGGGCGAAGTGCTCGGTCTGGCCGTGCAAACCACCGCCGAGCAACGTGCCGCGGCCCAGCAACTGCTGGCCAGCGGTGTCGAGCATGTGGTGGTGTCGGCGGGCGAGCAGGGCGTGAGCTGGTTCGCCGCTGGCCACGCGCTGCAGGCGCAGCCGCCGCAGGTGCGGGTAGCCAGTACCGTGGGCGCGGGAGATTCGCTGGTCGCGGGCATGGTCCATGGCCTGCTGGCAGCGGAAAGCCCGCAGCAGATCTTGCGCCGCGCCACCGCCATCGCCGCACAGGCGGTGACCCAGGTCGGCTTCGGCATCTGCGACCACGAGCAGCTGGTGCGCCTTGAAGCCGCCGTGCAACTGACAGAACAACAAGAGGGTTGCCGATGAACATCGCCATCGTCACCGCCTGCCCCAATGGGCAGGTGTCCAGCGTGCTCAGTGCCCGCCTGCTGGCGGCTGCCGCCCAGCGCCGCGGCTGGAGCACCAGTGTCGAAGTGCAGGATGCCGAACATCCTGAACGCCAACTGACGCCTGCGCAGATCGCCGAGGCCGATTGGGTGCTGGTGGTCAGCACCGGCCCGGTCGACCTTGCGCGTTTCACCGGCAAGCGCGTGTACCAGAGTACCCCGGCCCAGGCGCTGGCCGACCGCGAGGGCTTTCTCGAGGAGGCGGCAGGCAAGGCCACGGTGCTGGCCGCGCAACCGGTTGGCGTCGCCCCTTCAGCGGCTGTACGGATTGTCGCGGTGACCGCCTGCCCGACCGGCGTGGCACATACCTTCATGGCTGCCGAAGCCTTGCAACAGGCGGCGCAACAATGCGGTTACCAGCTTACTGTCGAGACCCAAGGCTCGGTCGGTGCGCGCAACCCGCTGTCGGCCCAGGCCATCGCGCAGGCCGATGTGGTGCTGCTGGCGGCGGACATCGAGGTGCCGACGGCACGCTTTGCGGGCAAGCGCATCTACCGTTGCGGCACCGGTATCGCCCTCAAGCAGGCGCGTGCGACCCTGGAAAAGGCCTTGGTAGAAGCCAAGGTTGAAAGTGTTGGGGATGCAGCAGCGGCACCGGCCCAGGCTGAGAAAAGCGGCGTCTACAAGCACCTGCTCACCGGTGTCTCGTTCATGCTGCCGATGGTGGTGGCGGGTGGCTTGCTGATTGCCCTGTCATTCGTGTTCGGCATCGAGGCCTACAAGCAGCCGGGCACCCTGCCGGCCGCGCTGATGCAGATCGGAGGCGAGGCAGCATTCAAGTTGATGGTGCCGCTGCTTGCCGGATACATCGCCTGGTCCATCGCCGACCGCCCGGGCCTGGCGCCGGGCATGATCGGCGGGCTGCTGGCCAGCACCTTGGGTGCCGGTTTCATTGGCGGCATCGTTGCCGGCTTTCTCGCCGGCTACAGCGCCAAGGCCATCGCCCGCTGGGCGCGCCTGCCGAGCAGCCTGGAGGCACTCAAGCCGATCCTGATCATCCCGCTGCTGGCCAGCCTGTTCACTGGCCTGGTGATGATCTATGTGGTCGGTCAGCCGGTGGCGGCGATGCTCGAAGGGCTGACGCAGTTCCTCGACAGCATGGGCACCACCAACGCCATCCTGCTCGGGTTGCTGCTGGGTGGCATGATGTGCGTGGACCTCGGCGGGCCGATCAACAAGGCCGCCTATGCCTTCTCGGTGGGGCTGCTGGCCTCTTCAAGCTATGCGCCGATGGCGGCGACCATGGCCGCCGGCATGGTCCCGCCGATCGGCCTGGGCATCGCCACCTTCCTCGCCCGGCGCAAGTTCGCCCAGAGTGAGCGCGAGGCGGGCAAAGCGGCGTTGGCGCTGGGGCTGTGCTTCATCTCCGAAGGGGCGATACCGTTCGCTGCCAAGGACCCGTTGCGGGTGATCCCGGCGAGCATTGCCGGTGGTGCATTGACCGGCGCGCTGTCGATGTACTTCGGCTGCAAGCTGATGGCACCGCATGGCGGGCTTTTCGTGTTGCTGATCCCTAACGCGATCAACCATGCATTGTTGTATCTGCTGGCGATTGTGGCGGGGAGCCTGGTGACTGCCGTGGTGTATGCAGTGATCAAGAAGAGCGAGCAGGTAGAGTTGGCTGTGGCGCCGGTGAAAGGCTAGAGCCTTCTGTTGGCAGTGTCGGCCCTTTCGCGGCTAAAGCCGCTCCCACAGGTATTGTGTTGAGTCAGGAATTACACAAAACCCTGTGGGAGCGGCTTTAGCCGCGAAGAGGCCGGTACAGGTCAGCGCCGATGCTTCTGCCGCAACGGCACCAGCAGATCGCCCAGGCCGTTATGGTCGATCTCATGCATCAACGCCAGCAACCCCCCCAGCTCCCCCGGCGGAAACCCTTTGCGTGCGAACCACGCCAGGTAATCCCCTGGCAGGTCGGCAATGATCCGTCCCTGGTATTTGCCAAAAGGCATGCTGCGGGTAACCAGCAGTTCAAGCATTTGCGGTTTCATCGACGAAGCCTGGCTGTGAATGTGCGGCGACCATACTGCAATCTGCACGACCACCCAAGCGGCAATCATGCATAACGCCGTTTCGCTCCTCCTCTGACTAATTACTAACCTACTGATTTTAAAGGATTTAATTTCATTGCTTGGCTTGGCATGAAGGCTGCTCTGGTAATGGTGACTATCACCTGCCAAGGAGTTTGTGCCATGAGCAACCCCAACAAAGACGTGATCGACGTGCTCAACGACCTGGTCGAGTACAGCAAGGATGGCGAAAAGGGCTTCAAGGCCTCGGCCGATGATGTGAAGAACCCCGAACTCAAGGCGTTCTTCGTCCAGCGTGCCGGTGAGTGCGCCAATGCCGCAGCCGAGCTGCAGAGTGAAGTGCGCCGCCTGGGCGGTGACCCGGAAACCTCCACCAGCATCAGCGGTGATCTGCACCGCGGCTGGGTCAATCTCAAGTCGTTGGTCACCGGCAAGGATGAGGAAGCGGTGCTCAATGAAGTCGAGCGCGGCGAAGACCATGCCCTCAAGGCCTACAAGGAAGCCCGTGAGAAACTGGTCAAGCTGGGCCGCCAGGCCAGCGATCAGAGCTACGCGCTGGTGGAAAAGCAACTGCAGGGCGTACAGCGCAACCATGACCAGGTGAAGGCGCTGCGTAACGCGGCCCGCGCACGCTCCTAATCGAGAGGCCCCTCTACCCGGTTACGGCCATTGGCCTTGGCCCGGTAGAGGGCTTCATCCGCAGCACCCAGCACCTGCGCCAGGTCCTGCTGGGTGCCGGGGGTGAAGACACTGACCCCAATGCTGACGGTAACCGAGCGCGCATCGTCGCCGAATGGCGCCAAGCCTTCCACGCGCGCGCGGATGCTTTCAGCCAGCAGCAATGCGCCGCTCAATCCGGTTTCAGGCAAGACCACCTGGAATTCCTCTCCGCCGTAACGTGCCGCCAGGTCAGCAGGGCGGCGGATGCACTGTTGCAGCGTATGGGCCACCTCGCGCAACGCGTGGTCGCCTCCGGCGTGGCCGTGACGCTGGTTGAATGCCTTGAAATGATCGATATCCACCATCAGCACTGCCAACGGTTTGCGGTTGCGCAGGGCACGTGACCATTCCTGCCGCAGCACCTGATCCAGCCGGCGACGGTTGGCCAGCCCGGTCAGGCTGTCCGTGGCGGCAAGGGTCGCCAGGCCTAGTTCGGCCTCGTGCCGACGGCGCAATTCGCGTCCCAGCAGCAAGGTCAGCCAGAGAATGCCGATACACAGCCCACCGGTCGCGACGCTGACCAGAATCGCGGTCCGCCGCCAGGACTGGAATACCTCGTCGGCGGAATGCACCACCAGCACGATCAGCGGCAGGTCGGCGACCCTGGCGAAGGTGTAGATGCGGGCGGAACGGGTGCTGCCGGAACGGGCGGTGAAGCTGCCACTGTGCTCGCTGAGAATGCGCTGGAAATTCGGCCGTTCCCGGTAGTTCGCATTAATGTCCGGATCGAGCGGCCGCGAAGGTTCGCGGGCGAGCAGGAGACCGTCGACATTGAACAGGTTGATGCTGCTTTCTTCGCCGATATCCAGGCGGCGGAACAGCTCGCTGAAATAGGAAAGGCGCAGGGCACCGATGGCGAGACCGGCAAATTCGCCCTGAGGCCCATTGATACGGCGGCTGAAGCTGATACACCAGCCCATAGCGCCCAAATGGTCCTTGAAAGGCGGCCCTACCAGCAAGCCAAGGTTGGGATCCTGCAGGTGCGCCTGGAACACCCGAGTGCCGGCCAGGTTGGCCTTGCGTGGCACGGCGTTGATGGAATCACCGACCACATTGCCTTGCTTGTCCAGCCACAATACATCGCCGCGCTTGCGATCGACCAAGGCTTCATTGAACAGCAGACGCTGGCGCAGGGGCCCGGGTATCTCCTGCAGTTCCTTGCGGTTGACGGCCCAGATCAGGCCCTTCAACGACTGGTCGTAGAGTTCGACATTGCGCAGGATGTCGCTTTCGATCAACTGCACGATGTTGTTCGACGAGCGAATCGCCGACTGCTCGACGCTATCGCGTTCGCGGGCCAGCAAGTAACTGACGATCGTCACGATGGCGAGCACGGCAAGGCAACTGCCCAGGTTGAGGATCAGCTCGGGGTGCGACCTGTAGAGTGCGAAACGCGAAGATCGAGTGGGCATGCGCGCTACTGCTGGGGCAGGGCCATTTGCGGCGGTCGACATTCTAGGCAAGCGCGGATTGTCGAACAAGATTTGTCCGACGGAATCGTGTGGCGGTGAGTTGTACTGTGGGAGCGGGCTTGCCCCGCGAACACCGGCAGAGCCGGTGCCATGCAACGCGTTGCCTGCTTCGCGGGGCAAGCCCGCTCCCACAGAGGACTGCGATTTCAGATCAGAAGATGTTCAGCGGGTAATCGACGATCACTCGCAGTTCGTCGTTGTCGCTGTTGCTGTCGATCGATGCATAGCCCTGGCTACCACGGTGGGTTGCGTAGCGCAGCTGCACCGCCAGGTCCTTCAGGTCGCCTTGCTGGAATACATACTTCACATCCAGGTCGCGCTCCCAGTGCATGGCGTTCTTGCCATCGGCGCGGTAGTAGTCGTAGTGGCTGGTGTCCTGGGTGGCCTTGGTCAGGTCTGCCTCACCGCGCGAGTACGACAGCGAGGTGCTCAGGCCCGGGATGCCGATACCGGCGAAGTTGTAGTCGTACTGCAGCTTCCACGACCGCTCGTTGGGGGCGTTGAAGTCCGAATACATGCGCGAGTTGTCCAGGTACACGCTGTCGCCCAGGTTGATGTAGTCGAACGGCGTGTTGCCGTTGACCCGCTGGTAGGCGGCAGTGACGCTGTGGTAACCGGCGTTGACCGTGAAGTGCAGGCTGTAGGTGTTGTTGTCGATCTTGCCCAGCAGCGCCTGGCCGGTGTCCTGGGTGTGATAGAAGTGCACGCCTGGGTTGAGGCTGACCAGATCGTTGACCACGTAGGTGTAGTCGAAGTCGGCGTAGTACTGGTTCCAGATGTCCTTCAACTCGGCCGCGTACAGGTTGGTGGTGATGTTCTCGGTACCGCTCCACGACGCGCCCGCCCAGTTCAGGTGCTTGCTCTTGTCGTGTTCGTCCAGGGAGCCGTAATAGGTGTCGATGCGACGGTGGCCGCTCTGGTTGTAGGGGTGGGTGAAGCTGACCTGGCCGCCTTCGAGCAGCAGGCCATCGATGCTGTGGTTGGTCAGGCTCACGCCGCGGAAGGTCTGCGGCAGCATGCGGGTTTCACCGCCCGCGATCACCGGGTTGGTGATGAACAGGTCACCGGCTTTCAACTCGGTGTCGAACGCCTTGAGCTTGACCGCTGCACCGGCGGTGGAGAACGAGTGCGGGGCAGCGCCCAGTTCACCGTCGTCCTTGATGTGCTCGGGCAGGATGCTGGTGCCGGCATGGCCGCCACCGCCGTCGAGCTTCAGGCCCAGCATGGCATGGGCGTCGAGGCCGAAGCCGACCACGCCCGGGGTGTAGCCGGATTCGAAACGCGCTACCGCGCCCTGGCCCCACTCGCGGGTGTCGCGCACGCCGGCGTTGTGGTTGTCGCGGTTGAAGTAGGCATTACGGAAATGCAGGTTGAAGGACGAACCTTCGATGAAGCCATCAGCCTTGTCTTCATCTGCCTGGGCGGCGAAGGGGATAGTTGCAGTCAACGCAATGAACAGCGGGGTCAAACGAAACGCGGAAGGCACCGGTACTAGCTCCTTTGGTCTGGCGGTGGGGCGATTGTTATTTTTGAATGTGCATCTTTTTATAGGGGTACGTTACAGCGGGGCTGAGAGTTAGCGCACATAAAAAAAGCCGCTGATCGGCAGCGGCTTTAAAAGGCTAACATATCGGCACCAACGGTGCCCATGGCGTAGCCAAGGGAAAACGGGAGCGATTGCGACGCGCGATCAGCTGTCGACATTGGCGTCGCTGGAAACTTTCGAAGCGGTCTGTTCTGCGTCTTTGCCGGCGTCAGCCTTGTGTGCCACGGCTTCGCGGGCGTCTTGATGAACAGCGGCAAGTTCTGCAGTGCGAGCAACGAAAGCCGGGGATTCTTCGGCCATGGCCAGGGGCGACAACAACAGGGACGACAGAACGAAAACGCTGGCAATACCCATACTGTTGGACATGTTTAAAACTACCTTCTTGCGGGGCAAGTGCTATGAGGACGGGGATAAAGTTAGTCCGTTTAATGCCCAGGAAACAGCGTGTTTGGCGATAAGCACTGTTGCGCAAAAAGTAATGATCGCTGCGAAAAGCAATTAGACTTTGGCCGGAAACCCGCGTCCTTGAGCACTTGGCAAGCGAATGCCAAAGGTGTTGGCACCGGCAGCGCTACGCACGAAAACCTCCCCGCCATGCATCAACGCGATCGCCTTGACGATTGCCAACCCCAACCCGTGGTTGCCGCCGCCACTGTTGCTGCGCGCCGCATCCACCCGATAGAACCGCTCGAACAGCAGCGGCAGGTGCGCGTCATCAATGGCCGGCCCGGGGTTGCTCACGGCGATGCTGACCTGTTCAGGGCCTGCCTCGATATGAACATGAATGGCCTGGTGCGGCGCCGTGTGCTGCACGGCGTTGTTCAACAGGTTGATCAACGCCCGGCGCAGCTGGGCCTTTTCGATGGGCGCATAGGCGTCGCCGCTGACGGTGACGCTGACCTGAGCATCTTCGAGGATGTAGTCGAGGTAATCGAGGGTGGTGGCCACTTCCTCGGCCAGCGAGGCCTGGGTCAGGGCGGTGGCCTTGCTGCCCTGGTCGGCGCTGGCGAGGAACAGCATGTCGTTGATGATGCTGCGCAGGCGCTCCAGCTCTTCCAGGTTCGATTGCAGCACTTCGAAGTAATGCTCGGCGCTGCGCCCGCGGGTGAGGGCGACCTGGGTCTGGCCGATCAGGTTGGTCAGCGGCGAGCGCAGTTCGTGGGCAACGTCGGCGTTGAAGGCTTCCAGCCGCGAATAGGCCTGGCTGACCCGGTCCAGGGCGGCATTGAAGGCACCGGCAAACTGCGCCAGCTCCGGTGCCAAGTTGTGCGTCTGCAAGCGGCCATCCAGGCGCGGCGGTGCCAGTGCCTGGGCTTCATTGGACAGCGCCAGCAGCGGCCGCAGGCCGATGCGCGCCACCCAGTAACCCAGCGCCGAAGCCAGCAGCACACCGAGCACGGCCAGGCCGACAATGGCCACCAGCAGGCTGTGCTGGGCCTGCCAGAAGGTCTCGGTGTCGATGCCGATCAGAAAGCGCAGCGGCGGGCGCTCGCCCAGGGCCGGCAGTTCGCTGACCAGCACCTTGTACGGGTAGAGGTGGTCGGGCAGGTGCAGGTCGCGCATGCCCTGCGGGCCTTCGGCAAAGGCGCGGACCAACTCGCTGGGCTGGCCGTACTCGTAGGCCGGGTTGCTGCTGACCACCCAGAAGCGGATGCGCTTGTCTTCCTCGCTGAGCAGGTTGAGCTTGTTGTTGATCTTGGCCCAGTGCTCGGGCGTGCCGAAGCGGTTGAGGGTGGACTCCAGCACGCTGAAACGCGCATCCAGTTCGGCCGCCGGCAGCAGGTCGAGGCTGCGGTCGACCTGGCGGTACAGCGCCGAGCCGATCAGCACGAACACCCCCAGCGCCACCAGGATGAACAGCGCCGACAGGCGCAGGGCGATGGAGTTAAGCGGCGCGGTTTTCCAGGACATAACCCATGCCTCGGATGGTGTGCAGCAGTTTGTTGTCGAACGGCCCGTCGAGCTTGGCGCGCAGGCGCTTGATCGCCACCTCGACGACATTGGCGTCGCTGTCGAAGTTGATGTCCCAGACCAGCTCGGCAATAGCGGTCTTGGAAAGGATTTCGCCCTGGCGCCGGGCCAGCACGCTGAGCAGCGAGAATTCCTTGGCGGTGAGTTCCAGGCGCTGGCCGGCGCGGCTGGCCTTGCGCGCCATCAGGTCGATCCACAGGTCGCCGACCTGGATCTGCAACGGTTCGTGGGTGCTGCTGCGGCGCGTCAGGGCCTGCAGCCGGGCAACCAGTTCAAGGAAGGAGAACGGCTTGCCCAGGTAATCGTCGGCGCCTTCGCGCAGGCCATGGATGCGGTCTTCGACGCGCTCGCGGGCGGTGAGCATGATCACCGGCGTCTGCTTGCGCGCCCGTAGTGCGCGCAGTACGCCGTAGCCGTCCAGGCCCGGCAGCATCACGTCGAGCACGATCACTGCGTAGTCGCCTTCAAGAGCCAGGTGCAAGCCATCGATGCCATCGCGCGCAAGGTCGACGGTAAAGCCCTGCTCGGTCAGGCCGCGGTGCAAGTAGTCGGCGGTTTTTTCTTCGTCTTCGATGATCAGCACACGCATGGTCTTGTCCTAGCTGGCACTTGGCGCCGCCGCACGGGCGGCCTGGCGGCGATGGAACAGGCGCTCCAGGGCCAAGTATATGACCGGGGTGGTAAACAGTGTCAGCGCCTGGCTCACCAGCAAACCGCCGACCACGGCGATGCCCAGTGGTTGGCGCAGCTCGGCGCCGGCGCCAAAGCCGAGCATCAGCGGCACCGCGCCGAGCAAGGCGGCGAGGGTGGTCATGATGATCGGCCGGAAGCGCGTCAGGCACGCCTGGTGTATCGCCTGTTCGGGTGTCATGCCCTGGTGGCGCTGGGCTTCGAGGGCGAAGTCGATGAGCAGGATGCCGTTCTTCTTGACGATACCGATCAGCAGCACCACGCCGATCAGGCCCATGATGCTGAAGTCCTGGCCCATGCCCCAGAGCAGTATCAACGCCCCGAGCCCGGCCGAGGGCAGGGTGGAGATGATGGTCAGGGGATGGACGAAGCTCTCGTAGAGCACGCCGAGGATGATGTACACCGCCACCAGCGCGGCGAGAATCAGCCAGGGTTGGCTTGCCAGGGAACTCTGGAAGGCCTGGGCCGCGCCCTGGAAATTGCCACTGATCGAGTCGGGCATGCCCAGTTCGCGCTGGGTGCGTTCGAGGATCGTCACCGCATCGCCCAAGGCCACGCCGGGGGCCAGGTTGAACGACAGGTTGGCGGCCGGGAACAGGCCGTCGTGGCTGATCGACAGCGGGCCGGTACTGGGTGACGCGACATGCGCCAGGGCAGAAAGCGGCACCATCTGGTTGGTCAGCGGCGAGCGCAGGTAGAAGAAGTTCAGGCTCTCGGCCTTGCCGCGCTGCCTGGCGTCCAGCTCGAGGATCACCTTGTACTGGTTGGTCTCGGTCTGGAATTCGCTGATCTGCCGCTGACCGAAGGCATCGTACAGCGCCTGGTCGACATCCGTGGTGGTCAGGCCGAAACGCGCCGCAGCCTGGCGGTCGATGTCGATGCGGGTGACGCTGGCGCCCAGTTGCAAGTCATTGGACAGGTCGCGGAACACCGGGTTTTCCCGCAGGCGGTCGGTCAGGCGCTGGGTCCACAGATTCAGGGCCACGCCGTCGTTGCTCTTGAGCACGTACTGGTATTGGGTGCGCGACGGGCCGGAACTGAGGTTGATGTCCTGGCCGGCACGCATGTACAGGACGATGCCCGGTACCTGCGCCAGTTTCGGCCGCAGGCGGTCGATCAGCTCGCTGGCCGACACGTCGCGCTCACCGCGTGGCTTGAGAGCGATCCAGAAACGGCCATTGGCGATGGTCTGGTTGCTGCCGGTGACCCCCACCGAATGCGAGTACGCCTGCACTGCCGGGTCGTCACCGATGATCTTCGCCAGCGCCAGGTGCTTCTCGACCATCGACGGGTACGACACATCCGCCGCCGCCTCGGTGGTGCCAAGGATGAAACCGGTGTCCTGCAGCGGGAAGAAGCCCTTGGGGATGCCGACGTAACCGACTACCGCCAGGGCCAGGGTCACGCCGAACACGGCAAGGGTCAGGCGCTGGTGGGCAAGGGCACGGTCCAGGCCTTTTTCGTACCACTTCACCAGGCGCTCGCCGAAGCCACCGTGGTGCTCGCCGGGCGGGCGGCGCATGAACAGCGCGCACAAGGTGGGCGCCAGGGTCAGCGACACCATCACCGAGATCAGGATGGTCGAGGTGGCGGTCAGGGCGAACTCCTTGAACAGCCGGCCGACCACGCCGCCCATGAACAGCAGCGGGATGAACGCGGCGATCAGTGAGAAGCTGATCGACACCACGGTGAAGCCGATTTCCCCCGCGCCCTTGAGCGCCGCCGTGCGGCTGTCGTCACCGGCCTCCAGGTGGCGGTGGATGTTCTCCACCACGACGATGGCGTCGTCCACCACGAAGCCCACCGAGATGACGATGGCTACCAAGGTGAGGTTGTTGAGGCTGAAGCCCAGCACATACATCAGTGCGCAACTGGCGATCAGCGACACGCCGAGCACGCTGGACACCACCAGGGTCGCCGACCACTGGCGCAGGAACAGCGCCATCACCCCGATCACCAGGGCCACGGCGATCATCAGGGTCAGCTCCACCTCGTGCAACGAGGCGCGGATGGTCTGGGTGCGGTCCTGCAGCACCGACACTTCGATGGAGGCCGGGAGCATTTCCTGCAGCTTGGGCAGCGCCGCCAGCACCCGGTCGACGGTGTCGACGATATTCGCCCCGGGCTGGCGGAACACCACCAGGTTGAGCCCCGGCTGGTCACCGGACCAGGCTTTGACGTAAGCGTTCTCGGCGCCTTTGATGACCTTGGCCACGTCCTTGAGGTGCACCGGTGCGCCGTCGCGGTACGAAACGATGAGTTGCGCGTAGTCCTCGGGTTGGAACAGCTGGTCGTTGGCGGCGAGGGTCGAGACGCTGTGCTCGCCGTACAACGCGCCCTTGGCCAGGTTCAGGCTGGTTTGCTGGATGGCCAGGCGCACATCGGCCAGGGTCAGGCCGATGGCGGCGAGTTTTTCCGGCTGGGCTTGCACGCGGATGGCCGGGCGCAGCTGGCCGGTGATGTTGATCAGGCCTACCCCTTCGATCTGGCTGAGCTGGCGCGCCAGCAGGGTTTCGGCGTAGTCGCTGAGCTCATTGCCGGGCATCTGCGCGGAGCTGACGGTGAGCACCAGGACCGGGCTATCGGCTGGGTTGACCTTGCGCCAGGTCGGCGGGTTGGGCAGGTCCCGGGGCAGGCGTGCGGTGGCGGTGTTGATCGCCGCCTGGACTTCCTGGGCGGCGGTGTCGATGTTCTTGTCGAGGGTGAATTGCAGGATCAGCGTGGTCGAGCCCAGCGCACTGCTGCTGGTCATCTGGGTCATGCCGGGGATGGCACTGAACTGCACCTCCAGTGGCGTGGCCACCGACGATGCCATGGTTTCCGGGCTGGCTCCGGGCAGCTGGGTGGTGACCTGAATGGTCGGGAAATCCGCTTCGGGCAGCGGTGCCACCGGCAGCCTCGGGAAGGCGATGGCGCCCAGCAGCACCAGGGCGAAGGTCAGCAGCAGGGTGGCGATCGGGTGGTCGATGCACCAGGCGGATAGACCGTTGCGGGTATTCACGGCTGGCTCCCGCGCTCAGCCATTTCCACCGGTGGCGGGGCGTCCGGAGTAACCTCGACCCGCGAACCGGGCTTGAGCCGGGACTGGCCGTCGAGCACCAGCCGCTCGCCCTGGTTGACCCCGGCGATGATCGTCAGGCTGCTGTCCTGATACAGCACCTTGACCGGCACGCTGGTGACCTTGTCACCGTCCAGGCGGTAGACGAAGTGCCCGTCGACGCCGCGCTGCACCACTGGCGGCGGCACCACCAGGGCGTTTTCATCGACCGCGGTGCGCAGGCGGATGGTGACCAGTTGCCCTGGCCACAGGTGGCCGTCCTTGTTGTCGAACTCAGCCTTGACCCGCACCGTGCCGGTGTTGGCCGAGATCTGGTTGTCGATCAACGCCAGGTGGCCTTCGCCCAGCAGGTTGCGTTCGCCATCGGCGTCCATGTAGGCCTGCACCAGCGCCGGGCTTGGCGCCTTGAGCAAAGCCTGCAGGGTTGGCAGCATCTGTTGTGGCAAGGCAAATTCGACGGCGATCGGGTCGATCTGAGTGACGCTGAACAGGCCCTGGGTATCCGTGCTGCGCACCAGGTTGCCGGGGTCGACATTGCGGATGCCGACTCGTCCGGTCACGGGCGAGCGGATCTGCGTGTACGAAAGCTGCACCTCGGCATTGGCGATGGCCGCCTGGTTGCCCTTGACCGTGGCCTGCAGTTGGTTGACCAGGGCCTGTTGCTGGTCGAGGGTCTGCTTGGACACGCCGTCGTCGGTGCTGAGCAGGCGGTAGCGCTTGAGGTCGACGCCGGCCACCTGGAGCTGCGCCTGGCTCTGCCCGAGCTGGGCGCGGGCCTGGTCGAGGCTGGCGCGGATTGCCCGGTCATCGAGGGTGGCGAGCAGGTCGCCTTCCTTCACCCATTGACCTTCCTTGACCAGTACCTGGGTCAGCACGCCTTCGACCTGTGGTCGTACTTCGACGCTGTGCAGCGACAGCACCGAGCCGATGGCGCTGGCGTAGCGCGGCACGTCTTGCTGGGCGACGCTGACCACGCGCACCGGGATCGCCGCTGGCGCATGGGGGGTGGTGCTTTGCTGGCGCTGGCCATACCAGGTACCCACGGCCACCACGGCGAGCAGTGCCAACGCGGCGAGAAGGATGGAACGGGAAGGACGTCGCATCGGCGCGGGCACCTTGGCCAAGGGGTGGGAAAGGGAGGTGTGTATTGAAGCTTATAGCGCTGTGACCGGGTCGGCAGCGTGACCGCTGGCTGACAGCGGTGACAGGTTGGGTTTAGGTGAGGGTTCTGGCGCCTGGCTGGAGGTTGTTATGGGCTTTGGGGTGCCTGCGTTGAGTTTTATGGTGACGCTGAAATCGAGCGCCGCCCGCGCGGCGCATCGCGGGCAAGCCCGCTGCCACATCTGTTTCGGGCCAGTTATTCCTGTGCCGCCAACAGGGACCGCCTTGTTTGTATGGCGATGCATCTCGGTGGAAGCCGACAGGGTCCGGCGATGCATCTCGGCGGGCATAGATGCTGCTCCACCTGTCTCCAGTCATGCACCAAGGCGGTCCCTGTTGGCTTCACAGGAGAGATTGGCCCGAAACAGATGTGGGAGCGGGCTTGCCCGCGATGCGCCGCGCGGGCGGCGCTTGATCTCATAGGCGCTGAAGATGTGTTATGGCAAGCACCTCGTGGCCTAGAATCCAATTAAGGCATAGTAGACCGGCGCTTCAGCAGTGGTCCGCAACCCCCGAGCCCGCAACTCATTCACCAGCTCAGGCTGCTCCACATGCAGCATCCACTCAGCTCCGGTCACGGATGACGCCTGAGCCAGCGCCCCGGCAAACGCCGTCATCTCAGGCAAATAAGCGGTAAACCCATTGCCCTTGAGCGCGCTCGTGGTCATCCCCAGCGCCTCACAAATGGCCACCTTGGACGCAATATCATCCCGATCCGCCTGCCGCGAAGCCTGCACCAGCGCCAGCAGCGCCGGGTCCACCGGCAGCGAACCATGAATCAGCTCAGGCCCTTGTTCCCAGGCTTCGGGCGGGCAGTCCTTGTTCTCTGGGCGCAGCGGAATATGCGGATTGATCTCCACCGGGTAGATGCGGCAGACCAGCGGTCGGCTTTCATAGATGGTGCACAGGTCGTTGTCGTCGAGGTTGCGACAGCGCCCCGGGTTGAATGCAGCAAAAGTTACCGAAACGCGCACTTCGCTGCGGCCGCAAGGCACCGGATACGAGCGACGCAGCACATGCTCGCGCTGGTCCGCCGGCATACCCGGCCCATCGGTGACGAAGCCCTCGATCAAGACGATCACCTGGCCACCCGCTGCAGCCCACTGGCGGGCTTCGGCCAAGGTCAATGGCACATGGTGGCCAGTGCAGCACTTGCCACAACCGGTACAGGCAAAACGCAGGCTGTGGTTCACTTGGCGTCCGGGTTCCATTCGCTGATGAAGGCCTGCTGCTGCTTGCGGTCGTACAGGCACAGCTCGGTGCCGGTGCGTTGCTGCATGTGCTTCTGTGGATAAACCCCTTCGATCAGCAGGGCGCTGAAACCGACCTGGTCATCGAACTCGGCCGGTTTGCCGCGGGCGTGGGGATCCTTGAACTGGCTGGCCTTGAGGCAGGCCTTGAGCATCTGCTGGCGCTGCTCGTTCCAGGCCTGGCTGCTGGAGGCCTGGGCGACACCGCTGAACAGGGCGCAGGCGATCAGAAGAGAGTAGAAAAACTTCATTACGCGGTTCCGGCAATGGGTCCGATGGGGGCGAATTATGCCCGAGTCATCCCTGGCGGCAAGCCAGGGAGTTTGTCGCTGAATATGACAGCACGGGCTTCAGCGCTCGGCAAACACCACGGTCCGCGCCGCCGTCACCAGGCAGTCGGTCAGGTCGGGCGAGGAGAACTTGGTGAGGATGGCATTGGCCCCGGCCAGCTTGGCTTTCTCGCTGCTCATGGCGCTGTCCAGCGAGGTGTGCAGCAGGATGTAGAGGTGCTGGAAGTCCGGGGTCTCGCGAAGGGTACGGGTGAAGGCGTAGCCGTCCATCTCGGACATTTCGATGTCCGAGACGATGATGTTGATCTCTTGCGCAGTGCCCTGCAGCTCCAGCAGCACGTTCATCGCATCCTTGGCACTGCGCGCGGTGTGGCAGTCGATGCCGAGGTTGCGCAAGGTGTGCAGCGACTGTTGCAGCGCCACCTGGCTGTCGTCGACCACCAGGATGTTGGCGGCGGCCAACAGGCTGGCGTCTTCCTCGCTCAGCTCGCCCGGCTGTGGCTCCGGCTCGGGCGGGGCGATGCCGTGGATGACCTTCTCGATGTCCAGCACCTGCACCAGGGTGTTGTCGACCCGGGTCACGCCAGTGATGAATGACCGGTTGCCCGAGCCAAACGGTGGGGGCTTGATGTCGGTGCTCAGGCAATGGACGATGCGGCTTACCGCTTGCACGTGCAGCCCTTGGCGCGAGCGGCTGATCTCGGTGACGATCAGGCAGCCGCCGTCCGGGTCGGCCAGCGGGCGTTCGCCGATGGCCCGGGACAGGTCGATCACCGACAACGGGTTGCCGCGCAGGGTCGCCACGCCCTTCACGTGCGGGTGCGACTCGGGCAGTTTGGTCAGTGGCGGGCAGGGAATGATCTCGCTGACCTTGAGCAGGTTGATTGCCATCAGCTTGCCGCTGCGCAGGGTGAACAGCAGCAGCGACAGCGAGTCCGCGCGGGCATTTTGCGTGGCCATGGTGACCTTCGTGGGAAACGGGGAATGCCGGGTTATCGGCCTGATTTGGCGGCTCTTTAGCCCTTTGGTCAGTGCACCGATCAGCAGGTCGATGCAGCCCCAGTGGGAGCGGGTTCATCGAGGCGTCGAACCCGCTCCCACAGGGAGGCGCGTGAAGGCTCCGGTCAGCGTTCGCGCAGGGCTTCGCGGGCGCGGTTCAGCGGTTTGATCAGGTAATCGAGGATGGTTTTCTCGCCAGTGCGGATATCCACCGTGGCGATCATCCCCGGCACGATCGCGAAGTGCTTGCCGGCCTTGTTGGTCAGGCTGTCCTGTTCGGTGCGGATGAATACCCGGTAGTAATAGATTTCCGGTTTCACCTCGTCCTGCAGGGTATCCGGCGATATCCCCACGACCTTGCCGTCCAGCCCGCCATACACCGAGTAGTCGTAGGCACTGATCTTGACCTTGGCCGCCTGGTCGGGGTGGATGAAGGCGATGTCCCGTGGGGCGATGCGGGTTTCGATCAGCAGTCGCTCATCCATCGGCACGATCTTCATCACCTGCCCGCCAGGTTGCACCACGCCGCCCAAGGTGTTGACCTCGATATCCTTGACGATGCCGCGCACCGGCGAACGCAAGGTCAGGCGCGTCAGCGAATCGCTGCGCCCGCGGATCACTTCCGACAGGCTGTCGGCCTCGGCACTGGCCTTTGCCAGCTCCTCGCGCGCGCGCACCAGGTACTCGGAGCGGGCCTCGTTGGCCTTGAGCTCCAGTTCCGAGCGCTGGCGGTTCAGGCGGATCACCTCGACCCGGCTGGAGGCGCCCATCTTGGCCAGGTTCTCGGTGATCTTCAGCTCCGCGCGCACCAGCCGCAGCGAATCCTCGATGCCGGCCAGGGTCTGCTCCAGGCCACGGCGGCGGGTTTCGTACAGCGCCGTCTCGGCGTCGATCAGCTCGGGCGAATCGCGCAGGCTTTCCGGGAAGCTCAGTGGCTTGCCGGTGACCTCGGCACGCAAGCGCGCCACGCTGGCCTTGGCGGCACGGTACTTGGCTTCGCTCTCGCCAACACTGGAGGCGGTCTTGGTCGGGTCGAGCTGGGCGAGCACCTGGCCGCGTTCCACCAGGTCGCCTTCGGCCACGTTCATCTCGGCGACGATGCCGCCTTCGAACGACTGGATCACCTGTTCGCGTGAACTGGGGATCACCTTGCCGGTGCCGGTGGACACTTCGGTCACCTCGAACCAGGCCGCCCAGGCCAGGAACGCAGCGAGCATAAGTGCGCAAATTGTGATGATGCGCCCGGCGCGCAGCACCGCCTGGTCGTCCTGGCCGTCCAGGTACGAGGCGGGGAGTGGGTGGTTGCTCATGCCTGCGCTCCTTGTAGCTTGGCCAGGGCGGCGTCGCGTTTGTCGTCGATGACGATGCGCCCGGCGTCGAGCACGATGATGCGCTCCACACGCTGCAGCACGCTGAGGCGATGGGTGGCGATCACCAGGGTGCGCCCCTGGCAGAAGCGGTCGAGGTTATCCAGCAACTTGCGTTCGGTGACGTCGTCGAGCGAAGCGGTGGGTTCGTCGAGCAGCAGTACCTGCGGTTGGCGAACCAGCAAGCGCGCCAGCACCAGGGCTTGGCGCTGCCCTCCGGACAGGCCTTGGCCGCCTTCGAGGATCAGGTGGTCGAGGCCCTTGGGCAGGTGGCGGACGAACTCCAGCGCACCGGTGGCCGCCAGCGCGGCGACCAGTTCCTGGTCGCTGGCCTGGCCGGCGCCGAGGGTGAGGTTTTCCCGCAGGGTGCCGTGGAACAGCCGGGCATACTGGGCCAGCAGGCCGACGTCACGGCGCAGGTCGGCCGGGTCGAGGTGCGCCATGGCGATGCCATCGAGGCTGACTTCGCCCTGGCTCAGGTCCATGGCGCCGCCCAGCGCCTGCAACAGGGTCGATTTGCCGGCGCCGTTGCGCCCGAGCACGGCGATGCGTTCGCCAGGCTGGATGTCGAGCTGGCCGATGCTCAGCACCGGTGGTGCTTCCGGGCTGTAGCGGAAGGTGGCCTGGCGCAGCACATATTCGCCACGGATCGCTGGCAGGTGTACGCGGGCCTCGCCTTCCGGATGGTCGACCGGCGACTGCATCAGCTTGTCCAGGCCCTGCAGGGCCACCTTGGCCTGTTGCCAGCGGGTCAGCACATGGGTCAGCTGCGCCAGCGGCGCCATCATCCGTGACGACAGCATCGAGGCGGCCACCAGGCTACCGGTGGTGAGGTCGCCGGCGATCACCATCGGCGCACCGATCACGATGACCACGGCAAACACCGCGCCCTGGACGTTCTGGGTCCAGGTGACCAGGCCGTTGGTCAGGGTGCGCAGGTGCAGGCTGGTGTGCGCGCAGGCGGCGTTGTACTGGTTCCACTGGCGCTCGAAGCGCGCCTCGGCCTGTAGCGCCTTGATTTCGTCCAGGCCCTGGATGCTTTCCACCAGCATCGCGTTGCGCAGCGACGACTCGCGCATCGAGGCATTGGCCAGGGCGGCCAGACGCCGCTGCGCCAGCAGGCCCGGGATGACCATGGCCAGCAGTGCCACCAGCGGGATGAAGACCAGTACCCCGCCGATCAGCCAGAACACCAGCAGGAACAGCAGGAAGAACGGCAGGTCGGCCAACGCGGTGGCGGTGCTCGAAGTGATCAGGTCACGGATCGACTCCAGCTCGCGCAGCTGCGAGATGAACGAGCCGGTGGATTTCGGCCGTGCCGAATTGCGCAGGCGCAGCGCATGGCCGTAGACCAGGTCTGACACCCGCAGGTCGGCACGCTTGCCCAGCAGGTCGGTGACCTTCAGCCGCAGCAGGCGCATGCTGAAGTCGAACACCAGCGCCAGCACCACGCCGCCGAACAGCACGTACAGGGTTGGCAGGGACTCGGCGGGGATCACCCGGTCGTACACTTGCATCGAAAACAGCACGCCGGCCAGGGCCAGCACGTTGGCCACCAACGAGGCGACCATCACCTGGCCGTACGGGCGCAGGTCGCGCAGCACGATGCGGGTGAACCAGTGGCGATCGTAGGGTGCGGTGTAGTCGTCGGTGCGCACATCGCGCAGCGGCCGTGCCGGGCGCATCAAGGCCACGCGGTTGATGCGCCCGTCGAGCGCTTCGCGGGGCAGGCGCGAAGTCAGGCGCTGGTCGCCGGCGAACACCACCGCCAGCTCGTTTTCCTCGGTCACTGCCTCGACCGTGGCCAGCTGGCCATCGTCCAGCTCCAGCACCAGCGGCGTGCGCCACTGGCGCAGGGCCTTGGCGTCGTAGCGCACGAAGCGCAAGGTCAGCCCGGCCTGGCGCGCCATGTGCCGGAGGATTTCATCCAGCGGGCGCGCATCCTCGGCCGCCGCCAGGCGGATGCGCTGGGGCGAGACGTCCAGGCGATAGTGATGAGCCACCTGCAGCATCACTTCCAGCCAGGGGCCGAGATCAGGGCGATGCGGCGCAGCCGGTTGCGGATTCTGCGCCTGACCGGCCTGGGTCAGCTTGACGGTGTCGTTCATGGCTCGATTTCCACCCCTTGCAGGTTGCGCCCTTCCAGCCCGAAGGCGGTACGCAGGGCGCCGGAGTTGTACAGGCAGTCGACATCCAGGCGCAGCAGGTCGGAGCGGGTGCCGGCGAGTTCGAAGCGTGACTGGTAGATCTCCTGCTCGGCGTTGAGCAGGTCGAGCAAGGGGCGGGTGCCCAGGTCCAGGTACTGCCTGCCATACAGTTCGCGAGCTTCCTGGATGCTGGCCTGGCGCGCCTCCAGCGAAGTCAGGCGCCGGCTCAGGCCGGAGGTCTGCGCCATGGCCTCGGCCAGGCCGCGGCGGGCCTGCAGGCGCGCCGCGTCTTCGGCGGAGTCGGCGGCGCTCAGGGCATGGCCGGCGGCGCGGCTGCGGGCGCTGATCGCGCCCCCCTGGTAGATGGGTACCTCGACGTTCAGGTAGATGCCCGCCTGGGTGCGGTCGAGGCTTCGGTTGTCGCGGTTGTAGTCATTGTCCAGGTAGTGGTTGACCTGCGGTTGCAACGATAGCGTGGGGTAGGCTTCGGCCTTGGCCTGGGCCAGTTCGGCCTGGGACTGGGCGCGCAAGGCCAGGGCCATCAGTACGGCTGGCAGCCGGTCACTACTGCCTGAAGAACGCTTGCACGCCTGATTCAGCTCCGGTGGCGTTTGCTCGGCCAAGGCCGGTGGTGCTACGCGGCCGAGCAGTTCGGCCAGGGTCGAACGCCAGCGTTCGTACTGCGACTGGTATTCCTCGAGGGTGGCGCGGGCGCCCTCGACCCGCGACTCGGCCTGGACCACATCGGAGCGGGTGCTGGCGCCCATGTCGCTGCGCTGGCGGGCCATGCCGGCGATGTCGCCGACGCCGCGGATCTGGTCACGGGCGATGGCCATCAATTGTTCGTAGCGGCGGGTTTCGATCCAGGCGTAGGCGGTGTCGCGGGCGAGGTCGTCGACCACCAGCAGGATATTGGCCTGGGCCCGCGTGGCGGCGGCCTGGGCGGCGCTGACGGCATTGTCGACCTTGCCGAAGTCGTAAAGCATCTGCTTCAACGACAGGTTCAATGCCTGGCTGTTGCGGTCGCCGCCGTAGCCGGTGTCATAGCCGGTGCGCAGACCACCGGAGATTTGCGGGTAGTAACCGGCACGGGCGACGTTGATGCCTTCGCCCTGCTTGTAGAGGTTACCGACCGCTTCGGCGATGCTCGGGTGCCACTGCGCCGCAGTCAGCACGGCCTCGGCCAGCCCGAGGCGGTCGCCATTGCTGGCGGCCTGGCCGGAAGGCGGGCGAGCGGGGATGGCATCGGGCGCGTCGCGCATCAATGACGGCCCGATGGTGCGCAGTCTGGGGTCTATGTCGTCGGCTGCCAGGGCAACCGGGTTCAGGTTCAACGCCAGGAGCCCGAAGGCCCCCAGCCACAGCGGTGACAGCGGACTGCGTCGCTTCACGAAATTCCCTTACTGCTGTTCATCCTTGCCGCCGGGCGATGTGCCCGGCGGATTGCAGCGGCCTCAAACGACATGGATGCCGTTCTGCACCCACAGGTGATGGCTCGGATCTTCCTGGGCCGTGTATTGGTTATAGTCGATGCCGTCGGCGGTCTGGTTCCCGACCAGGGTCCAGTTGTCCGTCAGGTGCACCGAATCCTTGTCATCCCCCTTGATGATCAGCGTGTCGTTACCGGCTTCGGTGATTGCCACCACGTCCGCCAGGTTGAGGGTCAGCGCCACTGCACTGGTGTCGTTGAGGTCGATCACCTCGATGTTGTGGATACGGCTGGCCAGGTTGCCGAGGTCGATGCTGGCATCGCCGCCGCCCCACAGCAGCGTGTCGGTACCGCTGCCGCCATCGACGCTGGCGAAGTTCTGGTCGACCACTTCGAGGGTGTCGTTGCCTGCGCCGCCTTCCAGGCTGATGTGCCCGCCCTGGCTGCCGACCAGGTGGTCGTTGCCATCGGTGCCGGCGAGCACTTCACTGGATGCAGCGGCCGCAACGCTGGCCACCGCGCCGCTGCCGTCGCTGGTGTCGGCCACCAGTGCCGAGAAGGTGGTGACGCTGGCGGCGTTGTCCAGGTTGACGGTCAGCGTGGCGGTATCGGTGGTGCCGTTAGGGTGGGTCAGTTCATAGGTGAAGGTGTCGTGCTGGCCGATCACTGCCGAGGTCAGCCCGCTGTTGAGGGTGTAGGTGTAGCTGCCGTCTGCATGCACCAGCAGCGTGCCGTAGGTACCGGCCACGCTGACCCCGTTGTAGCCGGGGATGGCATAGGTGCCGGCGGCCGTCAGTACACTCAGCACGGTCAATGCCGAACCCAGGTTGTCGGTACCGGTCGGGTCGGTGATCAGGTTGCCGCTGGCCACCGTGGCGCTGCTGACCACGAACTCGGTGAGGTGCGTGGTGGTGGTATTGAGGCTGGTGGTGATCGAACTGGCCAGGCCGATGCCACCGGCACTGACCACGATATGGTAGGTACCGGCGCCCTGGTTCTGGAAGGTATAACCTGCGCCCCCGCCAAGCAGGCTGACCAGCGAACTGCCGCCGACCGTCTGCACCACCACATACTGGCCGGTGGTGGTGTTGAGCTTGAGCAGTTGGATGGTGGTGCCGTTGAGCAGGCTCAACAGGTTGGCGGAGTTGACCACCACTTGCAGGTTGGCCGTGGTGTCGGCGGCCACCGTGGTGGTGTAGGTGGCCGAGCGCGAGCCGACCAGCGGCAGGGTCAGCGAGCCAAGGGTGGCGCTGCTGCTGTCAACCCGGTTGGCCAGCGTGATGCTGCTGCTGTCGACGTCATTGACCGCATCCACCACCGTGGCCGGCGCGCTGAGGTTGCTGTCGTTCCAGGTTTCCGTGGCCTGCGGGCTGTCGATGCGCACGTAGAGGTTGGCCGCGGAGGTCAGCCCGTTCGGGTGCACCAGCTCGTAGCTGAACACGTCCACCTTGCCGACGCTCGCCGGGCTGCCGTTGGGGGTGTAGGTGTAGCTGCCGTCGGCGTGGATCACCAGGGTGCCGTACTGGCCCTGCACCGTGGTGCCCGCGCCACTGGCGGCGTTCACGTAGCTGCCGTTGACCAGGATCTTCAGCACGGCGCCGCTGTCCGGGCCGAGCGAGTCGACCGCGCCATTGGTGCCCGGGTCGGTGATGACGTTGCCCGAGGCGGCGGTGCCGGTGCCGGTGAACTGGGTCAGGCTGGTGGCGTCGATGTCCAGGCTGGTGGTGACCTGGGTCACCAGGCCGATGCCGCCGCTGGCCACGGTCAGGCGGTAGTCGCCGGCCTGCAGCTTGCCGATGTCCACCTGCAGCCCCAGCGGCAGCACGATCAGGTCGAGCAGCCCCTGGGTGTTGCCGGTGGCGATGGTCACCCAGGCGCCGCTGGCGTTCTTCACCTGCAGGGTGAAGGTGGAGTTGTTGAGCAGCGCCAGCACGCTGTTGGTGGTCAGCGTCAGGGTCGGATCGGCCGTGGTGCCAGCCGCCACTGTCCAGGTGTAGGTCTTGCTGAAGCCCGACAGCAAGGTAGTGAAGCTGTCGGTGTAGGTGGTGGTGGCGGTGACCGGCGCCAGGTTGACGGTGGCGGTGGCCAGGTTGTTGCTGGCGATGACCGGGGCGTTGGCATCGACGTCCGGTGCGGTGATGTTGACGTTGCCGGAGACGTTGCTGCGGGGGTCGGTCAAGGTCACCGACAGCACCTGGCCGTTGTCCTGGGCTGGGCTCAGGGTCACGGTGAAGGTGCCGTTGGCCTGCACCACGGCGGTTTGCAGCACGGTCCCGCTGGCGCTGCGCACGGTCACCGTGGCGCCGACCTCGCCGGTACCGGTGAGGGTGGTGCCATCGGCGCTGATCACCAGATTGCTGGCGTTGGCCGGTGGGGTCAGGTCCGGGGCGGTCAGCGCTGTGGCGGTCGAGGTGTTGCCCGCGGCATCGGTGAGGGTGACGGTGAGCGCCTGGAAGTTGACCTGCGCCGTGTTCAGGCTGACCACGTACAGGCCGTTGCTGCCCACCGTGGCGGTGCCGAGCACGGTACCGGCGCTGTTGCGAACCGTCACTGTGCTGCCGATTTCGCCGGAGCCGCTGACCGAGGTGCCGTTGGCGTTGATGGCCGCCACTGGAGCGGTCGGCGCAGTGGTGTCGGGCGCGGTGATGGCGGCGCTGCCGGATACGTTGTTGCCGGCGTCCGTCTGGCGCACGACCAGGGCCTGGCCGTTGTTCTGGGTGCTGGTCAGGGTGACGCTGAAGGTGCCATCGCCCTGCACGATGGCGGTACCGACCGTGCCACTGGGGCCTTGCACGGTGACGGTCGCGCCCGGCTCGCCGTTACCGGTGAGCACGGTGCCTGCGCCATTGATCGCCAGGTTGGTGGGTGCCAGCGGCGCCTGTGTATCCGGCGCGGTGTAGCTGGTAGCGCCGGAGACGTTCAGCGCGGCGTCAGCCTGGGTCAGGCTCAGTACCTGGCCGTTGAGCTGGGCGCTGCTGAGGTTGATGCTGAACGCTCCCGCGCCGTTGACCAGGCCACTGCCGAGCACGTTGCCGGCAGCATCGCGCACCGTCACCGTGGCGCCGGCTTCACCGGTACCGGTCAGCACCAGGCCGTTGGCCGACAGCGCGCTGACCACCGGGTTGGCCGGCGCGGTGATGTCGGCTGCGGTGACGAACACCGGTTGCGACTCACCCCCCAGCAGCGATACCGACGTCACCGACAAATGCTGCCCGTTGAGCTGGGCGGCGCTCAGGGTGATGGAGAAGCCACCGTTGCCGATGTTGGCCAGACCGCTGCCGATCAGGTTGCCGGCGGCGTCGTAGACACGGATGGAGGTGCCGGTGGCGGCCGTCCCCGTGAGAGTCAGGCCGTCGGCGGCCAGTGTCGCGCTGACGGGTGGCTCCGGTGGCGGCACCAGCGGTGTCACAAAGGTCGCCACGGCGGAGGTGTTGTTGGCTGCGTCGGTCTGGGTGACGGCCAGGGAAGCTACTGAACCCGGGGCCGGTTGCAGGTTGATCGAGAAGTTGCCGCCGGCGTCGACCAGGCCGGTACCAATGACCACGCCACCAAAGCTGACGCTGACGCGGGCGCCGGCTTCGCCACGCCCGGTGAGGATGTCGTAGTTGTTGCTGATGGCGAGGTTGGTCACGACCGCAGGCGGTGAGGTGTCGGCGGTCTGGTACTGGGCGGGGGTCGACGTGTTGCCGGCGCTGTCGGTGGCGATCACCGTCAGCAACTGGCCGTTGTTCTGCGCCGAACTCAGGGTCACGGTGAAGTTGCCGCCCACTGGCACGGTGACGGTACCGACCACCGTGCCGGACGGATCACGCACGCTGATGACGCTGCCCACCTCACCGGTGCCGCTGAGCAAGGTACCGTTGCCGGTCAGGGTGAGGTTGGCCGGCTGAGCAGGTGGGGTCAGGTCAGGTGCGGTCAGTTGCAGCGCTGCAGAAGGATTGCCGGTGGCATCCTGGGCAATCACGCTGAGCACCTGGCCGTTGATTTGCGCTGAGGTCAGGTTGAGCACGAAGGTGCCATCGGGGTCGATGGTACCCTGACCGAGCAAATTGCCCTGGCTGTCCATCACGCTGACCCGTGCCCCGGCTTCACCGGTACCGACCAGCTGGGTGCCGCTGCCGTTGAGGCTCGCCACCACGGTGGCCGGCGGCGTGCTATCGAGCGCAATCACGGTGCTGATCGGTGAGACGTTGCCGCTGGCGTCTGCGAGGGTGACCTGCAGGGTCTGGCCGTTGAGCTGGGGCGCGCTGAGGTTGACCACGAAGGTACCGTTGGGCCCGACCGTGGCAGTGCCGATTTCGGTGGTCCCGGCATAGACACGCACGGTGCTGCCCGCTTCACCGGTACCGCCGAGCTGGTCGCCAGCGGCGTTGAGCCGCAGGTCGAGCGCCGCGGCTGGCGGCGTCAGGTCCGGGGCGTTGATCGTGACTGGCTCGCTGATGTTGCCGGGTGGGTCGGCCTGCTGCACCGACAGCACCTGCTGGTTGATCTGTGCAGGGCTGAGTTCGACCCGGAAGCTGCCGTCGGCGAGCACCGTGGTAGTGCCCAGCAGCACGCCGGCTGCGTTGTTCACGGTGACCGTCGCGCCAGGCTCACCGCGGCCAATGACCACACTGCCGTCGGCATTGATGACTACGTTGGTCAGCACGTCTGGCGGCGTGAAGTCCGGGGTCTGCAGGGTAGCGACCGGCGACAGGTTACCGGCGCCGTCGGTCTGGGTGAAGCTCAGCACCTCGGCGTTGCCCAGGGCCGGGTTGAGGGTCAGGGTGAAGTGGCCGCTGGCGTCGACCAGCGCCGTGCCGATCTGCTGGCCGGCCGGGTTGGTCACGATCACCGTGGCCCCGGCTTCGCCACGCCCGGTGATGGTCACACCATCGCTGGAGATGGCCAGTTCGCTGGGCGCAGTCGGCGGTGTGGTATCGGGTGCGGTGATCGGGCTGGCGCTGGACTGGTTGCCGGCGGCATCGGTCAGCACCACCTGCACGGCCTGGCCGTTGGCCTGTGGTGGGTTGAGGGTGACCTGGAAGCTGCCGTTGCTCATCACCGTGGCGGTGCCCAGCACGGTGCCGTCGGCGGCGATGACTTTCACCGCGGTATTGGCTTCACCGGTACCGTTGAGCAGGCTGCCGCCACCGGCGAATGCCAGATTGGCCGGCGCAGCCGGCGCAGTGATGTCCGGTGCGGTGAGGCTGACGCTGTTGGACTCGTTGCCGGCGACGTCAGTCTGCGCGGCGCTGAGTTGTTCGCCGTTGAGCTGGGCGGCGGAGAGGTTGACGCTGAAGTTGCCGTCGGCGCCCACTACGGCAGTGCCCAGGGCGACCCCGCCGATACCGAGCACGGTCACGGTGGCCCCTGGCTCACCGTGGCCAGTGAGCACCAGGCCGTCGTTGGACAGCGCCAGGTTGCTCAGCGGTTGCGGCGCAGTGGTGTCCGGCGCCTGCAGCTCGGCCGGCAGCGACGTGCTGCCGGCCGTGCCGGTGGCACTGACCTGGAGGATCTCGCCGTTGGCCTGGGCGCTGCCGAGGGTGACGCTGAAGGTGCCGTCGTTGTTGACCGGGGCGCTGCCCAGCAGCACCCCGTTGGGGCCCACCACGCTGACCGTGCTGCCCGTTGGGGCCCACCACGCTGACCGTGCTGCCCGGTGTGGCGATACCGGTGACCACCAGGCCGTCCGCGGAGAGCACCAGGCTGCCGGGAACATCGGGTGCGGTATTGCCCGGCGCGGTGACGTTTTGTACCGGCGAGGTGTTGTTGGCGGCGTCAACCTGCACCACCGCGAGGTTCTCACCCACCGTTGCAGCCGGGGCGAGGGTGACCGAGAAGCGGCCGTCGCTGCCGACCAGGGCCGTGCCCAGCGCGGTGCCGTCCGGTGCGCGCACGGTGACCGTGGCGCCAGCCTCGCCGGTGCCAGTCAGGGTGGCACCATCGGCCGAGACGGCCAAATGGGCGACAGCGGCTGGAGGCGTTGTGTCGGCTGCGGTGTAGGCGGCCACGGGCGAGACGTTGCCGGCGGCATCGGTGGCGGTCACCTGCAAGGCCTGGCCGTTGGTCTGCGGGCTGCTCAGGGTGACCTGGAAGGTACCGTTGGCGGCAGCCACCGTGGTGCCCAGCACATTGCCCGCCGCATCGCGCACGGTGACCGTGCTGCCGGATTCGGCACTGCCGCTCAGTTGCAGGCCGCTGCCAGCCAAGGCCAGGGCGGTGGGCGCCGCAGGCGGAGTATGGTCGGGGGCCGTCACCGTCACGGCGGCAGAGGTGTTGTTGCCAGCGTCGGTCTGGGTCACGCTCAGGCGCTCGGCATTGAGCTGCGCGCTGGTGAGGGTGAGGGTGAAGCTGCCGTTGGCGGCCACCACACCGGTGCCGATGATGGTGCCGTCCGGGCCACGCACAGTCACCGAGGCGCCGGCTTCACCCAGGCCAGTGAGGGTCAGGCCGTTGTTGTTGAGCACCACGTTGGTCAACGCCGCCGGGGCACTCAGGTCGTTAGTGACGACAGTGACCGCTGGCGAAGTGTTGCCCGCAGCATCCAGCTGGGTCACGCCGAGGGCCTGGCCAGTGGCTTGCGAGGTGGCGAAGGTGACGGTGAAGCGCCCGTCGGCGCCCACGGTGGTAGTGCCCAGCACGGCTCCGCTGGCATCGCGGACCTGCACCGTGGCGCCTACTTCACCGCTGCCGGACAGCTGCCGGCCATCGTTGCTGAGCGTTGCGTTGGTAACGGCCGCCGGTGGCGTGCGGTCTGGGGTCGCCAGGCTGGCCGGGCCGGACACGTTGCCAGCGGCATCGCTGAGGGTGACCTGCAGTGCGCCGCCGGTGGTCTGTGCGCTGGGCAGGGTGATCTGGAACTGCCCGCTCTGGTTCACCGTACCGGTGGCCAGCACGGCGCCGCTGGCGTCGCGCACGGTCACCAGTGCACCGGCTTCGCCCTGGCCGCTGACCACGGTGGCGGCGCTGTTCAGGCTGAGGCCGGTGGCGACATTCGGGGCTTGCAGGTCAGGTGCCTGCTGTGTGGCAGCGAGCGACACGTTGCCCGCAGCGTCGGCCTGGGTGATGGTGAGGTATTGCGCATTCACCTGCGCCGGCACCAGGTTGATATAGAACAGGCCGTTGCTGCCGACGGTGCCGGTGCCGACCACGGTGCCGTTGGCGTCGGTCACGCTCACGCTCGCGCCGACTTCACCATGGCCGGTCAAGGTGGTGCCGCTGCGGTTGATGGCAACCTGGGTCGGCGCATCGGGCGGGGTGGTGTCGGCTGCGACGATGGTCGCCGGCAGCGAAGGGGCGCCGCTGGCCGATGCGCGGGCGCTGACGTGCAGGGTCTGGGCGTTGAGCTGGGCATTGGCGAAGAAGATGCGGAAGATGCCGTCGCTGCCCACCGTGCCGGTGCCCAGGGTGGTGCCGGCGGAGGTGACGGTGATCAGCGAGCCGACCGTGCCTTGGCCGGTGAGCAGGAAGCCATCGGCGCTGATGGCCAGGTTGGTGGGCGCTGCGACTTCGCTGCCGTCCGGTCCGTTGACGGTGACCGCGGTTTCGTTGTTGCCGGTGTCGTGGACCACGAGTTGCACGCTGTCGCCGGCAACCAGCGGTGGATTGACCTGAACCTGGAAGGTGCCATCCGGGTTGACCGTGGCGGTGCCCAGTTCGGTGCTGCCGTCGCGCACGATGACCGTGGTACCGGGTTCGGCAGTACCGCTGATGAGGCTGCCATCCGGGCTGACCGCGATGTCGGTGGCTGGAGCCGGTGGTGAGGTGTCGGCGGCCGTGACGCTGGTCGGCTCGGTGCTGTTGCCGGCGACATCGGCGACCACCACGGTCACCGTCTCGCCGTTGATCAGGGCAGGGGACAGCGGCACGCTGAAGCTGCCGTCGGCGTTGACCAGGACTGTGGTTTCGACGCCTGTCGGGCTGATCACGGTGACCGAAGCCGCGCCGGGCGCATTGCCGGTCAGGGCCAGGCCATCCGCGCTGATCGCCAGGTCCGTGGGTTGTGCGGGCGGGGTGAGGTCTGGCGCGGTCGCTTGTGCGGCGCCGGAGGTATGGCCTTGTGGGTCGGTCTGGGTAACGTTGAGGGTCTGGCCGTCCAGCTGCAACGGGCTCAGTGCGACACTGAAGCTGCCACTGGCGGGGACCACCACGCTGCCCAATAGCTGCCCGGCGCTGTTGCGCACTTCAACGGTGGCACCGGGCTCACCGGTGCCTTGAACAAGGCTGCCGTCGGCGCTGACCAGCAGCCCGCCCGGGGCTGCGGGGGCGCTGCTGTCGTCGGCGGTGAACGGCGCCGACGGCGAGGCGTTGCCAGCGGCGTCGATGAGCACCACCGAGACGGTTTCACCGCTGGTTTGCGCAGGTGTCAGGGTAACGCTGAAGGTACCGTCGTTGTCGACCACGCCGCTACCGAGCAGCTGCCCGCCGGCACCGCGGACTTCCACGGTGGCGCCCGCTTCGCCCTGACCCGTGAGGGTGATGCCATCGGCGCTGAGGCCGAGGCCTTGGGCGGGGAGAGGCGCTTCGCGGTCACTGGCGGTCAAGGTCTCGGCAGGGGAGGGGTTGCCGGCGCCATCGGTCTGGACCACCGTCAGCACCTGGCCATTGAGTTGGGGTGGGTCGATGGTCACACGGAAGCTGCCGTCGGCTTCGACCGTAG
The DNA here is from genome assembly GCF_021602465.1 of Pseudomonas urethralis. NCBI lineage: Bacteria > Pseudomonadati > Pseudomonadota > Gammaproteobacteria > Pseudomonadales > Pseudomonadaceae > Pseudomonas > Pseudomonas urethralis. The sequence continues at coordinate 191,362 of NZ_BQIJ01000011.1, forward strand.
CGGTGCCCAGCACTGCGCCACCAGCGCCGGTCACCCGTACCTGAGCGCCGGGTTCGCCGCTGCCGGTGAGCACCGTGCCGTCGGTCGACAGCGCAAGGCCTGTGGTGATCGCCGGCGCCTGGCTGTCCGGCGCCGTCAGGTCGACGGCGGCCGAGACGTTGCCGGTCGGGTCGCGTTGCTCGACGGTCAGGGCCTGGCCATTGGTCTGGGTGGGGCTCAGGGTAACCTGGAAACTGCCGTCGCCGTTGACCAGGGCAGTGCCCAATACAGTGCCGTTCGGGCCGCGTACGGTAACGGTGGCGCCGGGCTCGCCAGTGCCGGAGACGCTGCTGCCGGTGCCGTCGATGCTGGGGTTGCTCACAGCTTGCGGCGGCGTGGTGTCGGGGGCGGTGAAGCTGACCGGGCCGGCGCTATTGCCCAGCGTGTCGGTGGCTTCGACGCTCAGTTGTTCACCGTTGCGCTGGGGCACGTTGAGGGTGACGTCGAATTGCCCGTTGGCGGCTACGATGGCCGTGCCCAGAACGCTACCGTCGGCGGCGCGCACGGTGACGATCGAGCCCGCTTGGCCGGCACCGGTGAGATGCAGGCCGGTGGCGTCGACGGCCAGCGCCGAAGGTTGCAGCGGGCCATCCAGGTCGGGCGCGGTGAGGGTGGCGGTGGAGCTGTTGCCAGCGGCGTCGCGCAGCACCACGTCAAGCTCCTGGCCGTTGACCTGGGCGGGCGACAGGGTGACGGCGAAGTAACCGTTGGCTCCGACTGTAGCGGTGCCCAGCACCGTACCCTGCGCATTGGTGACCTGCACGGTGGCGCCGACCTCGCCGCGGCCGGTGAGGGTAATGCCGTCGGCCGCCAGGTTCAGGTCACTGGCCTGGTTTGGCGGGGTGATGTCCGGGGCGTTGATCTGGCTCGGCAACGAACTGTTGCCGTCGGCGTCGATGGCCACCACGTCGAGCAGTTCGCCATTGGCCTGGGCCGGTGTGAGGGTGATGGTGAAGGTGCCATCGTTACCCACCTGTACGCTGCCGATCACCGCGCCATTGGCATCGCGTACTTCCACCAGGCTGCCCACCGGGGCGGTGCCGCTGATGGACGTGCCGTCGGCGGCCAGTACCAGCCCGGCAGGGCTCTCTGGCACTGCAGTGGCAGGGACGATCACGGTGAGCTCGAGCGAAGCGTTGCCGGCGGCGTCGGTCTGCACCAGCACGATGCGGTCAGCGGCACTGACCGGGGCGTTGAGGTCGACCAGGAAGGTGCCGTTGGCCGCGACGACACCGGTGCCGATCACCGCGCCGTTGGCATCACGCACTTGCACCGTTGCACCCGGCTCGCCGCGGCCACTGATGACCAGGCTGCCAGCACCGACTATGACGTTGCTGATGATTGCCGGTGGGGTGATATCAGGTGCGGTGTAATCAAGCGGCGTCGAGCTGTTGCCCGCGGCATCGGTGACGGTGATGGCCAGGTGTTCGCCATTGGCCTGGGCAGGGTCGAGGGTGAGGCTGAAGCTGCCGTCTGGCTGGACGATGGCGCTGCCGATCAGGTTGCCATTGGCATCGCGAACCTCTACCCGTGCGCCCGCTTCGGCGCTGCCGGTCAGGGTTACGCCGTTGGCCAGGCTGAGCCCGCTGGGTTGCGTTGGCGCCACCAGGTCCGGGGCAGTCAGGGGGCTTGGCGTCGAAACGTTGCCGGCGGCATCGGTAAGGGTGACCTGCAGCGATGAGCCATCGACCACGGGCGAGGTCAGTTGCAGGGTGAAGCTGCCATCGGGTTGCACGGTACCGGTGCCGATCAGTTGACCTTGGTCGTTCAGCACGTTGACGGTCGCACCGACTTCGCCACGGCCCGACACGGTGCGCCCGTCGGCGCTGATGATCACATTGCTGGCCGGCGCGGGTGGTGTGGTGTCGCCGCCGCTGCCAACGCCGTCGTTCGGTGCGGTGATTGCGGTGGCGCTGGAGACATTGCCGGCAGGGTCGGTGACCGTGACTTGCAAAGGCTGACCATCGGTCTGCGGCGGTTGCAGGGTGACGCTGAATTGCCCGTCGGCGCCGGCCACGGCAGTTCCCAGCACGGTGCCGTCGGCACCGCGCACCTGAACGGTCGAACCTGGCTCGGCGCGGCCGGTGACGGTATTGCCTTGCGGGTCTATCGCCAGTTGCGCCGGTGCGGTAGGCGGGGTGATGTCCGGGGCTGTCACCGTACCCGCCTGCGAGGTGTTGCCTGCGGCATCGGTCTGCGAGACAGCCAGGTTTTCGCCGTTGGCCTGCGGGGTGTTCAGGGCGATATCGAAGCTGCCATCGGCATTCACCGTGCCGCTGCCAATCAGATTGCCGGCAGCATCGAATACATTCACCGTGGCGCCCGCTTCACCACGCCCGCTCAGGCGCAGGCCATCGGGCGAAACCAGCAGGTCGATGGGGGTTGCCGGTGCCGTGGTGTCGCCCGGCGTG
>NZ_BQIJ01000012.1:0-179641 GCF_021602465.1 Pseudomonas urethralis
AGCATTGGAACCACCTGATCCCATCCCGAACTCAGTAGTGAAACGATGCATCGCCGATGGTAGTGTGGGGTTTCCCCATGTGAGAGTAGGTCATCGTCAAGATTCATTTCGCAAAACCCCTATCTGCACATGCAGGTAGGGGTTTTGTCTTTAAGTAGGAACTACAGAGATTCGCGGGTACGTCCTCGGGACGGACCGGCACACAGAATTTCTTGACGACCATAGAGCATTGGAACCACCTGATCCCATCCCGAACTCAGCAGTGAAACGATGCATCGCCGATGGTAGTGTGGGGTTTCCCCATGTGAGAGTAGGTCATCGTCAAGATTCAAACAAAAGCCCCTGTCTGCATTGCAGACAGGGGCTTTTTCTTTTCCGGGCTACAGTACCCTGACGTTTGCGCTAGCGGGCGAGTTGTTTGTCCAGGTAGTTTCTGATCACCCGCGATCCATTGTTCAGATGCTGCTCCAGCACCCTTACCGCCTCGTCGACCAATTTGTCAGCGGCAGCATCCACCAGGGCGTTATGGTCGTCCTGGGTCAGCTTGCCCAGCCCCATGGATGACAGGTGAAAGCGCAAGAAGCGTTCTTCCTCGTTCAGCTCGTTCTCGATCAGACGCAGCAGTTTCTGGTTGGATGCCTTGCCATAGAGCGCCATGTGGAAGAGCCGATTGAGACGGCCGATTTCCGCATGGCTGGTTTCGTTCTCCAGTTGCTGGATGTAACCACGCGCACTGGCGATGTCATCGGCATCCAGCAGCGGAATGGATTGGCGAAGCGCTTCGCTCTCCAGGAGCACGCGCAATGCATAGGTGTCGACTGCGTCTTCGCCAATCAAGGGGGCGACCACTGCACCCTTGTGCATTTCCACCTTCAGCAACGATTGCGCTTCCAGCTGGCGCAGCGCCTCGCGCACCGGCATGCGGCTGACACCGTACAAGTCGGCAACTTCCTGTTGGCGCACGGCGGTGCCAGGTGGCAGGCGGCCATCGAGAATGGCACTGCGCAGGCGTTCTTCAATAACGCTACGGGCCAGGTGTGCTGCCAGCTGTTCGCTGGCCAGCACGTTCTTGAGTTTGATTTTCTCGGCCAAGCGAAGTATGCCTCGACGACAAAAAAGTTGGATCCAATGACCCTAGTGACAGGTAGGGGGGCTTGTCAAACCTGCGCTGGCGAAGAAGCGAGCGGCCTGGGTTCACAGTTATGGTGGATGAGATATCCCGGCAAAGGAAGCGACACTTCCTTAGCATTAACTATAAAGTTCTATCTTGCCGACCATTGGCTACATGATTGCGCGGTGCCATTGTCTTTTACGTGGCCAGGCCGCACCATCGCTGCTCTGGACTGATCTGAACAGGGCTTCGCATTGGCGATATCCTGCATGCTCAAAACCCCTGTGCGCCGCGTCTGCCTTGCGCTACTGCTTGGCAGCCTGTTGCTGGGCGGGCTGCAGGCGGATTGGGACTTCACCGAGATCAGCCGCAAGTCCCAGGCCCTCTATGGCCCGCTAGGGCCAGGCAAAGCCCGCATCGATGCCTGGCAGAACCTCATGGTGACGCAGAACCAAGGCACCGAGCTGCAGCGCTTGCAGGTGGTCAACCTGTTCTTCAATCAGCAGCTGCGCTATGTCGAAGACATCGACCTGTGGCATGAAGTCGACTACTGGGCCACGCCAATCCAGGCCCTGATCAAGGGCGCCGGCGACTGCGAAGACTACGCTATTGCCAAGTACTTCAGCCTGCGCCGCATGGGCATCCCTGCCGAGAAGCTGCGCATCACCTATGTCAAAGCCCTTCGCCAGAACCGTGCGCACATGGTCCTGACCTATTATTCAACCCCACAGGCTCAGCCGCTGGTGCTCGACAGCCTGATGGACGCAATCAAACCGGCCAGCCAACGCACCGACCTGCTGCCGGTGTACGCCTTCAATGGCGAAGGCTTGTGGCTGACCGGCGCGGCAGGCAACAAGAAGGTCGGCGACACCAAGCGCCTGTCACGCTGGCAGGACTTGTTGAAGAAAATGCAGGCCGAAGGGTTCCCGGCCGAACCGGTCTATTGAAGGAGCGCAGATGTCACTGTTCAAACAACTGCTGTTGGCCATTTGTCTGTTCCTGGTTGTTGCCTTCAGCGGCAGCTTCATGGTCAGCCTGGAAAGCTCGCGCAGCCAGTACGTCAACCAGCTGCGCTCGCATGCCCAGGACGCAGCCACCGCATTGGCATTATCACTGACCGCTGAGATCGATGACCCGGCCATGGTCGAGCTGATGGTCAGCTCGATCTTCGACAGCGGCTACTATGCCAGCATCAAGGTCATCGACCTGGCCTCCAACGCCGTGCTGGTGGAGCGTCACGCCGAGCCGGACCCAGGTGGCGTGCCTGCCTGGTTCATCCACCTGATCGGACTGGAGGCGGCAGGTGGCGATGCAATCGTTAGCCGGGGCTGGCAACAGGCCGCGCGGGTCGAGGTGATCAGCCACCCCATGTTTGCCATTGGCAAGCTTTGGCGGAGTGCTCTGGGCAGCCTGGGCTGGCTACTGCTGTGCGGTGCCGCGAGCGCGGCGCTTGGTGCTTTGTTGCTGCGCCGGCAACTGCGCCCGCTGGACGCGATGGTTGAACAGTCACACGCCATTGCCCGGCGTGAGTTTCATACCCTCCCGGAGCCGCGCACGCCGGAGCTGCGCCGGGTAGTGCAGGCACTGAACCAGATGGTCGAAAAGCTCAAGGCGCTGTTCAGCGAGCAGGCTGAGCGCAGTGAGCGGCTACGCGCCGAGTCTTATCAGGACAGCCTGACCGGGTTGTCGAATCGGCGTTACTTCGAGATGCAGCTCAACGCCCGAGTCAGCAACATGGAGGAGGCCCGTGCCGGCTACCTGCTGTTGCTGCGTGTACAGGGGCTGGCTGGGCTCAACGCACGTCTTGGCGGACAGCGTACGGACCAGCTGCTGCAAGCGGTGGGTGAGCAGCTGAGGCGCACCTGTGCCACCTTCCCGGAGACCAACGACTTGATCTCCCGCAGCCGTGGGGGTGAATTCGCCGTCTTGGCGCCAGGTATGGTCCACGAAGACGCGGTGCGGCTCGCCCAGGCCCTTGAGGCGGCGCTGCAAAGCCTGCACGAAACCGGAGCCAGCGATATCTCCCCAGTCGCCTGCATTGGCCTGGCACCGTTCAGCCCGGGTGATGCGCCGCAGGCGCTGCTCAAGCTGGCCGACGAGGCCTTGGCACGTGCCGAGCATCAGCCGCTGCCGGGTTGGGTATGCCTGGAGCAAGGCGCCGCCGCTGTTGTGGGTGACACCCAGCACGATTGGCACAAGCGTCTGGACGAGGCGTTCGTCAAAAGCCGCTTCGAGTTGTTCTTCCAGCCGGTAGTCCAGACCAAAGCTCCTGAGCGGGTGCTCCATTACAAAGTCGTTTCGCGGCTACTCGACGAGCAGGGCGAAGCCTTGCCCGCTGGCCGCTTCCTGCCTTGGCTGGAGCGCTTTGGCTGGATGACGCGGCTGGACCTGCTGGTAGTGGAAAAGGTCCTTGCCCATCTGCGCAGCCACGGTCAGGTATTGGCCCTGAACCTGTCTGCCGCAACCCTGGCCGACCAGAAGGCCCTGCAACGCGTCTATGAGCTGCTGAGCCAGAATACGGCACTGGGTGCTCAGTTGATCTTCGAAATCGGCGAGGAGCAACTGCCGGAGCAGGCTGCACTGGAGCAGTTGACCCGGCGCCTGCGCGGGCTCGGTTTCGGCCTGGCGCTGCAGCGCTTTGGTGGCCGCTTCAGCATGATCGGCAACCTGGCGCATCTGGGCCTGGCGTATCTGAAGATCGATGGCAGCTACATTCGCAACATCGACCAGGAACAACACAAGCGGCTATTCATCGAAGCGATCCAGCGTGCGGCGCACAGCATCGACTTGCCACTGATCGCCGAGCGGGTCGAGACGGAAGGCGAGCGCCAGGTACTGCTGGACATGGGCATTGAAGGCATTCAGGGGCAGCTGTCTGGGGAGCCTGCGCCCTGGCGCTGATTTCAGATCAAGCCGCCTTCCTCTTCTTCTTCGATCAGGTTGTTCAAGCTGCCCAGTGCCTTGCGCGCCGTCGAGCGGTTGAGCAACTTGGCCTGAGCTCCGGCAGGCAGATCGGTGATGCTGATCACGCCCTTGGTGGTCAGCACCTCGATCAGGTCTTCGAGCACGCGAATCATGTCCAGGTCGCTTTGCTTGAGTTGCTTGAGGCTGTTCTCGACGACATCGTCGGCAAACCATTCCTGAATCTCCGCATGGTCGGCGGGCAGCACTTCCGTGTACTCGGCGTAGGGTGCGGCTTCGACCCGCGCCAACTGCCCCTCGCCGTCGCGTTGCACATAGAACATGGCGTCCATCCTCATCATGTTGAATCCTTGGGCTTGGCTCTGGCGCAGCATAGGCAACTTTGCCCTGCTGCGCCTGCCAGTCAGCTGTTGTTGTTATCGATCTTGATGGTTGGGTCTGCGCCGCTGATCAGTGAGTTGATGCTGGTGTTCGACCAGTTCACCCCCTCCAGCTTGATCGACACGTCAGCATTGGCCAGCCCGCCGGCTGCATTGAGCTTGCCCTCCGTACTGATCTGCAGGGTCGATTCGCCGCCCACGGTGGTGATTTTCAGGTAGTTGTCGATGGTCGTGCCACGTTCCCCCTGCAGCAGGTCGGTCAGGTCGAGGCGGTCGCCTTCGCTCAGCTTGAAGTCCTTGATCACGTCCTGGCCGATGTCGCCGGCTTTCCACACGAAGGTATCTGCACCGGCGCCACCGCTGAGGATGTCATTGCCCTTGCCACCGATCAGCATGTCGTTGCCGGCCCCGCCGAACAGCAGATCGTTGCCTTCACCACCGAGCAAGGTGTCGTTGCCGGTGCCGCCGAGCAAGATGTCGTTGCCTTTGCCGCCATCGAGGTAATCGTTGCCGCCCTGACCAAAGAGGATGTCGTTGCCACCGCCCCCCATCAGGGTGTCGGCACCGTCGTTGGTGCGCGACAGGTCGAAGTCGGTGTAATGCTCGCTGATGTATTGATGCATCACCTTGGCATCCACCAAGCTCGTGTCCACGCCTAGCTTCGTCGCGACGAAGGCCTGGACTGCCTCGATGCCGCTGCCGGGGATCGAGTCGAAACTCACCAGGTCGCCAAAGATGATGTCGTGTCCATCGCCACCACTGATGGTGTCGGCGCCGGCGATGGTCTGGTCGGTGTGGCCGAGGATCGCATCGGAGATCTTGCTCGGGTCGACGTTGACCTGGGGTACGCCGTCGCTGTCGAACGGTTTCAGGTCGGTGCTGCTGATGCCCGTACCCACGCCGACCGCCTCGACCGACGATAGCGCCGCGAGCAGTGCGAAGCTGGAGGTGGCGTTGCTCAGGGTATCGCTGGTCGTGGTGCTGCCGGTGCCCGCCAGCTTCGACAGCTCATAGCCTCCGTTGCCTTCGGCGTGGATCAGGCCGGTGGTTACGGCGCTCCACTTGTAGCTCAGGCTTAGCAGGTCGAAGCTGCGGGTTTCAGCGGTGAGCTTGCCGGTGGCGTCGATCGACACCCGGTTATTGGTGTCCAGCTGATAGTTGGTCAGGGTGTCGCCCATCTTGTAGCTGATGTTGCCGAGCAGTGTGTCGAGCTTGACCGAGCTGTTGGCCAGTGCCGGGTTGGTCTGCTCGCCGGTCTGGTAGTAGGTCGGCTGGCCGTCGGTGAGGAAGTAGGTCTGGTTGGTGCCGGTGACGCCGGCATTCTTCAGACTCTGGAACCAGTTGGCCGTCGTCTTGAACGCATCCTCGTAGTTGGTGCCGCCGTCCGCGCTCATGCCGCTCAGGGCGTTGAGCAGGGTCTTGAGGCCGGCATCGTTGAGGGTGACTGCAACGGTGCTCTTGACCTGCGTGGCGAAGTCCACCAGCAGCACGTTCACCGTGCCGACCCCGGTGGCCTTGGCATCCGCCAGCAGGGTCTGGAACGTAGTGGCCAGGGACGCCTTGGTCGCCTCGATACCGGTACTGCCCATGCTGCCCGAGGTGTCGACGACGAAGGCGAGGTTGTAGTTGGTACCGGCGGTCATGTGCAAGCCAGCGGTGTCGGCGATGATGATGTCGTCGCCGTAGGTGCCGGTTGTACTGTCGTTGGCGATGGTCAGCTGGGAGGTGGTGTAGTTGTCCGGGTACACCGTGACCTTGAGGGTGCCCTCGGTGGTGGCAAAGCTACCGCCGACCGACTCGGTGGAGGTCGAGGTGACCTTCACATCGAACTGGCCGCTGTAGTAGGCCGGTGGCTTGATCGTCAGGCTGTTCAGGGTCCAGCCGCTGACGTCGACCGCCGTGGCCCCCACGGTAGCGCTATGCCCGGCGCTGTCGCTGATCACCGAACCGGCCGGAATGCCCGCCAGCTTGACGCTCAGGGCCTCGGAACCGTCGGTGTCAGTCAGGTTGCTACTGATGCCCACCAGCTTGACGCTGCCGTTTTCCGGCCCTTCGTTGAGCTTGTAGCCATCGTAGTAGCCCTGGCCGCTGCTGCCGTGCAGGTCGGATACCGTAACGCCGGCGTTGGCCAGGGCGGTGACGTTCGGGTACATGGCGATGCTGGTACTGTTGAAGTCACCCACCGCGCCGCTGCCAACCTTGATATTGATGTCGTAGCTGCCCGGGCCCGACTGGTTGGCGTGGTAGACCTCCAGGGTGTAGTAGCCGCTTGTGGCTGGTGTATAGGTGCCCGCCACGGTGCCTCCAGTACCCCAGGTAGCCGTTACCACGTTCTTGCCGCCGATGTTCACCAACAGGCTGTCGTCGGCAGTCCCGCTGAAGGTGTAGGTCTTGCCGGCTTCCAGGTAGACCAGGCCGGAGGTCTTCGAACCGCTTTGTGCTGCAACGCTGGCGTCGGACTGCACATTGGTGGTGGTCTCGGACTTGGTGGCGGTGCCGGAGTTGGTGAAGACCGTTTTCAGCGCATCGCCGGTAATGCCATTGCCGTTGGTACCCAGGCCGGTCAGGGTGGTCCAGGTTTCCTTGGTCAGGCCCAGCGAGTTGACATTGTTGCTACCGATACTCAGGGTCGGCGTGTCAGCGACCGGGGTGATATCGACTTTCAGCGTGGTCTCGCTGCCCGGGGTGATACCGTCGGTGGGTTTGAACCTGATCTGCGCATAGTCGGCCTGGTTGTTTCCCACGCCAGAGCCGCCATAGCCATCGGCACCGGACTGGTTGGCCAACGGCACGAACTTGAGCTTGCCGGCAGCGATGTCGGCCTGGCTCACGGTCTGGTTGACCGTCACGTTCACCCAGGCGGTGCCGTTGTTGTACTGCAGGGTGCCGAGTGTCGGCAGCTGGGTGAAGGTGACGCCCAGGCTTGCGGTCGGGGTGTCGGCGTCGGTGACGTTGAAATTGCTCCAGTTCAGCACCAGCGCAGTGTCCTCCACGCCGGTGACGATACCTCCGGTGGACACCGGGGCATCGTTGACCGCCACCACGTTGACCGTGGCGGTCGCGGTGTTGGATACATTGACCCCGTCGGTGACCGTGACTGTGATGATCCGCGGCGTGGTGCTCGGGTCCTCGCTGGTGTTGACGAAGGTGATGTTCTTGATCGCCTGCAGGTAGTCGGCCAGCGAGGCGTTGCCTGTCAAGGTCAGGACTACCTTGCCGGCGACCACGCTGGAGGTGGCGGTGATGCCGTTGACGCTGCTGCCCAGGTTCAAGGCATCGCCGGCCTGGGCATTGGTCAGCGTCACGGTGGCACCGGCCATCTGCGAGCTGTCGAAGTCGGTGATGGAAATATCCAGGTCACTGATCGAGTTGCCGCTGCCGTTTTCGGTGAAGGTGGTCTGGAAGTCGGCGCCCGTCTTGCCGCTGGAGTCGTTGGCATCGAGGTCCAGCACCGGGGCTGGCTCGTAGAGTTGGGTAGTGATGCTGCCTGCGGCAGGGCTGATCGCAAGCCCCTCGAAGTTGCCGCCGGTGGCCGAGTCGATCTTGATGGTGAACTGCTCGGTGCCCTCGGCGATGTTGTCCTTCAAGGTTGGGATGGTGAACGTGGCCTGGTTGCTGTTGGCTTTTATCGTCACCGTGGCCACACCGGTGTAGTCGACGCCGTTGCTGGCGGTGCCGCTGTAGCTCAGCTTGACTACCACGTCGGTCTGCGGCGCATTGCTCAGGGTCAGCGTGTAGGTTGCGTTGTTGCCCTCGGCCACGGTGGCTGAGCCGGTGATGCCAAGGGTGGTGGTGTTCAACGTGTCGGTCACGGCGGTGACCGCTGGCGCCGGGTTCACCACCAGGCTTTCGAAGTTGCCGCCGGTGGCGTTGGTGATCGTGGTGCTGACCGTGGACGTGCCGATGTAGACGTCGTCGGCTGGCGCCGCCACGGTGATGCTGCCGGAAGACTGGCTGGCGCCGATGGTGATGGTCTGGCCGTTGCTCAGGGTCACGGTGACCGCTGTTTGCGCCGGGCTGGTCAGGGTTGCGGTGTAAACGATCTGGCCACCCTCGGCCACGCTAGGCGTTGCCGTCAGCGACACCGTCGTAGCGTCCTGCACATCGGTAACGGTGGTGCTGACTGGCGCCTGGTTGGCGACCAGATTTTCGTAATTGCCGCCGCTGACGCTGGTGATGTTGTTGGCGACCGGCGCGTGGCCTTGGTAAACGTCGTTGGTCACGGCGCCCGTGGCGGTGCCGGAGCTCTGGCCGACCGGAATGGTGATGGTCTGGCCGTTGGCCAGGCTGACCAGGACCGGGCTGCCGGTGACGGGCGCATCCACTGTGGCGGTGTAGACGATGGTGCCCCCCTCGGCCACGGAGGGCGTGGCGGTCAGGGTGACGGTGGTGGTGTCCCGCACATCGGTGACCGTCGTGCTGACCGTTGCCTTGTTCGCCACCAGGTTTTCGTAGTTGCCGCCGCTGACGGTGGTGATGCTATTGGTGACCGCAGCGTGGCCTTGATAGACGTCGTTGGTGACGGCGCCGGTGGCGGTACCGGAGCTTTGGCCGACAGGGATGGTGATGGTCTGGCCGCTGGCCAAGGCCACCACGACAGCCGAGCCTGTAACTGGGGCGGTGACGGTTGCGGTGTAGACGATAGTGCCGCCTTCGGCCACAGATGGCGTGGCGGTTAGCGTGACGGTAGAGGTGTCGATGGTGTCACTGACGGTGGTGACTGCCGCCGTACTGTTGATCGCCAGGTTCTCGAAATTGCCACCCGAGGCATTGGTGATGCGGGCGCTCACCTGACCGGCATCGATATACGGATCATCCGCTGGCGCGGCAACGGCGACGCTGCCGGAGGTCTGATTGGCGCCGATGGTGATGGCCTGGCCATTGCTCAGCGTGACCGTTACCACCGTTTGTGCAGCGTTGCTCAAGGTAGCGGTGTAAACGATCTGCCCGCCTTCGGCCACGCTTGGCGTCGCCGAAAGCGAAACCGTCGTGGTGTCCAGGACATCCGTGATGCTGGTACTGACCGGTGCCTGGTTGGCGACCAGGTTTTCGTAGTTGCCGCCGCTGACGTTGGTGATGCTGTTGGTGACTGCCGCGTGGCCTTGGTAGACGTCGTTGGTGACGGCGCCCGTGGCCGTCCCTGAACTCTGACCAACCGGAATGGTGATGGTCTGGCCGTTAGCCAGGCTGACTACGACCGGGCTGCCGGTGACCGGAGCACCTACTGTGGCGGTGTAAGTGATAGTGCCGCCTTCCGCCACGGACGGCGTGGTGGTCAGGGTGACAGTGGTGGTGTCTTGTACGTCGGTAACGGCGGTGCTGACTGGTGCCTGGTTGGCGACCAGATTCTCGTAATTGCCGCCGCTGACGTTGGTGATGCTGTTGGTGACCGCCGCGTGGCCTTGGTAAACGTCGTTGCTCACGGCGCCGGTGGCGGTACCGGAGCTTTGGCCGACCGGAATGGTGATGGTCTGGCCGTTGGCTAGGCTGACTACGACCGGGCTGCCGGTGACAGGGGCACCCACTGTCGCCGTATAGATAATGGTCCCGCCTTCCGCCACGGTCGGCGTCGCCGTCAGCAAGACGGTAGTGGTGTCTTGCACATCGGTGACCGCAGTGCTGACCGGTGCCTGGTTGGCGACCAGGTTTTCGTAGTTGCCGCCGCTGACGCTGGTGATGCTGTTGGTGACCGGCGCGTGGCCTTGGTAGACGTCATTGCTCACGGCGCCGGTGGCGGTGCCGGAGGACTGCCCGACTGGGATGGTGATGGTCTGCCCGTTGGCCAAGCTGACTATGACCGGACTACCGGTGACCGGCGCATTTACCGCGGCGGTGTAGACGATAGTGCCACCTTCGGCCACGCTGGGCGTCGCTGTCAGCGACACCGTTGTGGTGTCTTGTACGTCGGTAACGGCGGTGCTGACCGGTGCCTGGTTGGCGACCAGATTCTCGTAATTGCCGCCGCTGACGTTGGTGATGCTGTTGGTGACGGCCGCGTGGCCTTGGTAGACGTCGTTGGTGACGGCGCCCGTGGCCGTCCCCGAACTCTGACCAACCGGAATGGTGATGGTCTGTCCGTTGGCCAAGCTGACTAAGACCGGGCTGCCGGTGACCGGAGCCCCTACTGTGGCGGTGTAAATGATAGTGCCACCTTCGGCCACGCTGGACGTTGCCGTCAGCGATACCGTTGTGGTGTCTTGCACATCGGTCACGGTGGTACTGACGGACGCCTGGTTGGCGACCAGATTCTCGTAATTGCCACCGCTGACGCTGGTGATGCTGTTGGTGACCACCGCGTGGCCTTGGTAAACGTCGTTGCTCACGGCGCCGGTGGCGGTACCGGAGCTTTGGCCGACCGGAATGGTGATGGTCTGCCCGTTGGCCAAGCTGACTATGACCGGGCTGACAGTGACCGGCGCACCTACTGTGGCGGTGTAAGTGATAGTGCCGCCTTCCGCCACGGACGGCGTGGTGGTCAGGGTGACAGTGGTGGTGTCTTGTACGTCGGTAACGGCGGTGCTGACTGGTGCCTGGTTGGCGACCAGATTCTCGTAATTGCCGCCGCTGACGTTGGTGATGCTGTTGGTGACCGCCGCGTGGCCTTGGTAAACGTCGTTGCTCACGGCGCCGGTGGCGGTACCGGAGCTTTGGCCGACCGGAATGGTGATGGTCTGGCCGTTGGCTAGGCTGACTACGACCGGGCTGCCGGTGACAGGGGCACCCACTGTCGCCGTATAGATAATAGTCCCGCCTTCCGCCACGGTCGGCGTCGCCGTCAGCAAGACGGTAGTGGTGTCTTGCACATCGGTGACCGCAGTGCTGACCGGTGCCTGGTTGGCGACCAGGTTTTCGTAGTTGCCGCCGCTGACGCTGGTGATGCTGTTGGTGACCGGCGCATGGCCTTGGTAGACGTCATTGCTCACGGCGCCGGTGGCGGTGCCGGAGGACTGCCCGACTGGGATGGTGATGGTCTGCCCGTTGGCCAAGCTGACTATGACCGGACTACCGGTGACCGGCGCATTTACCGCGGCGGTGTAGACGATAGTGCCACCTTCGGCCACGCTGGGCGTCGCTGTCAGCGACACCGTTGTGGTGTCTTGTACGTCGGTAACGGCGGTGCTGACCGGTGCCTGGTTGGCGACCAGATTCTCGTAATTGCCGCCGCTGACGTTGGTGATGCTGTTGGTGACGGCCGCGTGGCCTTGGTAGACGTCGTTGGTGACGGCGCCCGTGGCCGTCCCTGAACTCTGACCAACCGGAATGGTGATGGTCTGCCCGTTGGCCAAGCTGACTATGACCGGGCTGCCAGTGACCGGCGCACCTACTGTGGCGGTGTAAATGATAGTGCCACCTTCGGCCACGGAAGGCGTGGCGGTCAGGGTGACAGCGGTGGTGTCTTGTACATCGGTGACCGCAGTGCTAACTGGCGCCTGGTTGGCCACCAAGTTTTCGTAATTGCCGCCGCTGACATTGGTGATGCTGTTGGTAACTGCCGCGTGGCCTTGATAGACGTCGTTGGTCACGGCGCCGGTGGCGGTGCCGGAGCTTTGGCCAACCGGAATGGTGATGGTCTGGCCGTTAGCCAGGCTGACTATGACCGGATTACCAGTGACCGGAGCACCTACTGTGGCGGTGTAAACAATGGTGCCACCCTCGGCCACGGACGGCGTGGCGGTCAGGGTAACGCTGGTGGTGTCTTGCACATCGGTCACGGTGGTGCTGACTGGTGCCTGATTGGCGACCAGATTTTCGTAATTGCCACCGCTGACGTTGGTGATGCTGTTGGTGACTGCCGCGTGGCCTTGATAGACGTCATTGGTCACGGCTCCCGTGGCGGTACCGGAGCTCTGCCCGACCGGGATGGTGATGGTCTGGCCGTTGGCCAAGCTGACTATGACCGGGCTGCCAGTGACCGGCGCATTTACCGCGGCGGTATAGACGATAGTGCCACCCTCGGACACGCTGGGCGTCGCTGTCAGCGACACCGTTGTGGTGTCCTGTACATCGGTAACGGCGGTGCTGACCGATGCCTGGTTGGCGACCAGATTTTCGTAATTGCCGCCGCTGACGCTGGTGATGCTGTTGGTGACTGCCGCGTGACCTTGGTAGACGTCATTGGTCACGGCGCCCGTGGCCGTCCCCGAACTCTGACCAACCGGAATGGTGATGGTCTGGCCGTTAGCCAAGCTGACTACGACCGGGCTTCCGGTGACCGGAGCCCCTACTGTGGCGGTGTAAATGATACTGCCGCCTTCGGCCACGCTTGGGGTCGCGGAAAGCGACACCGTCGTGGTGTCCTGCACATCGGTGACGGTGGTACTGACCGATGCCTGATTGGCGACCAGGTTTTCATAGTTGCCGCCGCTGACGCTGGTGATGCTGTTGGTGACCGCCGCGTGGCCTTGGTAGACGTCATTGCTCACGGCACCGGTAGCGGTGCCGGAGCTTTGGCCAACCGGAATGGTGATGGTTTGGCCGTTAGCCAAGCTGACTACGACCGGACTGCCGGTGACAGGGGCACCCACTGTCGCTGTATAGATAATGGTCCCGCCTTCCGTCATGGACGGCGTTGCCGTCAGCGACACCGTTGTGGTGTCTTGCACATCGGTAACGGCGGTGCTGACCGGTGCCTGGTTGGCGACCAGGTTTTCGTAGTTGCCGCCGCTGACGCTGGTGATGCTGTTGGTCACTGCCGCGTGACCTTGATAGACGTCGTTGCTCACGGCCCCCGTGGCCGTCCCTGAACTTTGACCAACCGGAATGGTGATGGTCTGCCCGTTGGCCAAGCTGACTATGACCGGACTGCCGGTGACAGGGGCACCCACTGTCGCCGTATAGATAATGGTCCCGCCTTCCGTCACGGACGGCGTTGCCGTCAGCGACACCGTTGTGGTGTCTTGCACATCGGTCACGGTGGTGCTGACCGGTGCCTGGTTGGCCACCAGGTTTTCGTAGTTGCCGCCGCTGACGTTGATGATGCTGTTGGTAACTGCCGCGTGGCCTTGGTAGACGTCGTTGCTCACGGCGCCGGTGGCGGTGCCGGAGCTTTGGCCAACCGGAATGGTGATGGTCTGGCCATTGGCCAAGCTGACTATGACCGGGCTGCCTGTGACGGGCGCATCCACTGTGGCGGTGTAAATGATAGTGCCGCCTTCGGCCACGCTTGGCGTCGCCGTCAGCGATACCGTCGTGGTGTCTTGCACATCGGTGACGGTGGTAGAAACCGGTGCCGGGTCGGCAACCAGGTTTTCGTAATTGCCGCCGCTGACGTTGGTAATGCTGTTGGTCACTGCCGCGTGACCTTGATAGACGTCGTTGCTCACGGCGCCGGTGGCGGTGCCGGAGCTTTGGCCAACCGGAATGGTGATGGTCTGGCCGTTAGCCAAGCTGACTACGACCGGGCTTCCGGTGACTGGCGCATTAACCGTGGCGGTATAGACGATGGTGCCGCCCTCGGTCACAGACGGCGTGGCCGTCAGGGTCACGGTCGAGGTGTCGATGGTTTCACTCACCGTTGTAACTGCCGGGGTACTGTTGATCGCCAGGTTCTCGAAATTGCCACCCGAGGCATTGGTGATGCGGGCGCTGACCTGACCGGCATCGAGGTACGGATCATCCGCTGGCGCGGCAACGGCGACGCTGCCGGAGGTCTGATTGGCGCCGATGGTGATGGTCTGGCCACTGCTCAGCGTGACGGTTACTGCCGTTTGTGCGGCGTTGCTCAGGGTAGCGGTGTAAACGATCTGCCCACCTTCGGCCACGCTTGGTGTGGCCGAAAGCGACACCGTCGTGGTGTCTTGCAAATCGGTAACGGCGGTGCTGACCGGTGCCTGGTTGGCGACCAGATTTTCGTAGTTGCCTCCGCTGACTGCAGTGATTTGATTACTGACGGCAGCGTGACCTTGGTAAACGTCGTTGGTGACGGCTTCCGTAGCGGTACCGGAGCTCTGACCGACCGGAATGGTGATGGTCTGCCCGTTGGCCAAACTGACTATGACCGGGCTGCCAGTGACAGGGGCGCCCACTGTCGCCGTATAGATAATGGTCCCGCCTTCCGCCACGGACGGCGTGGCGGTCAGGGTGACGGTGGTGGTGTCTTGTACGTCGGTGACGGCGGTGCTGACCGGTGCCTGGTTGGCAACCAGGTTTTCGTAGTTTCCGCCGCTGACGCTGGTGATGCTGTTGGTAACTGCCGCGTGGCCTTGATAGACGTCGTTGCTCACGGCACCAGTGGCGGTACCGGAGCTTTGGCCAACCGGAATGGTGATGATCTGTCCATTGGCAAGGCTGACTACGACCGGATCGCCGGTGACTGGTGCGTCGAGGGTCGCGGTGTAGATGATGGTGCCGCCTTCCGTCACGGACGGCGTCGCCGTCAGCGAAACGGTGGTGGTGTCTTGTACGTCGGTGACGGCGGTAGAAACCGGTGCCGGGTCGGCAACCAGATTCTCGTAGTTGCCGCCGCTGACGCTGGTGATGCTGTTGGTGACCGCCGCGTGGCCTTGATAGACGTCATTGGTCACGGCGCCGGTGGCCGTACCGGAGCTCTGGCCGACCGGAATGGTGATGCTCTGGCCATTGGCCAGGCTGACTACGACCGGGCTTCCGGTGACTGGCGCATTAACCGTGGCGGTATAGACGATGGTGCCGCCCTCAGTCACAGACGGCGTGGCCGTCAGGGTCACCGTCGAGGTGTCGACGGTGTCACTCACCGTTGTAACTGCCGCGGTACTGTTGATCGCCAGGTTTTCGAAGTTGCCCCCGGAGACATTAGTGATGCGTGCGCTGACCTGACCGGCATCGAGGTACGGATCATCCGCTGGCGCGGCAACGGCGACACTGCCGGAGGTCTGATTGGCGCCGATGGAGATGGTCTGGCCATTGCTCAGCGTGACGGTTACCACCGTTTGTGCGGCGTTGGTCAAGGTAGCGGTGTAAACGATCTGCCCGCCTTCAGCCACGCTTGGCGTCGCCGTCAATGATACCGTCGTGGTGTCTTGCACATCGGTAACGGCGGTGCTGACCGGTGCCGGGTCTGCAACCAGCTTCTCGTAATTGCCGCCGCTGACATTGGTGATGCTGTTGGTGACTGCCGCATGGCCTTGATAGACGTCGTTGGTCACGGCGCCGGTGGCGGTACCGGAGCTTTGGCCAACCGGAATGGTGATGGTCTGGCCGTTAGCCAGGCTGACTATGACCGGATTACCAGTGACCGGAGCACCTACTGTGGCGGTGTAAATGATAGTGCCGCCTTCGGCCACGCTTGGCGTTGCCGTCAGCGAAACGGTGGTGGTGTCTTGTACGTCGGTGACGGTGGTAGAAACCGGTGCCGGGTCGGCAACCAGATTCTCGTAATTGCCGCCGCTGACATTGGTGATGCTGTTGATAACTGCCGCGTTGCCTTGGTAGACGTCGTTGCTCACGGCACCGGTGGCGGTACCGGAGCTTTGGCCAACCGGAATGGTGATGGTCTGGCCATTGGCCAAGCTGACTACGACCGGGCTGCCAGTGACGGGGGCGCCCACTGTCGCCGTATAGATAATGGTCCCACCTTCCGTCACGGACGGCGTGGCGGTCAGGGTAACGCTGGTGGTGTCTTGCACATCGGTGACAGTGGTACTGACTGGCGCCTGGTTGGCGACCAGGTTTTCGTAATTGCCACCGCTGACGCTGGTGATGCTGTTGGTGACTGCCGCGTGGCCTTGATAGACGTCGTTAGTGACGGCGCCGGTGGCGGTGCCGGAGCTTTGGCCAACCGGAATGGTGATGGTCTGGCCGTTAGCCAAGCTGACTACGACCGGGCTTCCGGTGACAGGAGCACCTACTGTGGCGGTGTAAGTGATAGTGCCGCCTTCGGCCACGCTCGGCGTTGCCGTTAGCGAAACGGTAGAGGAGTCTTGTACGTCGGTGACGGTGGTAGAAACCGGTGCCGGGTCGGCAACCAGATTCTCGTAATTGCCGCCGCTGACATTGGTGATGCTGTTGGTAACTGCCGCGTGGCCTTGATAGACGTCATTGGTCACGGCGCCGATGGCCGTACCGGAGCTCTGGCCAACCGGAATGGTGATGGTCTGCCCGTTGGCCAGGCTGACTACGACCGGGCTTCCGGTGACTGGCGCATTAACCGTGGCGGTATAGACGATGGTGCCGCCCTCGGCCACGCTCGGCGTTGCCGTTAGCGAAACGGTAGAGGTATCTTGCACGTCGGTGACGGTGGTAGAGATCGTTGCCGGGTCGGCGACCAGATTCTCGTAATTGCCACCGCTGACGTTGGTGATGCTGTTGGTGACGGCCGCGTGGCCTTGATAAACGTCGTTAGTGACGGCGCCCGTGGCTGTACCGGAGCTCTGGCCAACTGGAATGGTGATGGTCTGGCCGTTGGCCAGGCTAACTACAACCGGAGTGCCGGTGACCGGCGCATTAACCGTGGCGGTATAGACGATGGTGCCGCCCTCGGCCACGCTCGGCGTTGCCGTTAGCGAAACGGTAGAGGTGTCTTGTACGTCGGTGACGGTGGTAGAGATCGTTGCCGGGTCGGCGACCAGATTTTCGTAGGTGCCACCGCTGACATTGGTGATGCTGTTGGTAACTGCCGCGTGGCCTTGGTAGACGTCGTTGCTCACGGCACCGGTGGCGGTACCGGAGCTCTGGCCAACCGGAATGGTGATGGTCTGGCCGTTAGCCAAGCTGACTACGACCGGGCTGCCGGTGACCGGAGCCTCTACTGTGGCGGTGTAAATGATAGTGCCGCCTTCGGCCACGGACGGCGTGGCGGTCAGGATGACAGTGGTGCTGTCTTGCACATCGGTAACCGTGGTGCTGACCGGTGCCTGGTTGGCGACCAGGTTTTCGTAGTTGCCGCCGCTGACGTTGGTGATGCTGTTGGTCACTGCCGCGTGACCTTGATAGACGTCATTGCTCACGGCCCCCGTGGCCGTCCCTGAACTCTGACCAACCGGAATGGTGATGGTCTGGCCGTTAGCCAAGCTGACTACGACCGGACTGCCGGTGACAGGGGCACCCATTGTCGCCGTATAGATAATGGTCCCGCCTTCCGCCACGGACGGCGTGGCGCTCAGGGTGACGGTGGTGGTGTCTTGTACGTCGGTGACGGCGGTGCTGACTGGTGCCTGGTTGGCGACCAGATTTTCGTAGTTTCCGCCGCTGACGCTGGTGATGCTGTTGGTAACCGCCGCGTGGCCTTGGTAGACGTCATTGGTCACGGCGTCGGCGTCGGTGGCGGTACCGGAGCTCTGGCCGACCGGAATGGTGATGGTTTGGCCGTTAGCCAGGCTGACTATAACCGGATTACCAGTGACCGGAGCCCCTACTGTGGCGGTGTAAATGATAGTGCCGCCTTCGGCCACGCTTGGCGTTGCCGTCAGCGAAACGGTGATGGTGTCTTGTACGTCGGTGACGGTGGTAGAAACCAGTGCCGGGTCGGCAACCAGATTCTCGTAATTGCCGCCGCTGACATTGGTGATGCTGTTGGTAACCCCCGCGTGGCCTTGGTAGACGTCATTGGTCACGGCCCCCGTGGCCGTCCCTGAACTCTGACCAACCGGAATGGAGATGGTCTGCCCGTTGGCCAAGCTGACTACGACCGGACTGCCGGTGACAGGAGCACCTACTGTGGCGGTGTAAGTGATAGTGCCGCCTTCGGCCACGCTTGGCGTTGCCGTCAGCGAAACGGTCGTGGTGTCCAGGACATCCGTGATGCTGGTGCTGACTGGTGCCTGATTGGCGACCAGATTTTCGTAATTGCCACCGCTGACGTTGGTGATGCTGTTGGTGACTGCCGCGTGGCCTTGGTAGACGTCGTTGGTGACGGCGCCCGTGGCCGTCCCTGAACTCTGACCAACCGGAATGGTGATGGTCTGCCCGTTAGCCAGGCTGACTACGACCGGGCTTCCGGTGACTGGCGCATTAACCGTGGCGGTGTAGACGATAGTGCCGCCTTCGGCCACAGATGGCGTGGCGGTTAGCGTGACGGTAGAAGTATCGACGGTGTCACTCACCGTTGTAACTGCCGCAGTACTGTTGATCGCCAGATTTTCGAAGTTGCCACCCGAGGCATTGGTGATGCGGGCGCTGACCTGACCGGCATCGAGGTACGGATCATCCGCTGGCGCGGCAACGGCGACGCTGCCGGAGGTCTGATTGGCGCCGATGGTGATGGTCTGGCCATTGCTCAGCGTGACGGCTACCGCCGTTTGTGCAGCGTTGCTCAGGGTAGCGGTGTAAACGATTTGCCCACCTTCGGCCACGCTTGGCGTCGCCGAAAGCGAAACCGTCGTGGTGTCCAGGACATCCGTGATGCTGGTGCTGACTGGTGCCTGGTTGGCGACCAGATTCTCGTAATTGCCACCGCTGATGCTGGTGATGCTGTTGGTGACCGCCGCGTGGCCTTGGTAGACGTCGTTGCTCACGGCGCCGGTGGCGGTACCGGAGCTTTGGCCGACCGGAATGGTGATGGTCTGCCCGTTGGCCAAGCTGACTATGACCGAGCTGACAGTGACCGGCGCACCTACTGTGGCGGTGTAAATGATAGTGCCACCCTCGGCCACGGAAGGCGTGGCGGTCAGGGTGACGGTGGTGGTGTCTTGTACGTCGGTGACGGCGGTGCTGACCGGTGCCTGATTGGCGACCAGATTTTCGTAATTGCCGCCGCTGACGCTGGTGATGCTGTTGGTAACTGCCGCGTGACCTTGATAGACGTCGTTGCTCACGGCGCCGGTGGCGGTGCCGGAGCTTTGGCCAACCGGAATGGTGATGGTCTGGCCGTTAGCCAGGCTGACTACGACCGGGCTGCCGGTGACCGGAGCCCCTACTGTGGCGGTGTAAATGATAGTGCCGCCTTCGGCCACGCTTGGGGTCGCGGAAAGCGACACTGTCGTGGTGTCCTGAACATCGGTGACGGTGGTACTGACCGATGCCTGATTGGCGACCAGGTTTTCGTAGTTGCCGCCACTGACGCTGGTAATGCTGTTGGTGACCGCCGCGTGGCCTTGGTAGACGTCATTGCTCACGGCACCGGTGGCGGTGCCGGAGCTTTGGCCAACCGGAATGGTGATGGTTTGGCCGTTAGCCAAGCTGACTACGACCGGGCTTCCGGTGACTGGCGCATTAACCGTGGCGGTGTAGACGATAGTGCCGCCTTCGGCCACAGATGGCGTGGCGGTTAGCGTGACGGTAGAGGTGTCGATGGTGTCACTGACGGTGGTGACTGCCGCCGTACTGTTGATCGCCAGGTTTTCGAAATTGCCACCCGAGGCATTGGTGATGCGGGCGCTCACCTGACCGGCATCGATATACGGATCATCCGCTGGCGCGGCAACGGCGACGCTGCCGGATGTCTGATTGGCGCCGATGGTGATGGTCTGGCCATTGCTCAGCGTGACGGTTACCGCCGTTTGTGCAGCGTTGCTCAAGGTAGCGGTGTAAACGATCTGCCCACCTTCGGCCACGCTTGGTGTCGCCGAAAGCGATACCGTCGTGGTGTCCAGCACATCGGTGACAGTGGTACTGACCGGTGCCTGGTTGGCGACCAGGTTTTCGTAGTTGCCGCCGCTGACGTTGGTGATGCTGTTGGTAACTGCCGCGTGGCCTTGGTAGACATCATTGCTCACGGCCCCCGTGGCCGTCCCTGAACTCTGGCCAACCGGAATGGTGATGGTCTGGCCGTTAGCCAGGCTGACTATGACTGGGCTGCCGGTGACTGGCGCATTAACCGTGGCGGTGTAGACGATAGTGCCGCCTTCGACCACAGATGGCGTGGCGGTTAGCGTGACGGTCGAGGTGTCGACGGTGTCACTCACCGTTGTAACTGCCGCAGTACTGTTGATCGCCAGGTTTTCGAAATTGCCACCCGAGGCATTGGTGATGCGTGCGCTGACCTGACCGGCATCGAGGTACGGATCATCCGCTGGCGCGGCAACGGCGACGCTGCCGGAGGTCTGATTGGCGCCGATGGTGATGGTCTGGCCATTGCTCAGGGTGACGGTTACCGCCGTTTCTGCGGCGTTGGTCAAGGTAGCGGTGTAAACGATCTGCCCACCTTCGGCCACGCTTGGCGTCGCCGAAAGCGACACCGTCGTTGTGTCCAGGACATCCGTGATGCTAGTGCTGACTGGTGCCTGATTGGCGACCAGGTTTTCGTAGTTTCCGCCGCTGATGCTGGTGATGCTGTTGGTGACCGCCGCATGGCCTTGATAGACGTCGTTGGTGACGGCTTCCGTGGTAGTACCTGAGCTCTGACCGATCGGAATGGTGATGGTTTGGCCGTTAGCCAAGCTGACTACGACCGGGCTTCCGGTGACAGGAGCACCTACTGTGGCGGTGTAGGTGATAGTGCCGCCTTCGGCCACGGACGGCGTGGTGGTCAGGGTGACAGTGGTGGTGTCTTGTACGTCGGTGACGGTGGTAGAAACCGGTGCCGGGTCGGCAACCAGATTCTCGTAATTACCGCCGCTGACGTTGGTAATGCTGTTTGTGACTGCCGCATGGCCTTGGTAAACGTCGTTGGTGACGGCGCCGGTGGCGGTACCGGAGCTCTGGCCAACCGGAATGGTGATGGTCTGGCCGTTAGCCAGGCTGACTATGACTGGGCTGCCGGTGACTGGCGCATTAACCGTGGCGGTGTAGACGATAGTGCCGCCTTCGACCACAGATGGCGTGGCGGTTAGCGTGACGGTCGAGGTGTCGACGGTGTCACTCACCGTTGTAACTGCCGCAGTACTGTTGATCGCCAGGTTTTCGAAATTGCCACCCGAGGCATTGGTGATGCGTGCGCTGACCTGACCGGCATCGAGGTACGGATCATCCGCTGGCGCGGCAACGGCGACGCTGCCGGAGGTCTGATTGGCGCCGATGGTGATGGTCTGGCCATTGCTCAGGGTGACGGTTACCGCCGTTTCTGCGGCGTTGGTCAAGGTAGCGGTGTAAACGATCTGCCCACCTTCGGCCACGCTTGGCGTCGCCGAAAGCGACACCGTCGTTGTGTCCAGGACATCCGTGATGCTAGTGCTGACTGGTGCCTGATTGGCGACCAGGTTTTCGTAGTTTCCGCCGCTGATGCTGGTGATGCTGTTGGTGACCGCCGCATGGCCTTGATAGACGTCGTTGGTGACGGCTTCCGTGGCAGTACCTGAGCTCTGACCGATCGGAATGGTGATGGTTTGGCCGTTAGCCAAGCTGACTACGACCGGGCTTCCGGTGACAGGAGCACCTACTGTGGCGGTGTAGGTGATAGTGCCGCCTTCGGCCACGCTCGGCGTTGCCGTCAGCGAAACGGTGGTGGTGTCTTGTACGTCGGTGACGGTGGTAGAAACCGGTGCCGGGTCGGCAACCAGATTCTCGTAATTACCGCCGCTGACGTTGGTAATGCTGTTTGTGACTGCCGCATGGCCTTGGTAAACGTCGTTGGTGACGGCGCCGGTGGCGGTACCGGAGCTCTGGCCGACCGGGATGGTGATGGTTTGGCCGTTAGCCAGGCTGACTACGACCGGACTGCCGGTGACAGGGGCACCCACTGTCGCCGTATAGATAATGGTCCCGCCTTCCGTCACGGACGGCGTTGCCGTCAGCGACACCGTTGTGGTGTCTTGCAAATCGGTCACGGTGGTGCTGACAGGAGCCTGGTTGGCGACCAGATTTTCGTAATTGCCGCCGCTGACGTTGGTGATGCTGTTGGTGACTGCCGCGTGGCCTTGATAAACGTCGTTTGTGACGGCTCCCGTGGCTGTACCGGAGGACTGCCCGACTGGGATGGTGATGGTCTGGCCGTTGGCCAAACTGACTATGACCGGGCTTCCGGTGACTGGCGCATTAACCGAGGCGGTGTAGACGATAGTGCCGCCTTCGGCCACGGACGGCGTGGCGGTCAGGATGACAGTGGTGGTGTCTTGCACATCGGTCACGCCGGTGCTGACTGGTGCCTGATTGGCGACCAGGTTTTCGTAGTTTCCGCCGCTGACGCTGGTGATGCTGTTGGTAACTGCCGCGTGGCCTTGATAGACGTCGTTGCTCACGGCCCCCGTGGCCGTCCCTGAACTCTGACCAACCGGAATGGTGATGGTCTGCCCGTTGGCCAAGCTGACTACGACCGGACTGCCGGTGACAGGGGCACCCATTGTCGCCGTATAGATAATGGTCCCGCCTTCCGCCACGGACGGCGTGGCGGTCAGGGTGACAGTGGTGGTGTCCTGAACATCGGCGACTGTCGTGCTGACCTCCGTCTTATTCGCCACCAACTTCTCGTAGTTGCCGCCGGATACATTACTAATGCTGTTGCTGACGGCTGGATGGCCCTGATAGACGTCATTGGACACGGCCGCCGTAGCAGTGCCGGAACTTTGACCCACCGGAATAGTGATGGTCTGGCCGTTGGCCAGGGCTACCACGACAGCCGAGCCTGTAACTGGGGCAGTGACGGTTGCGGTGTAAACGATGGTTCCACCCTCAGCCACCGATGGCGTGGCCGTGAGATTCACGGTCGATGTATCCAGGGTGTCGGTGACGTTGGTCACCGCTGGCGTGCTGTTGATCGCCAAGCTCTCGAAATTGCCACCCGAGGCATTGGTGATACGTGCGCTGACTTGACCGGCATCAAGGTAAGGATCATCCGCTGGCGCGGCAACGGCGACGCTGCCGGATGTCTGATTGGCGCCGATGGTGATGGTCTGGCCATTGCTCAGCGTGACGGTTACCGCCGTTTGTGCAGCGTTGGTCAAGGTAGCGGTGTAAACGATCTGCCCACCTTCGGCCACGCTTGGTGTCGCCGTCAGCGATACCGTCGTGGTGTCCAGCACATCGGTGACAGTGGTACTGACCGGGGCCTGGTTGGCGACCAGATTTTCGTAGGTGCCACCGCTGACGCTGGTGATGCTGTTGGTAACCGCCGCGTGGCCTTGGTAGACGTCGTTGGTGACGGCGCCCGTGGCCGTCCCTGAACTCTGACCAACCGGAATGGTGATGGTCTGCCCGTTGGCCAAGCTGACTACGACCGGGCTGCCGGTGACCGGAGCCCCTACTGTGGCGGTGTAAATGATAGTGCCGCCTTCGGCCACGCTTGGGGTCGCGGAAAGCGACACCGTCGTGGTGTCCAGCACATCGGTGACAGTGGTACTGACCGGTGCCTGGTTGGCGACCAGGTTTTCGTAGTTGCCGCCGCTGACGTTGGTGATGCTGTTGGTCACTGCCGCGTGACCTTGATAGACGTCGTTGCTCACGGCGCCGGTGGCGGTGCCGGAGCTTTGGCCAACCGGAATGGTGATGGTCTGGCCGTTAGCCAAGCTGACTACGACCGGGCTTCCGGTGACTGGCGCATTAACCGTGGCGGTGTAGACGATAGTGCCGCCTTCGGCCACAGATGGCGTGGCGGTTAGCGTGACGGTAGAGGTGTCGATGGTGTCACTGACGGTGGTGACTGCCGCCGTACTGTTGATCGCCAGGTTTTCGAAATTGCCACCCGAGGCATTGGTGATGCGTGCGCTGACCTGACCGGCATCGAGGTACGGATCATCCGCTGGCGCGGCAACGGCGACGCTGCCGGAGGTCTGATTGGCGCCGATGGTGATGGTCTGGCCATTGCTCAGGGTGACGGTTACCGCCGTTTCTGCGGCGTTGGTCAAGGTAGCGGTGTAAACGATCTGCCCACCTTCGGCCACGCTTGGCGTCGCCGAAAGCGACACCGTCGTTGTGTCCAGGACATCCGTGATGCTAGTGCTGACTGGTGCCTGATTGGCGACCAGATTTTCGTAATTGCCGCCGCTGACATTGGTGATGCTGTTGGTAACTGCCGCGTGGCCTTGGTAGACGTCGTTGCTCACGGCACCGGTGGCGGTACCGGAGCTCTGGCCAACCGGAATGGTGATGGTCTGGCCGTTAGCCAAGCTGACTACGACCGGGCTGCCGGTGACCGGAGCCTCTACTGTGGCGGTGTAAATGATAGTGCCGCCTTCGGCCACGGACGGCGTGGCGGTCAGGATGACAGTGGTGCTGTCTTGCACATCGGTAACCGTGGTGCTGACCGGTGCCTGGTTGGCGACCAGGTTTTCGTAGTTGCCGCCGCTGACGTTGGTGATGCTGTTGGTCACTGCCGCGTGACCTTGATAGACGTCATTGCTCACGGCCCCCGTGGCCGTCCCTGAACTCTGACCAACCGGAATGGTGATGGTCTGGCCGTTAGCCAAGCTGACTACGACCGGACTGCCGGTGACAGGGGCACCCATTGTCGCCGTATAGATAATGGTCCCGCCTTCCGCCACGGACGGCGTGGCGCTCAGGGTGACGGTGGTGGTGTCTTGTACGTCGGTGACGGCGGTGCTGACTGGTGCCTGATTGGCGACCAGATTTTCGTAGTTGCCGCCACTGACGCTGGTGATGCTGTTGCTGACTGCCGCGTGGCCTTGATAGACGTCGTTGCTCACGGCACCCGTGGCGGTACCAGAGCTTTGGCCAACCGGAATGGTGATGGTCTGGCCGTTAGCTAGGCTGACTACGACCGGGCTGCCGGTGACCGGAGCCCCTACTGTGGCGGTGTAAATGATAGTGCCGCCTTCGGCCACGCTTGGGGTCGCGGAAAGCGACACCGTCGTGGTGTCCTGAACATCGGTGACGGTGGTACTGACCGATGCCTGATTGGCGACCAGGTTTTCGTAGTTGCCGCCACTGACGCTGGTGATGCTGTTGGTGACTGCCGCATGGCCTTGATAGACGTCGTTGCTCACGGCGCCGGTGGCGGTGCCGGAGCTTTGGCCAACCGGAATGGTGATGGTTTGGCCGTTAGCCAAGCTGACTACGACCGGGCTTCCGGTGACTGGCGCATTAACCGTGGCGGTGTAGACGATGGTGCCGCCCTCGGTCACAGACGGCGTGGCCGTCAGGGTCACGGTCGAGGTGTCGATGGTTTCACTCACCGTTGTAACTGCCGGGGTACTGTTGATCGCCAGGTTTTCGAAATTGCCACCCGAGGCATTGGTGATGCGGGCGCTGACCTGACTGGCATCGAGGTACGGATCATCCGCTGGCGCGGCAACGGCGACGCTGCCGGAGGTCTGATTGGCGCCGATGGTGATGGTCTGGCCACTGCTCAGCGTGACGGTTACCGCCGTTTCTGCGGCGTTGGTCAAGGTAGCGGTGTAAACGATCTGCCCGCCTTCGGCCACGCTTGGCGTTGCCGTCAGCGAAACGGTAGTGGTGTCTTGTACGTCGGTGACGGTTGTAGAAACCGGTGCCGGGTCGGCAACCAGATTCTCGTAATTGCCGCCGCTGACGCTAGTAATGCTGTTGGTGACTGCCGCATGGCCTTGGTAGACGTCATTGGTCACGGCACCGGTGGCCGTACCGGAGCTCTGGCCAACCGGAATGGTGATGGTTTGACCGTTCGCCAAGCTGACCACAACCGGACTGCCGGTGACGGGCGCATCCACTGTGGCGGTATAGACGATGGTGCCGCCCTCGGTGACGGCAGGCGTCGCCGTCAGGGTCAGGGCGATGCTGTCTGGCACATCGGTGACACGGGTACTGACCGGCGCCGGGTTGGCCACCAGGTTTTCATAATTGCCACCCGAGACCCCGGTAATGCTGTTGGTCACCGGGACGTGCCCCTGGTAAACGTCGTTGCTAGCCGTCCCGGTGGCCGTGCCGAAGCTCTGTCCAACTGCAATGGTAATGGTCTGCCCATTGGCCAGGGTGATGAGCAGCGGTGCGCCGGTTACCGGTGCATCCACGGTGGCGGTATAGAGGATAGTGCCGCCCTCGGCCACCGAGGGCGTCGCGCTGAGTGTCACGGTCGAGGTATCGAGGGTATCGGTGACCGTGGTCAGCGCTGGTGTGCCGTCGATCGCCAACTGCTCAAAGTTGCCGCCGTTGGCATTGGTGATACGCGCACTGACCAGCCCACCGTCGGCATAGCGATCATCGCCCGGTGCGGCCACGTTGATGCTGCCGGAAATCTGGTTGGCCGCGATGACGATGCTCTGGCCGTTGCTCAGGGTCACGGTGACGGCAGTCTGGCCGGGGTTGCTGAGGGTCGCGGTGTAGACGATCTGGCCGCCCTCGGCCACGCTCGGGGTTGCACTCAGGCTCACCGTGGTGGTGTCCTGCACTTCGCTGATGCTGGTGCTGACCGGTGCCTGGTTGGCGACCAGGTTTTCGAAGTTGCCGCCGCTGACTGCAGTAATGCTGTTACTGACTTGCCCCGGCCCCTGATACACATCGTTGCCCACCGGCACGCTGACCGTACCGATGCTCTGGCCCACCGCCACGGTTATGGTCTGGCCAGTCGCCAGGGTCACCACAACTGGCGTACCAGTAACCGGCGCCGAGAGGCTGGCAGTGTAGAGGATGGTGCCGTTTTCGCTCGCCGAAGGGCTGGCGGTGAGGGTCACCGTGCTGATATCGGCCGAATCGCTGATCACGGTCACGGCGGGAGCAGGGTCGGCCTCCAGGTGCTCGAAGTTACCCCCGCTCACCGATGTGATGCTGGCGCTGAGCGTGCTCGTGCCTTTGTACACATCGTTGGCCGTCTGCACCGACACGCCGCCACTGCTCTGGCCCGCGCCAATGCTGATGACCTGGCCATTGGACAGGCTGACCGTGACGGCGGTCTGCGCCGGGTTGCTCAGGGTCACGGTGTAGGTGATCGCCCCGCCTTCGGCAACCGTGGGGCTGGCGCTGAGGGTGGCGGTGGTCGTGTCGATGCTGTCTACCACGCGGGTGTTGGCCGGGGTGCTGTCGATGCTGACGGGGAGGCCGCCACCACGGGTACCGGTGATGGTTACCGACAGCGTCTGGTCATCGAGGTATACCGTGTCGTTGGCAGGTACTGCGACCTTCACCGAACCACTGGTCTGCCCGGCGGCAATCAAGATCATCGCACCATTGGACAACGTCACGGTCAGCGCGCTGAGCGGGGCTTGGCCAACCGTTGCGACATAGACGATGGTGCCACCGTCCTCGCCGATCGACGGCGTCGCGCTCAGGGTCACCGCCGTACTTGTGTCTGCGGCAACGGTCGTGTCCAGGCCAGCGAACTGCTCGGAGCGCAGGCCCGCGCTGAAATCAAGCGGCCCGGTCTGGTAGCCGACAGTGGTGTCGACCCGTCCCGCGGTCTCCTCGAGCATGACGAAGCTGTGCCCGCCACCGAGCGCGCCATTGCTGCTACCAGACGGCGTGACGCCCGCAGCCGTTGCCTCCAGCGCGGTAGTAGGGTCGGCGCCCGCCTGGATGGCCTGCTGCAGTTGCTCCACCGACGGCGCCGCCTGGGCGGTGGCCAGGGCCATGTCGGTACTATTGTCGGGCATGCCAGCGCTCCACTGGCTGTCGCGACCCAGGTCCAGATAGCGCCCGTCGGGTAGCTGAAGGGTGACGGCCCCCCCTGCGCCCGTCAGTACCTGCTCGCCTGCATACAGGCGGTCTCCCTCGATGAGCAGGCGGCGGATGCCCTCTGGGGATACCGCGATGACTTGGCCAACAATGCTTTTGACGATGGCAACTACCGTGCTCATGGGGCTCTCCAGGTGACTCGACCAGTACTGTCCATGCCCCGCTAACGGGCTTGTGGAATGATTAGAAAGTGCCTTTATTCAATGAACATAAAACGTTGGCTCGCTAAAAGTTCGAGAGCTGGAAGACTGACGAAATATTGACTGCAACGGCCCTGCGACGAAGCTCGGGCAATCTAAAGTCATATCGTTAAATAGCCGCTTGCCAACTCTCACTTTCGTATTAGTTGCAAGGTGTTTTCGATGGTTCAAGCGTGAACCTTGCGCCTCAGGCCGCGTTCTACAAGGCCTTGCGTAAGGTCGATCGTCGCTGATATCGGGCGACGAAGAACTTCGACTTGCGCTGGCGCGATCAATCGTTAGTCTTTTGATAAGCGCTGCTGGAAAGGTGGCTATATGCACAGGGAGTTCCGCTGTGCAGCAGTAATGAACCCTTAGGGTTTTGCTGTCGTCTGCTTGAAAGAGCAATGAGCAATTGTTGAAGGGGCCATCCCAACTACCGCAAGGAAGAGCGCCACGTGGAATCCGACGTAAGACGAATCCAGCTGAGCCACGATCCGCGCAGCCAGCACGATGATCCCTTGCTGGACTGCCTGCTCACCCTGTGTGTGCTGCATCAAAAGCCCGCCAGCCGGGTGATGCTGACCACCGGGTTGCCTTTGCCCGCCCAGCGCCTGAGCCCTGAGCTGTTGCCCCGTGCCGCGGCCCGTGCCGGCCTGCAGGGGCGCTTGTTGCAGCGCAAGCTGGAACAGATCCCAAGTATCGCCATGCCGGCCATGCTGTTGCTCAAGGAGGGGCGTGCCGCCGTCCTGCTCGGTTGGGAAAACCCCGAAACCGCACGCTTGCTGCTCAGCGAGAGCGACGGCGGTGAAGTGCTGGTCAGTCGCGAAGCCCTTATCAGCGATTACAGTGGCCGGGTGTTCTTCGCCCAGCCGCAGCACAAGTACGACGTCAACCACGGCAACCTGATCCCGCGCGCTAAATCCTGGTTCCGCGACACCTTGCTGCGCAGCAAGTGGCTGTACATCGACGCCATTGCGGCAAGCCTGGTGATCAACCTGATCGCCCTGGCCGCGCCGTTGTTCGTCATGAATGTGTACGACCGGGTTGTCCCCAACCAGGCCACTTCGACCCTGTGGGTACTGGCGGTGGGCATAACCGGTGCCTACATTTTCGACCTGATCCTCAAGGGCCTGCGCAGCCTGTGCCTGGACCTGGCTGGCAAGAAGGCCGACCTGATCATCTCGGCCACGTTGTTCGAGCGCATCGTCGGCATGGCCATGAAATACCGACCCGCGAGGGTCGGCAGCTATGCGCAGAACATTCATGAATTTCAGGGGCTGCGCGATTTCCTCGCGTCCCTGACGCTTACCAGCCTGATCGACCTGCCGTTCACCCTGATCATTCTCATCGTCATCGGCATCATCGGCGGCCATCTGGTGTGGATCCCGGTGCTGGCCTTCCCGTTGGCCCTGGGCATCGGCTATGCCCTGCAGAAGCCGCTGATGGCGACCATGGAGCGGACCATGGCGCTGGCTTCCGAACGCCAGTCCAGCCTCATCGAAACCCTGGCCGGGCTGGACGCCGTCAAGGTCAACAACGCCGAGAGCGAACGCCAATACAAATGGGAGCAGACCCTCGGCACCCTCAGCCGCCTGGAAATGCGCGTGAAAGTGCTGTCTGGCCTGGCCATGAACATCACCTTGCTGATCCAGCAACTGGCAGGCGTGGCGATGATCTGCCTCGGCGTCTACCTGATTATCGACGGCAGCCTGAGCATGGGCGGGCTGGTCGCCTGCTACATGCTCAGCGGCCGCGCCCTCGGCCCGCTAGGCCAGTTGAATGGCCTGCTGGCGCGTTACCAGCAGGCCAAGGTGACCATGACCGCCACTGACCAGATGATGGAGCTGCCTCAGGAACGCAATTTCGAGGAGCGCCCGCTGAGCCGTCAGGTGCTGCAGGGCGCCATCGAGTTCCGCGGCGTCGATTTCACCTATCCCAATCAGCAGAACCAGGCCCTGAAGAACATCAGCCTGAGCATTCGCCCAGGCGAGAAGATCGGCATCATCGGCCGCAGCGGTTCGGGCAAGAGTTCACTGGCCAAGCTGTTGGTGGGCCTGTACGAAGCAGACAATGGCTCGCTGCTGGTCGACGGTGTGGATATCCGCCAGATCGACGTCAGCGAGCTGCGCCACAACATCGGCTATGTGCCTCAGGACATTCAGTTGTTGGCCGGCAGCCTGCGCGACAACCTGGTCAGCGGGGCACGCTACATCGAGGACGAGATCATCCTGCAGGCCGCCGAGCTGTCTGGCGTGCACGAGTTCGCCCGGCTACACCCGGACGGCTACGAACTGCAGGTCGGCGAGCGTGGGCAAAACCTGTCGGGTGGCCAGCGGCAGAACGTGGCCCTGGGCCGTGCCCTGTTGCTGAACCCTCAGATCCTGCTGCTCGACGAGCCCACCGCAGCCATGGACAACACCGGCGAAGAGCGCCTCAAGCAACGCCTGCAGGCGGTGATCGAGAGCAAGACCGTGCTGCTGGTCACCCACCGCGCTTCGCTGTTGTCGCTGGTCGACCGGTTGATCGTTATCGACCGTGGCCAGGTTGTCGCCGATGGCCCGAAAACCGCAGTCATGGATGCACTGAAGAAGGGGCAGATCAGTGTTGCATAAGCTTGATATCGGTGAGTTCAAGGAGCAGCTGCGCCGTTACTTCAAAGGCTCGCAGTCGCTGCACGGGCAGCCGTTGCCCGAGGTCAACAAGGCACTGATCGAAGACGCGCCACGGGTGGTGCGCCTGACCATCTGGGGCGTGATCGCGTTCTTCCTGTTCATGATCATCTGGGCCAGTTTCGCGCCCATCGACGAAGTTACCCGTGGTGAGGGCAAGGCCATTCCTTCGTCCAAAGTGCAAAAGGTCCAGAACCTTGAAGGCGGTATCGTCGCCGAAATATTCGCCAAGGAAGGGGAGGTGGTCGAAGTCGGCGAGCCACTGTTGCGCCTGGACGAAACCCGCTTCGCCTCGAACAAGGGCGAAACCGAGGCCGACCGCGTGGCCATGGCCCTGCGCGTCGAACGCCTGAGTGCCGAAGTCGAGGATGTCCCGCTGGAAATAGAAGCGAACCTGCGCCAGGCGGCCCCCAGCCAGGCCGCCAGTGAAGAGTCGCTTTACCAGAGCCGTCGCCAGCAGTTGCAGGATGAAGTCAGCGGCCTGCAGCAGCAGCTGGTGCAGAAACAGCAAGAGCTGCGCGAGTTCAATTCCAAGCGAGACCAGTATGCCAACAGCCTGCAGCTGCTGCGCCAGGAGATCGGCATGTCCGAGCCGCTGGTGGCCAAAGGGGCGGTTTCCCAGGTCGAAATCCTGCGCTTGCGCCGCTCCGAAGTGGAGCTTCGTGGCGAGCTGGATGCCACTGCGCTGGCCATCCCGCGTGCCGAAGCTGCAATAAAGGAGGTGCAGAGCAAGATCGAGGAGACCCGCGGCAAGTTCCGCAGCGATGCCCTTACTCAGCTCAACGAGGCCCGGACCGAACTGAACAAGGCCACGGCCACCAGCAAAGCGCTGGATGACCGCGTCCACCGTACCCTGGTCACTTCGCCGGTGCGCGGCATCGTCAAGCAGTTGCTGGTCAATACCATCGGCGGGGTGATCCAGCCGGGTAGCGACATCATCGAAATCGTCCCGCTGGATGACTCCCTGGTGATCGAAGCGAAGATCCTGCCCAAGGACATCGCATTCCTTCACCCCGGTCAGGAGGCCATGGTCAAGTTCACTGCCTACGATTACACCATCTATGGCGGCCTCGAAGCCAAGCTGGAGCAGATTGGTGCCGACACCATCACCGACGAGGACAAAAAGACGACCTATTACCCGATCCGCCTGCGCACCGAGAAGAGTCACCTGGGTAGCGATGACAAGCCGCTGTTGATCATCCCGGGCATGGTCGCCACCGTGGATATCAAGACCGGCAAGAAAACCATCATGAGCTACCTGCTAAAGCCGATCATCAAGGCACAGACCGAGGCGTTGCGTGAACGTTAAGCAGTTGCAAGGCGCAATCGATCACGTTTTCCAAAACCTGGCGAACCGCTGTCAAATATCATCTTGACACCATTTTCACCTAGTGCTGTAGAATTGACGTCCTTAACCCAAGCCCAATCTGCAAGCGTCGTATTTTTGACACTTTTCTTCGTCAAAAAGCCGCAGCTGCCTGCGTGCGGCTTACGTCCCTGAATCAGCTAAGATTTCGAATTCAGAGCCATTGACTTGACGAAAAGCATCCCGTTGTTGGCTATCCCCGGACTAGGCGCCGAGCATGGCCAGTTTCACGAGCACGGCCTGTATTGGTTGGCCTGTGACACCACAGAAAACGCCGCTACGCTCTGCCGCCAAGTGATCGGAGCCATGCCTGAACAAGGCCGGGCGGCGTTGCTGGGTGGCGCGCGCGTGATGCAAGACGCCCTCGAAGGGTTGGACGCGGCTTGCGGCCCTGCCGAATTGACCCTGTTCGAGGCTGACACTCGGGCCATCCTGCACCTGGCCAAAGACCTGCCGCGTATCGACTTGCCTGGCCGGGTGCTGCTGGCCATCGTGCCATCGGCGGCCTGGGAGGGCGGCAACGCCGAGCACTGGTGCCAGACGCTGCGCCAGGCGGCGCTTGCGGCGGGTGCGCTGATAGTGGTGATCAGTGAAGGGCAGAGCGCCTCGCTGATCGAGCGCCTGCGCGCATTCAACCAGTCGCTCGACGGGCTCGCCCAGCTGTATCGCGGCCAGGGCAGCATGCGTTACCTGCAACACTTCTGGAGCAACAGGCTCGGCGTTGCTGGCACCCAGGACTTTGAACTCTCACGCCACGCCGGTGGTTTTGCCATTGCCGGGCGGCCGCTGCCGTTGACCGATGCCGGCGGTGATGAGCTGCTCTGCCTGGCCCAGAGCCAGGTGCTCGAGGGGGCACCTGCCTTGTCGGAGCACTGGCAGGTGTTCGACAGCATCAGCGAGGTTGGCGCCAAGGCCAGCCGTGCCGTGTCGGCCACCGTGATCTTCGCCATGGATGGGGGCCAGCGCCTCGATATCCTTGCCCGTCAGTTGCACACCTTGCGGCAGCTGCGTGGCAACGCCCTGAAGCTGGTCGTGCGGGAAATGGCGCCAACCCTGCGTTACCAGGACGAACAGCTGTTGCTGGCCTGCGGTGCAAGCCAGATCGTGCCGTTCGGCGCCAGCCTGTCGCGTTTCCTGACCATGGTCGACAGCATTCAGGGTTATGTCTGGCGCCGCCATCTGCCGGCCGATTTCGATGCCTTGCTCGCTCGCCTGCGGCCAATGCCGGTCTGCGGCCTGGTGGCGCCCCGGGTGTTTGCCGAAGCGGTGCAGCAGATGTGGCATGGCCACCGCAACGGTGAAATCGTCCACCAGTTGCTGGTGCTACGTCCTGCGCCGGGCCTGAGCCCGCTGCAGGCCTGCTCACGTACGGTGTTCCGCCGCGATGGCGACATCGCCTGCGTGGTCGGCGAGGTGTTGTTCCTGTTCCTGTTCGCCTGCCGTTCGGAGGGCGTCGAGCAGGCGCTTGACCATATCTTCCAGTTGTCCTGGAAGGAGTTGTTCATCAGCCAGGACCTGTTGGTCAACCTCGACAGCCTGGACGCTCCGGCGTTTCTCGATGAAACCGTACCGCAGCCGCCACTGGCCGAGTCGGTGGCACTGCCAGCGGCGTTGAAACGGCCCGCCCTGGCGCCTCGGCGGATTGCCCTGGGCCATGGAGGGGCAGCATGAACTTCGTGCAATTGCTGCAGGTAGCCGGCCTCAGTGTGCTGGCTACCTTGATCCTGGTCCTGTTCGTGGTGAGTGTGCGTGGCACCGTGCAGGGCTGGCTGAACCGCTTTTTGCGACCTCGTTACCTGAAGCCGGTGGGTGTACGCCGCCGTGTGGTGCGTCAGGACTCTGAACAATGACCAGCTCTACATTTTCCGCGCAGGTGCCGGCCCGTTGGCACGGTCTGGGTGCCTGGAACCTCTATTTCCTGGCCAAGTTCCTGTTGGTCGCGGTTGGCATGCTGGACTTCCAGGCGCTGCCCAATCTGCTGTTCGCGGCATTTCTGCTGATACCGTTGGCAAAGCGCTGGCTGCGCGTCGGGCGCCAGGTCGTGGCCGTACCAGTGGGCATCGCGCTGTTCTATCACGACACCTGGCTACCACCGTTCCGGCGCTTGCTGGCGCAGCCGGGGGTGCTCGATTTCTCCTGGGATTATCTGCTGGAGCTCATGGCCAGGTTCATCAACTGGAACTTGATGGGCGCCCTGGTGCTGCTACTGGTGGGCTACCTGTTCCTGCGGCATTGGCTGCGCCTGAGCACCTTGAGCCTGGCCGGCCTGGCATGGCTGGCGGTCGGCGGCTTGCCGGCACTGAGCATCGGTGGCGGCCAACCTGTCGTCAGCGCTGCAGCCGCCACGGCTGGCACGGCTGCTGCGGCACCGGCTGCGGCCGTGGCCGACACGGCGACCCTGAATGCCTGGCTGGAGCGCTTCTTTGCCAGCGAGCGGCAGCGGGTGACTGCATTCCCTGTCGCGAAGCCGGACGAGCAGACCTTCGACCTGCTGGTGATCAACGTGTGCTCCCTGGCCTGGGACGACCTTTCGGCCGTGGGCATGCATGACAACGCCTTGTTCTCGCGCCTGGACGTGGTCTTCGACCAGTTCAACTCGGCGACCTCCTACAGCGGCCCGGCAGCGATCCGCATGCTGCGCGCCAGCTGCGGCCAGTCGTCCCATGCAGGCCTGTACCAGCAGGCGCCGGAACAGTGCCTGCTGTTCCAGAACCTGGCCAAACTTGGCTTCCAGAGCCAGACGCTGCTCAACCACAGTGGCCGCTTCGACAACTTCATCGGTGACATCACCACCCAACACATGCCGCAGCCGAGCTTCGGCGTCAGCGACTTCCCGCGGGCACTGGTCAGCTTCGACGGCTCGCCGATCGCCGGCGACCTGGACGTGCTGCACGGCTGGTGGGGCAAGCGCAAGACCTCCGGCGCCAACCATGTCTCGTTGTTCTACAACACCATCAGCCTGCATGACGGCAACCGCATGGTGACCGCCGACGGCGGCACGCGCCCGGCCGATTACGCCACACGGGCCAACCGCCTGTTTGGTGACCTGGGCAAGTTCCTCGACGAGCTCGAAGGCAGCGGCCGTCGCGTGGTGGTGGCCATCGTTCCCGAACACGGCGCGGCCTTGCACGGTGATCGCATGCAGCTGTCGGGCATGCGTGAGATCCCGACGCCGTCGATCACCCATGTGCCGGTCGGCCTCAAGTTCATCGGCATGGGCCAGCCGGCCCGCAGCGAGCCGCTGCGCGTTACCGCACCCACCAGCTTCCTGGCGCTGTCCGAGCTGGTCTCCCGTGTGTATGCCGGCCTCGGCGCGGGGCAGACGCTCGACCTGCCGAGCCTGCTGACCGACCTGCCGACCACCGAGCGTGTCTCGGAAACCTCTGGTGCCCAGGTGCTGGACTACCAGGGCCGAACCTATATGCGCCTGCAAGGCCAGCCGGATTGGCAGCCTGTTCCGAAGGAGAGCCCATGAAGGCTGGCAACGCTGACCCATCCGACCGCAGTGACGATATCGCCCAGTTGCGTCGGTATCTGGCCATGCCTGCCTTGAGCTATCAGGACATTTCCATGATGGTGGGTGTGCAGCAGGCGTTGCAGCGCTGGCCGCTGCTGGGCGAAAGCTGCATGGCTCGCCTGCAGGAGGCTACCTTGGCGCGGACCGAGCAGTCCAAGGCCGTGCAGTCATGATCAGCCTGGCCTTGCATGGGCTGCGGGGTGGCTTGGGCCGTACCGCGCTGCTGGCGGCGCTGGGCTATGCCTTGCGTGAACTGGGTGAGCGCGTGCTGCTGGTCGACATGAGCCCGGACAACCTGCTCGGCCTGCACTTCAACCTGGCGCTCGAACAGCGCGACGGCTGGGCCTGTGCCGAGCTGCAGGGGCGGCCCTACGACGAGCCTCTGTATGAGGTTCTCGACGGCTTGTGCGTGATGCCTTTTGGTGAAGTGGATGCGCACCGGCTCGGCGAGCTGAAGGGGTATCAGCAGCCTGAAGTGTGGCGCGCGCGGCAAGCTGAACTGGCCAAGCATTTCGACTGGCTGTTGTTCGATCTTGCTCACCCGGTAGCGGCCAGGGCAACGCAGGGTTTCGTCACCGACATGCGGGTCCTGGTGGCTGAGGCTGAAATGACCAGCCACATCCTGCTGGGGCGCCAGCAGGTCGAGCGTTATGACATGCTGCTGGTCAACCGTTTCGACCCGGCCAGCAGCCTGCAGAGCGATGTGCTGATGGTGTGGCGTGACCTGTTCCGCAAGCGCCTGCCCATGCAACTGGTGCACCGTGACGAAGCGTTCGTCGAGGCCTTTGCCTGCAAGGCGCCGGTCGGCCACTATGCACCGCATTGCCTGGCATCCCGGGATGTGCAAAGCCTGGCGGTGCGTTGCCTGGCGAGGCGCGAAGCGTGAACGTGACCCCGCTCTCGGCCTACGGCCATTTCACCGCGCGCGGCGCACAACGGGGTGTTGCTCTGTTGTTCACCCTCGGGGTGTGGCTGGCGTTCCTGCTGCTACGGCTCGAATCACCTGCCTGGCAGGCACTGCTGGCTGAGCGTCAGCGCCTGTTCCCGCAGTTTGTCGGCAAGCGGCCGACCTTGGGCGACCCGCTGCGGCTGCTGATCCAGTGCGGCTGGCTACTGCTGCGGCGGGTCCCACCGCCGCGCAAACCCGCTCGGCCGTTGCGTGCCTTGTCGTTGGCAAGCGGCTACCTGCGCAGCCTTTCGAAGGTGCTGCGCAGCTGCCGTGCCCGGCTGGCCGAAACCATGGGCCAGGTGCCGGCGCGTTTTCGCGACAGCGACTTGCAGCAAGGTGCCGCACAGCGTCTGAAGCGTCTGAGCGTGTTCGGCCGGCGGCTGTTCTATACCGTGCTCACCTCGTTCGCTGTGTTGCTGGCGGTGCTGTGCGTGACCGAGCCGTTCGGTTACCTGGCGCAGCTGGTGTTCATCTTCCTGCTGTGGGGCATCGCCATGCTGGTGCGCTACATGCCGGGCCGCTTCCCGACCTTGATGCTGATCGTGCTGTCGACGATCATTTCTTGCCGTTACCTGTGGTGGCGCTACACCTCGACCTTGAACTGGAACGACACGCTCGACCTGGTCTGCGGGGTGATCTTGCTGGCAGCAGAAACCTACTCCTGGTTCGTGTTGATCCTCGGTTACATCCAGACCTGCTGGCCATTGGAACGTAAGCCGGTGAACCTGCCGGAAGACCCGGCCCATTGGCCCAAGGTCGATTTGTTCATCCCCACCTACAACGAGGACCTTTCGGTGGTACGAACCACCGTCCTCGCTGCCCTGGGCCTGGACTGGCCACGCGAGTGCCTGCACATCTACATCCTCGACGATGGCAAGCGTGCGGAGTTCCGCGCCTTCGCCGACGAGGTCGGCGTGGGCTACATCGTGCGGCCGAACAACCACCACGCCAAGGCCGGTAACCTCAACCATGCGCTGGGGGTCACCCACGGCGAGCTGGTTGCCATCTTCGACTGCGACCACGTGCCGGTGCGTTCCTTCCTGCAAATGACCGTCGGCTGGTTCCTCAAGGACCCGAAGCTGGCGCTGGTGCAGACGCCTCACCACTTCTTCTCGCCCGACCCGTTCGAGCGCAACCTGGGTTCGTTCCGCCGCCGCCCCAACGAAGGCGAGCTGTTCTACGGGCTGATCCAGGACGGCAACGACATGTGGAACGCCGCCTTCTTCTGCGGCTCCTGTGCCGTGCTGCGGCGCACCGCGATAGAAGACATTGGTGGCTTTGCCGTGGAAACGGTCACCGAAGATGCCCATACCGCGTTGCGCCTGCACCGTCAGGGCTGGACCTCGGCCTACCTGGGCATTCCCCAGGCTGCCGGCCTGGCCACCGAGAGCCTGTCGGCGCACATTGGCCAGCGCATCCGCTGGGCGCGCGGCATGGTGCAGATCTTCCGTACCGACAACCCGCTGTTGGGCCGCGGCCTGAGCCTGTTCCAGCGGATCTGCTACGCCAACGCCATGCTGCACTTCCTTGCCGGCCTGCCGCGGTTGATCTTCCTCACCGCGCCGCTGGCGTTCCTGCTGCTGCACGCCTACATCATCTACGCGCCTGCCGTGATGATCCTGCTGTACGTGCTGCCACACATGATTCATGCCAGCCTCACCAACTCGCGCATGCAGGGCAAGTACCGGCAGACGTTCTGGGGCGAGGTCTACGAGACCGTGCTGGCCTGGTACATCGCCCGTCCGACCACGGTCGCGTTGTTTGCGCCGAAGAAGGGCAAGTTCAACGTCACCGCCAAAGGTGGCCTGATGGAGGAGGGCCAGTTCGACTGGCGCATCGCCCAGCCCTACCTGTTCCTCGCCGGCCTCAATGTGGCCGGCCTGGGTTTTGCTGTCTGGCGCCTGTTCACCGGCCCGGCTGCGGAAATCGGCACGGTGATCGTCAGTTCGTTGTGGGTGACCTACAACCTGCTGATCCTCGGCGCCGCCTGCGCAGTGGCCGCCGAAGTGCGCCAGGTGCGCCGTGCGCACCGCGTGCAGATGCACCTGCCAGCCGCACTGCAGCTGGAGAGTGGCCACGCTTTCCCCTGCACGCTGGTCGACTATTCCGATGGGGGGATTGGCCTGCAACTGGGTGACGGTGTGAAGCCTGCCTCAGGGGCGCGTGTGCGCTTGCTGCTGAGCCGCGGGCAGCGTGAGTTTGCGTTCAACGCCCAGGTTACCCGTATCGTCGGCCGGCACGTGGGTCTGACCTTCGAGGGCCTCAACCTGCAACAGCGCATCGACCTGGTGCACTGCACCTTCGCGCGGGCCGATGCCTGGCTGGGTTATCAGGACAAGCATGAAGTCGACCGCCCACTGCGCAGCCTGATGGACGTGCTCAAGCTGGGTGGCGTTGGCTACCTGCGCATGATCGAGCACACCCCCATCTGGCTGCGCGGGTGGCTGTTGCCCTTGTATGAGCTGCTGCGCTGGCTGGCCAGCTACCTGCCGCATACACCCCGACCACTTCCTTCCACGAACCTTGCTGACCGAGACGCATGATGACTCGTTATCCCGCACGCACCTGGGGCTTGGCGATGGCGCTGCTTGCCTCGCTGTTGCAGAACGCTGCTGTCGCCGCTGTAGCCCCCCTTGCCATACCGGCCGAGCCATCGGTGCCCAACTGGCCCGTCACCCAGACCTTCGAGCAACTGGGCCGGCCGGCCGACAGCCTGATGTTGGGCGTTCGCAACAGCGAGAACATCGAGTTCGGCCTGCGCCGGGATCGCCTGGCCACCCATGCGGTGCTGCAACTGGACTACACCCCGTCGCCAGCCCTGCTGCCGAACCTGTCGCATTTGCGTGTCTACCTCAACGACGAGCTGATGGGGGTAGTGCCGATCGAGAAGGACCAGCTCGGCCAGCGCGTGCGTCGTCAACTGCAGCTGGACCCGAAACTGATCAGCGACTTCAACCGGGTGCGCCTGGAGTTCGTCGGGCACTACACCGATATCTGTGAAGACCCGGCGCACAGCGGCCTGTGGCTGAACGTCAACCGCAAGAGCCAGGTGCAGCTGCACGAGCAGGCGCTGGCGCTGGAAAATGACCTGGCGTACTTCCCGCTGCCGTTCTTCGATGCGCGCGATACCAACAAGGTCGAGTTGCCGGTGGTGTTTGCCGACACTCCAAGCCTGGGCGAGCAGCGCGCCGCTGCCATCCTGGCGTCGTACTTTGGCAGCAAGGCCGGCTGGCGCAAGGCGACCTTCCCGGTGTCGTTCAACAGCCTGCCGGCCAGTGGCGACAAACCGCAGCCGGTCATTGTCTTCGCCAGCAACGACCGACGCCCGGCGTTCCTCGCCGACCTGGAAAAGTACCCGGCGGTCGATGGCCCGGTGGTGCAGCTGATCGATCACCCGAGCGACCGCTGGAGCAAGCTGCTGCTGGTGCTGGGCCGCAATGACGAAGACCTGGTCAAGGCCGCTTCGGCGCTGGCCGTCGGCAGCGACCTGTTCCGCGGTTCGCGGGTCAAGGTCGAACAGATGACCGCCCTGCAGCCACGCAAGCCTTACGACGCGCCGAACTGGACGCGTACCGACCGCCCGGTGCGGTTCTCCGAGCTGCTCGACTACCCGGAGCAATTGCAGGTCAGCGGTTTGCAGCCACGCCCGATCACCCTGGACGTGAACCTGCCGCCAGACCTGTTCGTCTGGCGCAACCAGGGCATTCCGCTGCAGACCCTGTATCGCTACACACCGCCAGCGGTCACCGATGAGTCGCGCCTGAGCATCAGCGTCAACGATCAGTACATCACCAGCATGCCGCTGGTGGGCAACGACCGCCGCAGCAGCACCCTGGAGGAGATGCGCCTGAACGTGCTGTCTACCGACAGTACCGCCCTGACCGAGCAATCGCTGGTACCGGCCCTGAAGATCGGCGCGCGCAACCGCCTGCGGTTCGACTTCAGTTTCGCCAGCACCCTGGGCAGTGCCCAGCGCGACCACTGCCAGACCTCGCTGCCGGTAGACGTGCGTGCGGCGATCGACGAAAACTCGACCATCGACCTGTCTGGCTACTACCACTACATGGCCATGCCTGACCTGCGTGCCTTCGTCCGCAGTGGCTTCCCATACAGCCGCATGGCCGACCTGTCCGAGACCCTGGTCGTGGTACCGGCCAAGCCCACGGCGATGCAGGTCGGCACCTTGCTCGACGTGATCAGCAGCATCGGCGGGCAGGTCGGCTACCCTGCCTTGAATGTACGCTTGAGCGACAACTGGAAGCAGGCGGCGGACGCCGATGCCGACCTGCTGCTGATCGGCAGCCTGCCCGAAGACCTGCGTGAGCAGCCGAACCTGGGCTTGTTGCTGAATGCCCAGCGCGACTGGATGGTGCAGGGGCGGGTGGTGGAGCAACCCGGCATGCGGCGCTTCGACACGACGCCAGTGGTGTCCAACAGCCGCATCGAAGTCAGTGCGCAGGCGCCGATTGCCGCGATCACCGGGCTGAAATCGCCGTTCCACGAGCAACGCAGCGTCGTTGCCCTGCTGGCCAGCTCCGATGACGCCTACGCCTTGCTGCGTGAAGTGCTGGCCGACTCCGGCAAGCTCGACGCCGTGGCAGGCTCCGTCGCACTGGTGCGCAGCAGCGGGGTCAGCAGCCAGTTCGTCGGCGAGCACTACTACGTAGGCCAGCTGCCCTGGTGGTTGTTGATGTGGTTCCACCTCTCTGATTACCCGACCCTGATCGCGGTGATTGCCGTTATCAGCGTGCTGCTGTTCGCCTTCCTGTTGTGGCGAGCGCTGCGTTGGGCCGGGCGTCGTCGCCTGGGTGGGGCCGATTGACCATGCGTCAGCTGTTGGCCTTGCTGCTGGTGTTGTGCATGCCCGCTGTCGCCAGCGCTTCGGCGGCTTGCCCCTGGCCGGCCTGGGAGCGCTTCAAGACCGACCTGATGAGTGCGGATGGGCGGGTGCTCGACCGCAGTGACGAGCGCCTGGTCACTACCTCCGAAGGGCAGAGCTATGCGCTGTTCTTCGCCCTGGTCGGCAACGACCGCCAGGCCTTCGACAACCTGCTGCGCTGGACCGGCAACAACCTGGCCGAAGGCGACCTTTCCCGGCATTTGCCGGCCTGGCTCTGGGGCCGCGGCAAGCAGCAGTGGCAGGTGCTGGACAGCAACAATGCCAGCGATGCCGACCTGTGGATCGCCTAC
Organism: Pseudomonas urethralis; assembly: GCF_021602465.1. Classification (NCBI taxonomy): domain Bacteria; kingdom Pseudomonadati; phylum Pseudomonadota; class Gammaproteobacteria; order Pseudomonadales; family Pseudomonadaceae; genus Pseudomonas; species Pseudomonas urethralis. Next base: position 41,675 of record NZ_BQIJ01000012.1, read on the forward strand.
AGCCTGCTCGAAGCGGGGCGGCTGTGGAATGAGCCGACGTACACTCGGCTGGGCACGCAGATGCTCTGGCGCATCGCCGCGCAGACCGTACGCAAGGTGCCGGGCCTGGGCGTGATGCTGCTGCCAGCGGACTATGGCTTCGACGACCACCGCGGCTGGCGCCTGAACCCCAGCTACCTGCCGCCGCAACTGTTCGATCGCTTTGCTCTGGTAGACCCGCTCTGGGGCGAGATGGCCAGCAACGTTCGTCGCCTCTGGTTGCAGGCATCGCCCAAGGGTTTTGCCCCGGACTGGCTGCTGTGGACGTCCGCGGCGGGCATCGAGCCAGACCCTGAGCACGCCAGCGCCGGTAGCTATGACGCCATCCGCGTGTACCTGTGGCTGGGCATGCTGGCCGACGGTGCACCGCAGCGTGACGAATTGCTGCGTCACTTTGCACCGATGGTCGCCGCCACTACCCAGGGCGGCCTGCCACCGGAGAGCGTCGACGCTCGCACGGCCAGACAGAGCGGGCATGGCCCGGTAGGCTTTTCCGCAGCGTTGTTGCCGTTGCTGGCCAGCGTCGCGGCGGATGGCCACGCTGCGCTTGAAGCCCAGCGCCAGCGGTTGCGCGAGCAGCCTGCCGAGCCGCAGGCGTATTACAACCAGGTCCTTGCCCTGTTCGGCCAGGGCTGGGACCAAGCCCGCTATCGCTTCGACAACCAAGGTCGTCTGCTGCCCGCCTGGAGTGCTCCATGTTCCGAATGATCGGCGTGCTGACGCTGGCCGCCTTGTCCTGTGCCGTGGCCGCGCAGCCGAAAGACCGCGATGAGCAGCGCCAATGGCTCTTGGAACAGGTACGTATTGGCGAGGCGCTGCACCGTGACGACTTGATTCACAACGCCCTGGCCAGACTGCGGCTGTTGGACCCGCGCAACCCTGATGCCTTGCTGGCCTCGTTGAGCCTGGCGTTGCGTCAGCAGAAACCTGAAGAAGCCGAACAATTGCGGGCAAGCATCGCTCAAGTGGCACCGGGGAGCCTTCAGGACCGGCAAGCCCGACGGCTGATGGCGCTGCAGCAGCCCGAGCAGGCGCAGCGCTTGCAGCAAGCGCGGCTGATGGCGGTCACCGGGCGTTACGATGAGGCCCTGGTCGCTTATGACCAGTTGTTCGGCGGCGAACTGCCCACGCTGGATCTGGCACTGGACTATTGGCGCGTGCGTGGCAACCTGGCCGGGCAGCGTCCGGAAGCGATCCGTCAGTTGCAGCAACTCGATCGTCAATACCCAGGCAATCCGGGGCTGCGCCAGACCTTGGCGGCCTGGCTGTTCAGCGAGGACCGTGACACCGAGGCCTTGGCCGTGCTCGACCAGTTGTCGCGCGACCCGACGGCGCGCGATGCCGCTGCCCAGCGCGAGTTCGACTACCTGTCCGAGCAACCGGTGAGTGCCAGCAGCGTTGCTGCCTGGCAGGCATTCGTCCAGCGTTATCCGGCATCGCCCCTGTTGCCGCTGGCCAATGACAACCTCAAGCAGCAACGCACCCTGGTGGCCGACCCGGCCTGGCAGGCCGGCCAGCGTGGCAAGGCGTTGCTCGACCAGGACCGCAACGTCCAGGCTGAAGCACAGCTGCGCCTGGCCCTGCGCCGCTATGCCGATGATGCCAGCCTGCACGGTGCGCTCGGTGTTGCGCTGATGCGTCAGCGCCGCTATGGGGAAGCCAACGTGGCGTTCCACCAGGCCGTTACCATCGAGCAGAACACCCGGCTGATGAGTAAATGGAAAGACCTCGAAGCCTCCAGCCAGTACTGGGGTATGCTGCAGCGCGCTGATAGCGCGTTGGAAAAGCAGGATTTGCGTACTGCCCGTTCGCTCTACCAGCAGGCACGCCAGCAGCGCCCTGACGACGAGTTCGCCATGCTGGGTTTGGCTGATGTGTCGTTCGCGGAAGGCGACCTGGCCAGTGCCGAGCGGCAATACCTGCAAGTGCAGCGCAAGGTGCCGGGCAATGAAAGCGCAGTGCGCGGCCTGATGCGGATCTATCAGGCGCAGTCGACTGACAAGGCCGAAGCGTATCTGAGCAGCCTGCCGGCAGCCCAACAGGCCCAGTTCGCCAGCCTGCGCCGCAGCCTGGCACTTGGCCGCCTGCGCGAGCAGGCTGATGCCGCCGTGCAGCGCCAGGACTGGGCGACCGCCAGCCGGCTGTTAGGGCAAGCGGCCGAGTTGTCGCCCGATGAGCCCTGGCTGGCCTATCAACTGGCCAACAGCCTGCGCCAGCAAGGCCGTAACGCTGAGGCAGACGCCGCATTCAATCACGTGCTGCAGCGCCAGCCTGCCGATCCCGCCACACGTTACGCCCATGGCCTGTACCTGGAATCCAGCGACCGCGATGCACAGGTCCACGGCACCTTGCGCGCCGTGCCGCAAGGCGCCTGGACCGACGACATGCGCACCCTCGACAAGCGCGTGCGCCGGCGCATGACCCTGGCCCAGGCCCAACGCCTGCAGAACCAGGGCCGCACCGACGAAGCCAGCGCCGTGCTGGAAGCCGGCCTGGCCCATGGCGAGGGCGACCCGGACGACCTGCTGCTGATGGCCGACTGGGCGGCAGAGCGTGGCGATCATCGCAAGGCACTGGGTTACTACCAGCGCGTGCTGCAGGTTCAGCCGCAGCGCGCCGAGGCCCGCCTGGGGGTGATGGAAAGCTGGATTGCCGAAGGCGACCTGGCCCGCGTACGCCAAGCACTGGCGGCGCAACCGCTGCAGTTCACCGACGAGCAGAGCGATGCCCAGCGCCGCTATGCCGAAGTGCTGGTGGCCTTGGGCGAGAAGGAAGAAGCGGCTCGGCTCCTGGAGCATGTCGCCGCCAGACAGGCGCTGCCCGACCCGTTGCTGCGCCGCGACGCAGCCAGGCTGGTGGCGGCCAACGACCCGCAGCGGGCGTTGGATCTGTATGCCGCAGCCATGGCCGATGCGCAGATGATCAGCCACTCGCAGGCCTCGCCACGTGACGACCGCGCGATGACCTTCGCCAGCCGGGCGAAGGACACCGATGACTGGCTGGCGCGCAGCTTGCGCAGCGACGTCGATGAGCTGTACCAGCAGCGCAATACCAATGTCACCCTCATGCATGACTATGGCTGGCGCAAGAACGACGGCACGCCCGGTATCTCTCGCTTGAGCACGCAAACGACCTTGCTGCATGTCGACACCCCTTGGGAAGACGGCAGGGCGTTTGCGCGGGTCGAGCGTATCGGGATGGATGCCGGCTCGTTCGACCTCGACGAAAACGGTAACAACACTGCTGACTTCGGTACCTGCCAGTTCGTCGGCGTCACCCGCAGCGGTGCACCGCTGCCGACCTGCCAGCCGGGTTCGCAGACCGCCAATGGTGGCGTGCTGGCGATGGGCTGGCAGAACAGCCGCTGGGGCTTCGACCTGGGCACGACCCAAGGCTATGAGGTCAACAACTGGCTGGGCGGCGCTATCGTCAATGGCGACCTGGGGCAGGTGGGGTGGTCGCTGGCGGCCTCGCGTCGGCCGATGAGCAACTCGCTGCTGTCGTTCGCCGGCACGCGTGACCCGGCTACCAACGTGCGTTGGGGCGGTGTCACGGCCAACGGTGCCACGCTGGGCCTGAGCTGGGACCAGGGGGGTGATTACGGCGTCTGGGCAAGCCTTGGCCACCATTGGCTGGTCGGCGAGAACGTTGCCGACAACCAGCGCACCCGTGCAATGGCAGGGTATTACTACCGCCTCGTGGAGAAGGCCGACGAGCGCATGCGCGTGGGCCTGACCGTGATGGACTGGCGCTATGACAAGGACCTGGGCGGCTACAGCCTCGGTCAGGGTGGTTACTACAGCCCGCAACGCTACGAGTCGATCGGTGTGCCGGTCAGCTATGCCTGGCGCAACTATGACTGGTCGTTCCTGCTGGAAGGCTCGGCCAGCTGGTCCCACGCCAGCAGCGACAGCAGCCGGCTCTACCCGGACGATAGCCTCAACCGCAAGTTGCTGGCGCGTTACGACATCATCGAGTCGAACATCGATGCGACCACCGATGCCAGCAGCAGCACCGGCGTGGGCTATCGCCTGCATGGTGCCTTCGAGCGGCGCCTGAACGATCGCTGGGCGCTGGGCGGAGGTTTCGACTGGCAGCACAGCAAAGATTATGCGCCCAGCCATGCCATGCTCTACGTGCGCTACCTGTTCGAGCCGTGGCGCGGCAACCTGGCCTTGCCGGTCACCTCGCTGGAGCCTTACAGCGAATGGCGTTGAGGGGCGTCTGGCGCCCCTTTTCAGTGCGTGAACCGTTTCATATGGTTATGCGCTAACGGTATTTAAATTATTTTTCTTATGCATTTATAGTCACCCCACTGCGTACCCGTCGACCAATCGATGCGCCGCACGACTTGAACCCACACGGGTAATCCCCGTGCGTTTCTGATCGTTGCGCGCCCTTGAAGTCGCGCACTGCGTGGGAGTGACACATGCCAGCCGCCTCGAACGCCTTGTCGACCATCGACAGCGCCCAGCCGCAAACCTTCGAAATCCGCCCGTTCTCCGGTGCCGTCGGCGCCGAGCTCATTGGCCTGGACCTGGCCAAGCCGGTTACCGCCGAGGATTTCGCCCGTATTCATCGCGCCCACCTCGACCACCATGTGCTGGTGTTCCGTGACCAGCGCATCAGCCCGGAACAACAGATCGCCTTCAGCCGCCGCTTTGGCGAATTGCAGATCCATGTGCTCAAGCAGTTTCTGCTTGCCGGCCACCCGGAAATCCTGATCGTCTCCAACATCATCGAGAATGGCCAGAATATCGGCCTTGGCGATGCCGGCAAGTTCTGGCACTCGGACCTGTCGTACAAGGAGCTGCCGAGCCTCGGCTCCATGCTGCATGCACAGGAGCTTCCCAGCGAAGGCGGCGACACCCTGTTCGCCGACATGCACAAAGCCTGGGACGCGGTACCCGAAGCCCTGCGCAAAGTGGTCGAGGGCCGCAGTGCCGCTCACTCCTATACCGCCCGTTACGCCGAAACCAAATTCGAAGGCAACTGGCGTCCGACCCTGACCGCCGAACAGCTCGCGCAGGTGAAGGAAGTCATCCACCCGGTGGTGCGTACCCACCCGGAAAACGGCCGCAAGGCGCTGTTCGTCAGCGAAGGCTTCACCACCCGCATCGTCGGCCTGCCGGATGATGAAAGCCGCGACGTGCTGCAACAGCTGTACGCGCTGAGCGTGCTCGAACAGAACATCTACCGCCACCAGTGGCAGCCCCATGACCTGGTGTTCTGGGACAACCGTTCACTGATCCACCTGGCCACCGGTTGCCCGGCGCACCTGCGCCGCAAACTGTTCCGCACCACCATCCAGGGCGATGCCCCGTTCTGACGACTGAGGAATTCATCATGCGCAAATCCATCAGCCGCCTGGCGGCAAGCATCGGCCTGGGCGCCAGCCTGGTCGTCGGCAGCCTGGCGGCCCCCGCCGTGGCACAAGCCGAAGGCAAGATCCGCATCGCCGAGCAGTTCGGCATCGTCTACCTGCTGCTCAACGTGGTACGTGACCAGCACCTGATCGAGAAGCACGGCAAGCAGCAGGGCATCGACATCGAGGTCGACTGGGCCCAGCTGTCTGGCGGTTCGGCGATCAACGACGCGCTGCTGTCCGGTTCGGTGGACATCGCCGGTGCCGGGGTCGGCCCGCTGCTGACCGTGTGGGACCGTACCAAGGACCGGCAGAACGTCAAGGCTGTGGCCTCATTGGGCAACTTCCCGTACTACCTGGTCAGCAGCAACCCGAACGTGAAGACCATCGCCGACCTTTCTGACAAGGACCGCATTGCGGTGCCTGCGGTAGGTGTTTCGGTGCAGTCTCGCTTCCTGCAATATGCCGCCGCCCAGCAGTGGGGCGACAAGGAATACAACCGCCTCGACAAGTACACCCTGGCCGTGCCGCATCCGGATGCCACTGCCGCGCTGCTGGCCGGCGGTACCGAACTGAATGGGCACTTCTCCAACCCGCCGTTCCAGGACCAGGCGCTGGCCAACAAGAACGTGCATGTGGTGCTCAACAGCTATGACCTGCTCGGCCCCAACTCGCCGACCCTGCTGTTCGCCACCGAGAAATTCCGCAACGACAACCCCAAGACCTACAAGGCCTTCGTCGACGCCCTGGCCGAGGCGGCGGACTTCGCCCAGAACGACAAGGCCGCCGCAGCGGATACCTACATCCGCGTGACCAAGGCCAAGATCGACCGCGACGCGCTGATCAAGCTGATCGACAACCCGCAGTACGAGTTCACCGTCACGCCGAAGAACACCTACAAGCTGGCCGAGTTCCTGTATCGGGTTGGCGCCATCAAGCACAAGCCGGCATCGTGGAAGGACTACTTCTTCCAGGATGAACGCCCGCTGCAAGGGAGCTGACCGACCATGACCGCCCCATTGCCAGGCCACACGGCCAGCAACCTGAGCCGTGTCGCTACACCGCCGTTGCTCAAGGTGGACAACCTGAGCCTCGAATACCGCACCGCGCAACGCGTGGTGCGGGCCACCCACCAGGTCAGCTTCGAAGTCGATCGCGCTGACCGCTTTGTCCTGCTGGGCCCGTCAGGCTGCGGCAAGTCCACCTTGCTCAAGGCCGTGGCCGGTTTCATCGCCCCTCAGGAAGGGCAGATCCTGCTGCAGGGCCAGCCGGTCAACGGCCCCGGGCCTGACCGCATCGTGGTGTTCCAGGAGTTCGACCAGCTACCGCCCTGGAAGACGGTGAAAGAGAACGTCATGTTCCCGCTGCTGGTGTCCGGCCAGCTCAAGCGCGCCGAGGCCGAGGAGCGGGCCTTGCATTACCTGGACAAGGTCGGCCTGGCCGCCTTTGCCGATGTCTACCCGCACATGCTGTCGGGCGGGATGAAGGCACGCGTGGCGATCGCCCGGGCGCTGGCGACCCAGCCGAAGATCCTGCTGATGGACGAGCCGTTCGCCGCGCTGGATGCGCTGACCCGGCGCAAGATGCAGGAAGAGCTGCTGCTGCTGTGGGAGGAAGTGCGTTTCACCTTGCTGTTCGTCACCCATTCCATCGAGGAGGCGCTGGTGGTCGGCAACCGCATCCTGCTGCTGTCGCCCCATCCGGGCCGGGTACGAGCGGAGGTGCATAGCCACCAGTACGACCTCGGCAGCCTCGGCGCTGCCGACTTCCAGGCCAGCGCGCGGCGCATCCATCGCTTGCTGTTCGACGAGGCCGAAGCCCCTGAGCCGGCCGATGACCTGGGCTTCAACGACATTCGCATCGCCTACTGAAAGGAGCTTCAGCCATGACCCCTACACCTGTACGCCAGGAATACGAGGTGCAGCTGGAGCCTTTGCTCAGTGTGCCTGTGGAACGCAATCTACCCTTGGCCCAACGGCTGTGGCAGCACGGCTGGTTGCGCAAGGCGGTGATCCTGGTAGTGATCGCCGCCTTGTGGGAAGCGATCGCCCGCTACCAGGGCAACGACCTGCTGCTGCCGACCTTCCTGCAGACGGCTGCGGCACTGTGGGACGGCCTGCTCAGTGGTGAACTGCCGGCCAAGGTCGGCGTGTCGCTGGTGATCCTGCTCAAGGGTTACCTGCTGGGCATCGTGCTGGCCTTCGGCCTGACCAGCCTGGCAGTGTCGACCCAGCTCGGTCGCGACCTGCTGGGGACCCTGACCTCGATGTTCAACCCATTGCCGGCGATTGCCCTGCTGCCGCTGGCGCTGCTGTGGTTCGGGCTGGGTGACAACAGCCTGATCTTCGTGCTGGTGCATTCGGTGCTGTGGGCGCTGGCACTGAACACCTATGCGGGTTTTCTCGGGGTGTCGGAAACCTTGCGCATGGCGGGGCGCAATTACGGCCTGAAAGGGCTGCGCCTGGTCCTGCACATCCTGGTACCTGCCGCGTTGCCGTCGATCCTCTCGGGGCTGAAGATCGGCTGGGCGTTCGCCTGGCGCACCCTGATCGCCGCCGAACTGGTGTTCGGTGCCAGCAGCGGCAAGGGCGGGCTGGGCTGGTACATCTTCCAGAACCGCAACGAGCTGTATACCGACAAGGTGTTTGCCGGATTGGCAGTGGTGATCCTGATCGGTCTGCTGGTCGAAGGGTTGGTGTTCAACACGCTGGAGCGTTTGACCGTTCGGCGGTGGGGGATGCAGCGGTAGTTTTTCTCTGCCGGCCTCTTCGCGCAGGCTTGAATGCTGCGCAGTACCTGTAGGAGCGGGTTTACCCGCGAAGAGGCCGGCACAAGCGACTAATTCATGTACTGTGCTGCCGCATTGCTCAAGGTCCTGGCGATCTCTTCGCGCAGTGCCTGCGGCTCTTCGACCACCACGCCGTCGCCCTGGCTCAGCACCCACCAGCGCAATGGCCCGCCATCTTCCACCGTCGCCCGCAGCCGATGCCCCTGGTCCAGTGCCGTCAATTGCATGTCCACGCTCAATGGCGCTTCACGCAACTGCTTGGCCAATGGATCGCTGACCCAGGCTTGCATCTCGATTCCTGCCCCTTGCCCAGGCTGAAGCGAATCACCACGCAAAAATCCCTGCAAATCGAAATTACCCCGCAGCTCGCCAGCAACGTTCGCCGACCAGTGCCAGCCAAACGGGATGCTCTTGTCATTGCGGTCCAGCGGAAAGATCAGCGACAGCTCGTTGAGGTCCCGTTCCACCGTACGTTTGCTGACGTTGAAGCCGACATCGCGCAGGCGCCACACCAGTTCGGCACTGGTGATACCTGGAGAACGGCTGGGTAACTGGCGCAGCAGCGCCCATTGACGGCTGAGGGTGGCGCGGGTGGTGGCGAACGGCAAAAGGTAACGTCCTTGTCTAGGCTTGCCGCAACAGGATGGCGGCTCGAACAGGTCATGGCAATTAGCCATAACTCGTTCAGATCAAGGAATGCGCAATTGGTTGCCTTGCCTCGAATCGTTCGCGACAGGTTTTGACGTGACGTCGCGCAGAATCACGCCTCATCACAGCCGCGGTCGGGCCTGTGGGTCGTTCAATGAGGATGAACATGTCTGCTGTCAGCAATATCCATTCGCTGCTCGCCCGTCTTCTGCCTGAGCAGGTCATTTGCCCACCGACACCCGCCGGCAGGCGACAGCGGCTGTTTGCCGGGGTAGGGCAGCCCAGCCAGCGTGCGTTGCTGGTCAACCGACTGGACGAAGCGCACGACCTGCAGGCGGTATACCTCGACCTGCGCCAGCAGGCGCTGGCCGGCAATGTCGCAGCACTCAACGACCTGGGCTGGATCTGGCTCAACGGCAAGTACTGGCGCGCCGACACCGCGCTGGCCGGGCACCTGCTGCGCATGGCGGCGCTGCAGGGCAATGCGGCGGCCTGGTTCAACCTCGGGCAGCAGCATTACTTCGGCAAGGGCGTCGCAACTTCCTATGTCCAGGCCGAGGAATGTTATCGCCAAGCGTTCGAGCGCGGCATGCTGCACGCCGCTGCCGCGCTGGGTGACCTGTATGAAGAAGAGGTCTGCGATGCCGAGCTGGGCTGGCAGGTAAACCTGGTCCAGGCCTATCAATGGTTTCTGCGCGGCGCCGAACGGGGCGAGGCGCGCTGCCGATTCGAGGTGGGCTACCGCTTGCTGCATGGTCTGCATGTGGACGCCGACGTCAAGGCCGCGTTGTATTGGCTGGAACTGGCGGCTGCAGCCGGAGTCATGCAGGCGGCCGAAGAGTTGGCGGTACATTTCAGCAGCCGCGATGAAGCGCGCTATCTGGATTGGCGTGACCGCGCTGTGCAGATGGGCAGCACATTGGCACTGACCATGAAGCTGGAAGATCAGGTTCAGCCCTGAATGAACATGAATTCATGAGGTCCTCCGTCGTACACGGTTGACGACAGGGGGAGGCACAGGCGTATATTGATAGTTAGCAAACTATGAATATCCTTGGTTCCTCACATGTCCATTGACTCCCTGCGCCTGCAAGTCAGCAGCGGCATGGTCGTTGCCGCTCGCCACTGGCGGCGCATCTGCCACAACGCGCTGATCGGCTACGGTATCTCCGAGGCCTGCGCCGCACCGTTGCTGATGATCGTGCGCTTGGGCGATGGCGTGCATCAGGTGGCCGTGGCCCAGGCTGCCGGCCTGGAAAGCCCGTCGCTGGTGCGCCTGCTCGACCAACTGTGCAAGGCTGGCCTGGTCTGCCGCAGCGAGGACCCGCTGGACCGCCGCGCCAAGGGCCTGAGCCTGACCGCCGAAGGCCGTCGCCTGGCCGAAGCGATCGAAGCCGAACTGGTGCGCGTGCGCCATGACGTGCTGCAGGGCATCGACGAGGCGGACCTGCTGGCCGCGTTGCGTGTGCTGCGTGCCTTCGAGGCCGCTGGCCTGGGTATTGCGGGCGGGGTGGCATGAACGGTTTCTTCAGCTCGGTGCCACCGGCCCGCGACTGGTTCTACGGCGTGCGCACCTTCGCCGCGTCGATGATCGCCCTGTACATCGCCCTGTTGCTGCAGTTGCCGCGTCCGTATTGGGCGATGGCCACCGTGTACATTGTCTCCAGCCCGTTCGTCGGCCCAACCAGCTCCAAGGCGCTGTATCGAGCCGTGGGGACGCTGCTCGGTGCTGCCGGGGCGATCTTCTTCGTGCCGCCGCTGGTGCAGTCACCGCTGTTGCTGAGCATCGCCATCGCCCTGTGGACCGGTACCCTGCTGTTCCTCTCGCTGAACGTGCGCACGGCCAACAATTACGTGCTGATGCTGGCCGGCTACACCTTGCCGATGATTGCCCTGGCGGTGGTCGACAACCCGCTGGCGGTGTTCGACGTGGCGTCCTCCCGGGCCCAGGAGATCTGCCTGGGGATCGTCTGCGCGGCGGTGGTCGGTGCGATTTTCTGGCCGCGCCGGCTGGCCCCGGTGGTGGTGGGTGCCACCGGCAACTGGTTCACCGAAGCGATCCGCTACAGCGACACTTACCTCGCCCGTGAAGCCAGCGCCGACAAGGTCGGAGGCATGCGTGCAGCGATGGTCACCACGTTCAACTCGCTGGAGCTGATGATCGGCCAGCTCGGCCACGAAGGTGCCGGCCCGCACACCCTGAAGAACGCCCGCGAGCTGCGCGGGCGGATGATCCACCTGCTGCCGGTGATGGATGCCCTCGACGACGCCCTGATCGCCCTCGAAGGCCGCGCCCCGCTCCATTACGCGCAGCTCCAGCCAGTGCTGGATGCCGCCCGCGAATGGCTCAAGGGCACCGCCGACAGCGCGTCTGTCTCCCGCTGGACGGCTTTGCACGAGCAGCTCGACCGCTTGCAGCCCGGCGCCGCCGCGCTCGATCAGCGTGCCGAACTGCTGCTGTCCAACGCTCTTTACCGCCTGACTGAATGGGCCGACCTGTGGCAGGACTGTTGCTCCCTGCAGCATGCCCTGCGCAGCGACGACCCCAAACCCTGGCGCGCGGTTTACCGCCACTGGCGGCTGGGCCGGCTGACCGCGTTCTTCGACCGCGGCTTGATGCTCTACTCGGTGGCTTCCACGGTGCTGGCGATTGTCGTCGCCTGCGGGCTGTGGATCGGCCTGGGCTGGAACGACGGCGCCAGTGCGGTGATCCTCGCCGCGGTGTCGTGCAGCTTCTTCGCCGCCATGGACGACCCGGCACCGCAGATCTACCGGTTCTTCTTCTGGACCTTGATGTCGGTGATCTTCTCCAGCCTGTACCTGTTCCTGGTGCTGCCCAACCTGCACGACTTCCCGATGCTGGTGCTGGCCTTCGCGATCCCGTTCATTTGCGTTGGCACCCTGACCGTGCAGCCGCGCTTCTACCTCGGCACCTTGCTGACCATCGTCAACACCTCGACCTTCATCAGCATCCAGGGTGCCTATGACGCCGACTTCCTGACCTTCCTCAACTCCAACCTGGCGGGCCCGGCCGGCCTGCTGTTCGCTTTCATCTGGACCCTGGTGATGCGCCCGTTCGGCGTGGAGCTGGCGGCCAAGCGCATGACCCGCTTTGCCTGGCGCGACATCGTCGAAATGACCGAGCCGGCGACCCTGGCCGAGCACCGCCAACTCGGCGTGCAGATGCTCGACCGCTTGATGCAGCACCTGCCCCGCCTGTCGCAGACCGGCCAGGACAGCGGGGTGGCACTGCGCGACCTGCGCGTCGGGCTGAACCTGCTCGACCTGCTGGCCTACCTGCCGCGGGCCGGTCAGCAGGCTCGCGAACGCCTGGGCACGGTGATCGAGGAGGTCGGTGCGCACTACGCCGCCTGCCTGCGGGCCGGTGAGCGTCTGCACGCGCCAGCCGCACTGCTGCGCAACATGGAGCGGGCGCGCCTGTCGCTGAACCTGGATGAACTGTACGAACGCGGCGATGCCCGCACGCACTTGCTGCATGCCCTGGCAGGCCTGCGCCTGGCGCTGCTGCCAGGTGTCGAGGTGATGCTCGAGCCTGCCGAACAACCGCAACTGCCCCCCGGCCTGGACGGAGCGCCCCTGTGATCGGTGAACTGGATATCAGCGGGGTGTTCCTGCCCACGCTGCTGGTGATGATGTTTGGCACCTACCTGCTGTTCCTGGGGGTGCACGCGGTGCTGGTGCGCCTGCATTTCTACCGCCTGGTCTGGCACCGGGCGCTGTTCAACGTTGCCCTGTACGCCGTGCTGCTGGGTGCGGTCGACCACTTTTGCCGAAGCCTGATGCTGCCATGAAAAAACCTTTGCTGACCCTGGGCCGTGTGGTCCTGACCTTGCTGGTAGTGACCTTCGCCGCCGTGCTCGTGTGGCAGATGGTGGTGTACTACATGTTCGCCCCCTGGACCCGCGACGGGCACATCCGCGCCGACGTGATCCAGATCGCCCCGGACGTGTCCGGCCTGATCCAGAAGGTCGAGGTGCGCGACAACCAGACCGTCAAGCGCGGTGACGTGCTGTTCACCATCGACCAGGACCGCTTCACCCTGGCGTTGCGCCAGGCCAAGGCGACCCTCGGCGAGCGCCAGGAAACCCTGGCCCAGGCGTCCCGCGAAGCGCAGCGTAACCGCAAGCTCGGCAACCTGGTGGCGGCCGAGCAGCTGGAAGAGAGCCAGTCCCGCGAGGCCCGCGCCCGCTCGGCGGTCAGCGAGGCCCAGGTAGCGGTCGACACCGCCCAGCTCAACCTGGATCGCTCGGTGGTGCGCAGCCCGGTGGATGGTTATCTCAACGACCGCGCCCCGCGCGACCACGAGTTCGTCAGCGCGGGTCGCCCTGTGCTGTCGGTGGTCGACAGCGCCTCGTACCACGTCGATGGCTACTTCGAGGAAACCAAGCTGGGTGGCATCCACATCGGCGACGCCGTGGACATCCGCGTGATGGGCGACAGCACCCGTCTGCGCGGCCACGTGCAGAGCTTCGCTGCCGGCATCGAAGACCGTGACCGCAGCAGCGGTGCCAACCTGCTGCCCAACGTCAACCCGGCGTTCAGCTGGGTGCGCCTGGCCCAGCGTATTCCGGTGCGCATCGCCTTCGATGAAGTGCCGGAAGACTTCCGCATGATCGCCGGGCGCACTGCCACGGTGTCGATCCTCGAGGGCCAGCGGCCATGAAACAGCTGATCCTCGCGGGGTTCTGCCTGTCCCTGGGGGCCTGCATGATGGTCGGCCCCGATTACGAAGTGCCGAAAGACGCGGCGGTGCAACGCAGCGACCTCAACGGCCCGTTGCGCGAGGATGCCGACAGCGTGGTGTCGGCCCCGGTGCCCGAGGACTGGTGGCAGCTGTATCAGGATCAGCGCCTCAACGAACTGGTGCGCCAGGCGCTGAGCGCCAACACAGAGCTGCGCGTCGCTGCGGCGAACATCGCCAAGGCCCGTGCACAGGTCGAAGTGGCCGAGTCCCAGGGCGGCTTCAACGGCGGCATCAAGGCCGGCGCCCAGCGCCTGCAGGAGTCCGGCCAGGCCTTCCTGCTGCCTGAAAAGGTGCCGGTGGCCAACATCGGCGAGGCGATCATCAGTGCCTCGTATCAGTTCGACCTGTGGGGCACCTTCAAGCGCGGCACCGAGGCCGCCGAGGCCAACGCCGACGCGGTGCAGGCCGCCGCCGACACTGCGCGCATTACCTTGGTGGCCGACGTGGTCAAGGCCTACACCCAGGTGTGCTCGGCCAACGAGGAATACCACATCGCCCGCGAGTCGCTCGACCTGCAGGAGCAGAGCGTGAAGCTCAACCAACGCCTGCGTGACGCCGGCCGCGGCGACGAAACCCAAGTCACCCGCTCGCAGACCCAGTTCAAATCGTTGCGTGCCGAACTGCCGCGCTTCAAGGCCGAGCGCGAGACCGGCCTGTACACCCTGGCAGCGCTGCTGGCCAAGCCTGTGGATAAGTTACCTGCCGGCACCGCTGATTGCGCCGAGCTGCCACAGCTGAACCAGTTGGTGCCGGTTGGCGACGGTGCGGCGCTGCTCAAGCGCCGCCCCGACGTGCGCCAGGCCGAGCGCCAACTGGCGGCGGCCACTGCCGAGATCGGTGTGGCCACTGGTGCGCTGTACCCGGATATCAGCATCGGCGCTCAAGTGGGCACCATCGGTATTCTCGAAGATCTTGGCGATCCGTCGACCAACCGCTGGGGCTTCGGCCCGCAGATCAGCTGGAGCATCCCGACCAACGGTACCCGCGCCCGCATTCGCATGGCCGAAGCCTCGACCCAGGCGGCCTTGGCGCATTTTGATGGGGTGGTGCTGAACGCCATCCGCGAAACCCAGACTCGACTGGCGCAGTACAGCGCCTTGCTGGACCGGCGTGATGCGTTGGCCGAGGCGGAGAAGTCGGCGAAGGAAGCGGCGGACCAGACCCACCGGTATTACCAGGCAGGGCGTGAGTCGTTCCTGGCGGATTTGCAGGCGACGCGAACTTACACCGACATGCGCTCGCAGCTGGCGGCGGCCAACAGCCAGGTGGCGTTGGGGCAGATTGGTGTGTTCCTGGCGTTGGGTGGGGGGTGGAAGGAGGCTGGGAAGCAGTGAGGGTGCAAGGGGAGGGTGAAGGCTGATTGGTGCCTGCCTTGGCATTTTCAGCGCCTGTGAAATCGAGCGCCGCCCGCGCGGCGCGTCGCGGATAAATCCGCTCCTACCGTTTGTTTCGGGCCAGTCCATCCTGTGAAGTCACCGCTCTCCGCCTTGGGTGTCCCATTCGTAATCGAGGTATCGCTGCTGCCGCTCCCCTATCTCCTGCCATGCGCCAAGGGCGCGCGCCAATGGTGCAGAAATAACTGGCCCGAAACAGACTGTAGGAGCGGATTTATCCGCGATGCGCCGCGCGGGCGGCGCTCGATCTCACAGGCGCTGAAAATGCCAAGGCAGGCACCTGTCAGCCCCCACCCATTCTCCCGCCTCAAGAACCACCGCGCCCCCTGGCGACATTCCTTTCCTCACTTCATCAGATTTGTCTCAAGATTTTTCATGAAATCCACCCCCAGCCCTTGAGCGAAGCAAAGTGGAAGTGAACAATGTTCTCTTTCGCATTCCCTTCGAGACTGGCCATGAAAACCCGTTCCCGTCTGCTCGCCTGGTTGCCAGCTGTACTGCTCGGCCAGGTGCTGGCGCTGTGCAGCACCCTGGCGCAGGCCGAAGCACCCGCCGAGGCCGGCAAAGCCCTGCATTTGCTGGACTACATTGGTGCCGACTATCCGCCGACCGTGGAAAACGGCAAGGTCATCGACGACGGCGAATACCGCGAGCAGCAGGAATTCAGCGCGGTGCTGGCCGACCTGGTCAAAGGCCTGCCGGCCAATGCCGAGCAAGCCGGCCTTCAGCAGGGCGTGCAGGCGCTGCGCCAGGCCATCGACCAGCGCCAGGACGGCGCAGCGGTAGCCAAGCAGGCCCGCCAGTTGGGTGCGCGCCTGGCGGTGGCCTACGAGGTCAGCCAGGCCCCGGTGATCACCCCGGACCCGGCCCGAGGTGCGTCGCTGTATGCACAGAACTGCTCGATCTGCCACGGTGATACCGGCGCCGGTGATGGTCCGGCAGGTGTGGGCCTGGAACCCGCACCGGCCAACCTGCGGGACACCGCACGCCTCGACCAGTTGAGCCTGTTCGACCTTTACAACACCCTGGCGCTGGGCATTGATGGCACCGAAATGCCGTCCTTCGCCGACCAGCTGGATGAGCGCCAGCGCTGGGACGTGGCGGCCTACATCGCCAGCTTCACGGCCAAGCCTGAAGCCGCCAAGGGCGACAAGACCTGGAACATCGCCGACCTGGCACGGCAGACCCCGGCCGAAGTGGCCGCCAACGAAGGCGCCGCGTCGGTCGAGGCGTTCCGTGCCCAGCGTGCCCAGCCGCCGCAGGTCAAGCGCGGCCCGTCGCAGTTGCTCGCTTACACCGCCAGCACGCTGGACAAGAGCCTGGCGGCTTACCGTGCAGGTGATCGTGATCAGGCCTACGACCTGTCGGTAGCGGCTTATCTGGAAGGCTTCGAACTGGTCGAAAGTTCGCTGGACAACATCGATACCGTAGCGCGCAAGAGCACCGAAAAGGCCCTGATGGCCTACCGTCAGTCACTGCAGGACGGCCTCTCGGTGGCCCAGGCTGAGCAACGCCTTAGCGAAGCGAAGACCAAGCTCGACCAGGCCGCCAAGCTGCTGGGCAGTGATGGCTTGAGCTGGTCGCTGAGCTTCATTTCCGGCCTGCTGATCCTGCTGCGTGAGGGCCTCGAAGCGATCCTGGTGCTGGCCGCTGTGCTGGCCTTCTTGCGCAACACGGGCCAGCAGTCGGCCATACGCAGCGTCAACATCGGCTGGGGCCTGGCGCTGGTTGCAGGTTTTGCCACCTGGGCCGTGGCCGCCTATGTGATCGACGTCGGCGGTGCCCAGCGTGAGCTGCTGGAAGGCAGTACCGCCTTGTTTGCCAGCGTGATGGTGCTGTGGTTGGGCGTGTGGATGCACGACCGCCGTCATGCGGCTGCCTGGCAGGACTACATCAAGAGCAGCCTGGTCAGCGGTGGCGGGCGCTTTGGCTTTGCCGTGCTGGCGTTTTTCTCGGTGTACCGTGAGCTGTTCGAAGTGATCCTGTTCTACGAAACCCTGTGGCTGCAGGCTGGCCCGGCGGGCCACCAGGCGGTGCTGGCCGGAGGGGCCACCGCGCTGGTGCTGCTGGTGGGGTTGGCGTGGGTGATCCTGCGCGGTTCGGCCAAGCTGCCACTGTCGCTGTTCTTCAGCATCAACGCCGGGCTGCTGTGTGCCCTGTCGGTCGTATTCGCCGGACATGGCGTGAAGGCCCTGCAGGAGGCGGGCGTGCTGGGCACGCGGCCAATGGCGTTCTTCGAGTTCGACTGGCTGGGGATTCACCCCGATGTGTATTCGCTGAGTGCGCAGGCAGTGGCGTTGCTGGCGATTCTGGTGTTGTATGGGCGTAGTCGCCTGGCCGAGAAACGTCGGGCTGCCGTTTAAGGTTGATGCTGCTGGCCTCTTCGCGGGTAAACCCGCTCCCACAGGTACTGCACAGGTCTCAGATACTGTGCGATCCCTGTGGGAGCGGGTTTACCCGCGAAGAGGCCAGTGCGGGAAAATAGAGATCTAACTGAATGCGCATCTGGATCGACGCCGATGCCTGCCCCAAGGCAGCCAAGGACCTGATCGTCAAATTCGCCCTCAAGCGCCAGCTCGAGGTGGTCATGGTGGCTGGCCAGGCCGTTGCCAAACCGGCCTTCTCGATCGTCCGCCTGATCGTGGTGCCTAGCGGCATGGACGCGGCCGACGATTACCTGGTCGAGCACGCCGTGCCCGGCGAACTGGTGATCTGCAGCGACGTGCCGCTGGCTGACCGGCTGATCAAGAAGGGCGTGGCCGCGCTGGATCCGCGTGGCCGCGAGTTCGACGAACGCAACATGGGCGAGCGCCTGGCGGTGCGCAACCTGTTCACCGAACTGCGTGAACAGGGCCAGGTCGGCGGCGGGCAGGCGCCCTATGGCGACCGCGAGAAGCAGGCGTTCGCCAATGCTCTGGACCGTATCCTCACCCGCCTGAGCAAAGGCTGATCACTCCCCTTCGTGGGTCAGCTCCAGCACCCGGTCCACCAGTTTGTAGATGCCACTGGCGGCTTCACTGATCGACTTGGCCACCATGTAGGCCGGGGTGGTCACCAGCTTGCGCTGGGGGTCTTCGACGATGTCATGCACATCACACACTTCGTGCTTGCCGCCCATCTTTTCCACCGCCGCCGCGGTACCCGCGTCATTGCCGATGGTGCAGACCACGCCCGGGCCATAGATCTTCGCCGCCAGCGCCGGCGAGATGCAGATCAGGCCGATCGGCTTGCAGGCTTCGGCAAAGGCTTCGGCCAGGCTCAGCACGTCCGGGTTCACGGTGCATTCGGTACCTTCCACGGCAAAGTTGGACAGGTTCTTCGCTGCGCCGAAACCGCCGGGCACGATCAACGCATCGAAATCCTCGGCCCTGGCCTCACGGATGTCCTTCACTTCGCCACGGGCGATTCGCGCCGACTCGGTCAGCACATTGCGTGACTCGGGCATTTCCTGGCCGGTCAGGTGGTCGATCACGTGCATCTGCGCAATGTTCGGCGCAAAGCACTGCACCTGTGCGCCGCGCTGGTCCAGGCGCAGCAGGGTGATCACGCTTTCGTGGATTTCCGCGCCGTCGTACACACCACAGCCGGAAAGAATCACCGCTACTTTCTTGGTCATGCTCATTACTCCATTTTCGAGGCGCTAAATGTCGTCTAGTTTGGCAGATGTGGCCATAGGGATTACGCCGGGCGCATCCTAATCTCTGTGGATAACCCTATCGAGCGTTGCCCATGGACCTGATACTGCTGGCCGTGCCGTTCTTCTTCGTGCTGATCGCTGTGGAACTGCTTGCCGACCGTGTGCGCGGTCAACGCAACTTCACCCTTGCCGATTCGATCAACAGCCTCAGCACCGGCGCGCTGTCCACCAGCACCGGCCTGTTGACCAAAGGGGTCGGGCTGTTGACCTATGCGCTGGCCTGGGAGCACCTGGCGCTGCTGCGTCTGCCGTCGAATGCCATGTGGGTCTGGCTGCTGGCCTTCGTGCTGTACGACCTGTGCTACTACTGGCTGCACCGCCTGGGCCATGAGCGCAACGTCCTGTGGGCGGCGCACTCGGTTCATCACCAGAGCGAGGAGTACAACCTCACCACCGCCCTGCGCCAGACCAGCAGCGGCTTCATCTTCTCGTGGATCTTCTACTTGCCGCTGGCGCTGATCGGCGTGCCGCCCGTGGTGTTCATCACCGTGGCGTCGCTGAACCTGCTGTATCAGTTCTGGGTACATACCCGGCATATCCCCAAGCTTGGCTGGCTCGAGTGGGTGTTGATCACGCCCTCCAACCATCGCGTCCACCATGCACAGAATCCTGTCTACTTGGATCGCAACTACGGCGGCGTGTTCATTGTCTGGGACCGTCTGTTCGGCACGTTCAAGGAGGAAGACCCGGCCGAGCCGGTCGTGTTCGGTGTGACCACACCCTTGGCCAGCTGGAATCCGCTGTGGGCCAACCTGCAGTTCTACGCCCAGTTGTACGGCGACGCCCGCCGCACGCGCAGCTGGAAGGACAAGCTGCGCATCTGGTTCATGCCCACTGGCTGGCGCCCGGCCGATGTCGCGACAGCTTATCCACAGGCGAAGCAGAACCTGGCGTTGTTCCGCAAGTTCGAGATTCCCCTGGGCCGGGCGTGGCAGGTGTACGTGGCAGTGCAGTTCGCGGTCTACATCGCGTTGGGCAGTTATCTGATGGACGTGGCCGAGCGTGTGCCGAGCGCCGCGCTGGTGCTGGGTTGGTCGCTGATGGCGTTTGGCTTGTTCGTGCTGGGTGCGGCCCTGGAAAACCGGCCGTGGGCGGTGCGCCTGGAACTGGCGCGCCTGCTGACGCTGGTGCCGGCGCTGTACCTGGCCGGCACGCTGGGCTTAGCGGTGGTCGTGCCCGTGTTCTGGCTGCTTCTCGGTTTTTACCTGCTGTTCAGCGCTGGCGGGCTGTTCTTCTGCCGCCGCGCGGCGCTCGGCGCGCAGAGTGCGGAAACGCCGGCGCAGCCAGAGCAGGCCACCCAGCAGCAACAGGCCGCCGAGCACCCATAGCTCGTACTTCTTGATGCTGCCCAGCATGCCTTCGAGGATGGCGCCGAAGTGATAGGCCGCCAGGCCCAATACCAGGGCCCAGACGGCGGCGCCGATGCCGTTGAGCAGCAGGTAGCGACGCGGCGAGTAGCCAGACAGGCCGATGGCGATCGGCATCACCGTGCGCAAGCCGTAGACGAAGCGGAAGCTCAGCACCCAGATGTCCGGGTGGCGGCGGATATGCTCCAGCGCGCGGTCACCCATGGCCTGCCAGCGCGGCTTGCGCGCAAGGATCTTGCGCCCGTGGCGTCGGCCCATGAAGTACCACAACTGGTCGCCAGCGTAGCTGCCACAGAAGGCCACCAGCACCACCAGCTTGATGTCCATGTATTCGCGGAACGCAAGGAATCCCGCAAGGACCAGAATGGTCTCGCCTTCGAAGAAGGTGCCTAGAAAAAGGGCAAAGTAGCCGAAATCCTGCAGGAATTGTTGGAGCATTTTCTGAGGTGCTGGCGAAATGAACGCGCAGCCTACCCCTTCGCGCGCATTCGTGAAAGTGTCCAAATGTGTCTCGACGTGAACAATTCCTACACGGACAATACCGGCGGCCTTAAGTCGCGGCTTGCGCGAAGCGGTAACACAGCCGTCATAATGGGCGCTTATCTTGCCGCTCAATTGATCATAGGGCGTTAACGTCCTCAGGAACGTCAGATGAATAATGAAGTGCTAACCCCTGTCGCGATCAAGGACGCCCAGGCAGTCCCCGAACAGATGGTACAGACCCCGCCAGACCTGCCCGAGGTCGTCGAGCCGGTGGTCGAAGTCGCCGCTCCGGCCCCGACGCCGACGCCGGCCATTGCCGTCCCGAGCCTGGACGACAGCAGCCTGTACATTCATCGCGAACTTTCCCAGCTGCAATTCAACATCCGTGTGCTGGAGCAGGCGCTGGACGAATCGTACCCGCTGCTCGAGCGCCTCAAATTCCTGCTGATCTTTTCCAGCAACCTCGACGAGTTCTTCGAGATTCGCGTCGCCGGCCTGAAGAAGCAGATCAACTTCGCCCGCGAACTGGCCGGCGCCGATGGGCTGCAGCCGCATCAGGCGCTGGCACGTATCAGTGAGCTGGTGCACATCGAGGTCGAGCGCCAGTACGCGATCCTCAACGATGTGCTACTGCCGGAGCTGGAAAAGCACGCCATCCGCTTCATTCGGCGCCGCTACTGGACACCCAAGCTCAAGACCTGGGTGCGCCGTTACTTCCGCGACGAGATCGCGCCGATCATCACCCCGATCGGCCTTGACCCGACCCACCCGTTCCCGCTGCTGGTGAACAAGAGCCTGAACTTCATCGTCGAGCTCGAAGGCGTCGACGCCTTCGGCCGCGATTCCGGTCTGGCGATCATCCCGGCGCCACGCCTGTTGCCGCGCGTGATTCGTGTGCCGGAGGACGTTGGCGGCCCAGGCGACAATTATGTCTTCCTGTCGTCGATGATCCATGCCCACGCCGATGACCTGTTCCAGGGCATGAAGGTGAAGGGTTGCTACCAGTTCCGCCTGACCCGCAACGCCGACCTGGCGCTGGACTCCGAAGAGGTCGACGACCTTGCCCGTGCGCTGCGCGGTGAACTGTTCTCGCGCCGCTACGGCGATGCCGTGCGACTGGAAGTTGCCGACACTTGCCCGAAACACCTGTCGGACTATCTGCTCAAGCAATTCAGCCTGAGCGAGAGCGAGCTCTACCAGGTCAACGGCCCGGTCAACCTGACCCGCCTGTTCAGCATCACCGGCCTCGACAGCCACCCGGAGCTGCAGTACACGCCGTTCACCCCGGCGATCCCCAAGCTGCTGCAGAACGCAGACAACATCTTCAGCGTGATCGGCAAGCAGGACATCCTGCTGATGCACCCGTTCGAGTCCTTCACCCCGGTGATCGACCTGCTGCGCCAGGCCGCCAAGGACCCGCACGTGCTCGCCGTGCGCCAGACCCTGTACCGTTCCGGGGCCAACTCGGAAATCGTCGACGCCTTGGTGGATGCGGCGCGTAACGGCAAGGAGGTCACTGCGGTGATCGAATTGCGCGCGCGCTTCGACGAAGAGTCCAACCTGCAGATGGCCAGCCGCCTGCAGGCTGCTGGTGCGGTGGTGATCTACGGTGTGGTCGGTTTCAAGACCCACGCCAAGATGATGCTGATCCTGCGCCGCGAGCAGGGCGAGATCGTGCGCTATGCGCACCTCGGTACCGGCAACTACCACGCCGGTAACGCCCGCCTGTACACCGACTACAGCCTGCTGACCTCCGACGATGCCCTCACCGAGGACGTCGGCAAGCTGTTCAGCCAGCTGATCGGCATGGGCAAGACCCTGCGCATGAAGAAGCTGCTGCACGCGCCATTCACCCTGAAGAAGGGCATGCTCGACATGATCGCCCGGGAGACTCAGTTCGCCCTGGAAGGCAAGCCCGCGCACATCATCGCCAAGTTCAACTCGCTGACCGACGCCAAGGTCATCAAGGCGCTGTACAAGGCCAGCCAGTCGGGCGTGAAGATCGACCTGGTGGTGCGCGGCATGTGCTGCCTGCGTCCAGGCATTCCGGGGGTTTCGCACAACATCCAGGTGCGCTCGATCATCGGCCGCTTCCTCGAGCACACGCGGGTGTTCTACTTCCTCAACGGCGGCGAAGAGCAGATCTACCTGTCCAGTGCCGACTGGATGGAACGCAACCTCGACAAGCGCGTCGAGACGTGCTTCCCGGTCGAGGGCAAGAAGTTGTTGCTGCGGGTGAAAAAGGAGCTGGAAGGCTACCTGACCGACAACACCCACGCCTGGACCTTGCAGCCTGACGGGCGTTACGTGCGCAGCACCCCGACCGGCAACCAGAACCCACGCAGTGCCCAGGCGACCCTGCTGGAGCGCCTGAGCAACCCGGTCCTCAACGTACGCTGAGGACGAAGCCGACCCGGGCCAGCCACTCCGCCTCATTGGCGAAGTCGGCCTGGGTCAGCTGGTTCTGTTCCAGCCAGCCTTCAGGGAACACCACTTCAAGGCTGTCTTCGCCGGCCTGCAGCTCTACCTTGGGCATCTGCTGGTTGCCACGGATGTGGTGGAACAAGATGGCGAAGCGCAGCAGCACGCACAGGCGGATCAGCTGCACGGCTTCGTCGCCAAACTCCGCAAACTTGTCCTTGGGGATGTTGCGCCGATGGCCGCGCACCAGCAGCGCCATCATCTGCTGCTCGTCGCGAGAAAACCCCGCCAGGTCGGAGTGCTCGATCAGGTAGGCACCATGCTTGTGATAATGGTAATGGGCGATATCCAGGCCGATTTCATGGATTTTCGCCGCCCAGCCCAGCAGGTCGCGCCAGTTGCCTTCCTCAAGCTTCCAGGCCTTGGCCACCTGGTCGAAGGCGTGCAGTGCCTTGCGTTCGACGCGTGCCGCCTGGCCCTGGTCGACGTGATAACGCTCCATCAGCGAATTGAGGGTGCGCTCGCGTACATCCTCGTGGTGATGGCGGCCGAGCAGGTCGAACAGCACGCCTTCACGCAAGGCGCCGTCGCAGTGGTCCATGCGCTGCAGTTCCAGTGCGTCGAAAATGGCTTCGAGAATCGCCAGGCCGGCCGGGAAGATGGTACGCCGGTCGGGTTTGATGCCTTCGAAATCAATCTTGTCGGCCTCGCCGAGCTTGAACAGCTTGCGCTTGACCCAGGCCAGGCCCTCGGCATTCACCTCGCCATTGCCCAGGCCGCCGGCCTTGATTGCGGCGCCGATGGCGCGGATGGTGCCGGACGAGCCGATGGCCTCGTCCCAGGTCAGGCGATGCAGGGCGTTTTCGATGCTCATCAGCTCCAGGCGTGCGGCGGTGTAGGCCTGGGCGTAGCGCGCCGGGGTGATCTTGCCGTCGCGGAAGTAGCGCTGGGTGAAGCTCACGCAGCCCATTTGCAGGCTTTCGCGCAGCAGCGGTTCGAAGCGCTGGCCGATGATGAACTCGGTACTGCCGCCGCCAATGTCGGCGACCAGACGCTTGCCGGGCGTGTCGGCCAGGGTGTGCGACACGCCGAGGTAGATCAGGCGTGCCTCTTCACGGCCGGAGATGACCTCCACCGGGTGGCCGAGAATGGCTTCGGCGCGCTGGATGAATTCGTTGCGGTTGCGCGCTTCGCGCAAGGCATTGGTGCCGACGATGCGCACGGAGCCTGCCGGCATGCCGTTGATCAGTTGGGCAAAACGCTTGAGGCATTCCAGGCCTCGCTCCATGGCTTCTTCGCTGAGCTTGCGCTCATCGTCGATGCCGGCGGCCAGCTGAACCTTCTCGCCGAGCCGCTCGAGAATGCGGATTTCGGTATGGTGAGCCTTGGCCACGACCATGTGGAAGCTGTTGGAGCCCAGGTCGATGGCGGCGATCAGGGACAGGTTCTTCGCGGAGGTATGCGGCATTCTGTGTGTTCTCGGTCGGTAACCCGGCAATCGTGCCACGATCCTTGGCTGACGCCAACGCGCACCGCACCGGGCCTTGATGCAAGGCAATGTGCCATTCCATGCTATGACACTTGTGTGACAGTTTGGATTCGTGGTGTCTTGCACAACTATAGTTACACTCAATCGTCCGTGACTTCCTGTAGGGCCTGGGTGCCGCTATCATGGGCCACGTTTTTTTGCTTACGACCCTGGAGATATCCATGAGCAGCGATCTGATCAAACACGTCACCGACGCCACCTTCGATGCCGAAGTCCTGCAGGCTCAAGGCCCGGTGCTGGTCGACTACTGGGCTGAATGGTGCGGTCCATGCAAGATGATCGCTCCGGTTCTGGACGACATCGCCTCCTCCTACGAGGGCAAACTGACCGTCGCCAAGCTGAACATCGACGAAAACCAGGAAACCCCGGCCAAGCACGGCGTGCGTGGCATCCCGACCCTGATGCTGTTCAAGAACGGCAACGTCGAAGCCACCAAGGTCGGCGCTTTGTCCAAATCGCAGCTGGCCGCGTTCCTCGACGCCCACCTGTGATGTGAAGAAAAAACCCCGCAAATGCGGGGTTTTTTCTTTTTCAGAGCACTAGACGCAGAAAAAAGCAAGTGTTACATTCGGCCTCGCACTGCTTCTTCAGTGCCCTCTGCACGCCGTCGCCGAAGCATCCCTAATTCGAATCAGTACGCGATCCTGTCGCCATCAAGCGGCGCGGCCTCATTAAGCCAAAGCTTAATTCTCCCTTCTTACATGATTACGTCACTCCCCTTATGAACCTGACTGAACTCAAGCAAAAGCCGATTACCGATCTTTTGGAAATGGCCGAACAGATGGGCATCGAAAACATGGCCCGTTCGCGCAAACAGGACGTGATTTTCGCCCTGCTGAAAAAGCACGCGAAAAGCGGCGAAGAGATCTCGGGTGACGGCGTGCTGGAGATTCTCCAGGATGGTTTCGGTTTCCTGCGTTCGGCTGATGCGTCCTACCTGGCCGGCCCTGACGACATCTACGTCTCGCCCAGCCAGATCCGCCGTTTCAATCTGCGTACCGGCGACACCATCGTCGGCAAGATCCGCCCACCGAAGGAAGGGGAGCGTTACTTCGCCCTGCTGAAGGTCGACACCATCAACTTCGACCGCCCGGAAAACGCGAAGAACAAGATCCTCTTCGAAAACCTGACGCCGCTGTTCCCGAACAAGCGCCTGAAGATGGAAGCCGGCAACGGCTCCACCGAAGACCTGACCGGTCGCGTCATCGACCTGTGCGCCCCGATTGGCAAAGGCCAGCGTGGCCTGATCGTCGCTCCGCCGAAAGCCGGTAAGACCATCATGCTGCAGAACATCGCGGCGAACATCACCCGTAACAACCCAGAGTGCCACCTGATCGTCCTGCTGATCGACGAGCGCCCTGAAGAAGTGACCGAAATGCAGCGCACCGTGCGCGGCGAAGTGGTCGCTTCGACCTTCGACGAGCCGCCAACCCGCCACGTGCAAGTTGCCGAGATGGTGATCGAGAAGGCCAAGCGCCTGGTCGAGCACAAAAAGGACGTGGTCATCCTGCTGGACTCCATCACCCGTCTGGCCCGTGCCTACAACACCGTGATCCCGAGCTCCGGCAAGGTACTGACCGGTGGTGTCGACGCCCACGCCCTGGAGAAGCCGAAGCGCTTCTTCGGCGCCGCGCGTAACATCGAGGAAGGCGGCTCGCTGACCATCATCGCCACCGCGCTGGTCGAAACCGGCTCGAAGATGGACGAAGTGATCTACGAAGAGTTCAAGGGTACCGGCAACATGGAACTGCCCCTGGACCGTCGTATCGCCGAGAAGCGTGTGTTCCCGGCCATCAACATCAACCGTTCCGGTACCCGCCGCGAAGAGTTGCTGACCGCCGACGACGAACTGCAGCGCATGTGGATCCTGCGCAAGCTGCTGCACCCGATGGACGAGATCGCCGCCATCGAGTTCCTGGTCGACAAGCTCAAGCAGACCAAGACCAACGATGAGTTCTTCTTGTCGATGAAGCGCAAGTAAGATCGTCATACCACGCAACAGGCCGGGGAAACCCGGCTTTTTGCTATCTGTACTTTGGCTATTGCGGCCCTATCGGCGCTACACTCAGCACCCCGACCGATACGGCCAACACGAGGCTCATGCATGCAGTATCGCGATTTGCGCGACTTCATCCGTGGCCTGGAGCAGCGCGGTGAACTCAAGCGCATCCAGGTTCCGATTTCCCCAGTCCTGGAAATGACCGAGGTCTGCGACCGCACCCTGCGCGCCAAGGGCCCGGCCTTGTTGTTCGAAAAACCCACCGGCTTCGATATGCCGGTGCTCGGCAACCTGTTCGGCACGCCAGAGCGCGTGGCCATGGGCATGGGCGCCGAGTCGGTCGACGAACTGCGCGAGATCGGCAAACTGCTGGCTTTCCTCAAGGAGCCCGAGCCGCCGAAAGGCCTGAAAGATGCCTGGTCCAAGCTGCCGATCTTCAAGAAGGTCGTGTCGATGGCACCCAAGGTGGTCAAGGACGCGGTGTGCCAGGAAGTGGTCGTCGAGGGTGACGATGTCGACCTCGGCCAGTTGCCGATCCAGCACTGCTGGCCGGGCGACGTGGCGCCGCTCATCACCTGGGGCCTGACGGTGACGCGTGGTCCGAACAAGGACCGCCAGAACCTGGGCATCTACCGCCAGCAGGTGATCGGCCGCAACAAGGTGATCATGCGCTGGCTGAGCCACCGAGGCGGCGCGCTGGACTACCGTGAGTGGTGCGAAAAGAACCCGGGCCAGCCGTTCCCGGTCGCCGTGGCCCTGGGCGCTGACCCGGCCACCATCCTTGGCGCCGTGACGCCAGTACCGGACACCCTCTCCGAATACGCCTTTGCCGGCCTGCTGCGTGGCAATCGTACTGAGCTGGTCAAGTGCCGAGGCAGCAACCTGCAGGTACCCGCCACCGCCGAGATCATCCTCGAAGGCGTGATACACCCGGGCGAAATGGCCCCGGAAGGCCCTTATGGCGACCACACCGGCTATTACAACGAGGTGGACAGCTTCCCGGTGTTCACCGTCGAGCGCATCACCCACCGGCAAAACCCGATCTACCACAGCACCTACACGGGCCGGCCGCCGGATGAGCCGGCGATTCTGGGCGTGGCACTGAACGAAGTATTCGTGCCGATCCTGCAGAAGCAATTCCCGGAAATCGTCGATTTCTACCTGCCGCCTGAAGGCTGCTCGTACCGCATGGCGGTGGTGACCATGAAAAAGCAGTACCCAGGCCACGCCAAGCGCGTGATGCTGGGGGTGTGGTCGTTCCTGCGACAGTTCATGTACACCAAGTTCGTTATCGTCACCGACGACGACATCAACGCTCGCGACTGGAACGACGTGATCTGGGCCATTACCACGCGCATGGACCCCAAGCGTGATACGGTGATGATCGACAACACCCCGATCGATTACCTCGACTTCGCGTCGCCGGTATCCGGGCTGGGGTCGAAGATGGGCCTGGACGCCACGCACAAGTGGCCGGGCGAGACTACACGCGAATGGGGCCGGGTTATCGTCAAGGACGAGGCCGTCACCCGCCGTATCGATGAGCTGTGGGATCAGTTGGGAATAGATTGATGCAGGTAACGTTGCAGCCGTCCGGGGCGGTGCTGGCGCTTGAACCCGGGGAACGGATCCTGGATGGGGCGCGGCGGCTGGGCTATGACTGCCCGAATAGCTGCCGCAATGGCAATTGCCATGTCTGCGCCGCGTTGTTGGTCGAAGGAAGCGTGCGTCAGGACGGTGAAGTCCGTGACCATGGCGAGTTGTTTACCTGCATTGCCGAACCGCTGGAGGACTGTGTGTTGCTCTGGGATGGTGTGCTGGCCCCGGGCGAGCTGCCAGTGCGCAAGCTGGCGTGCAGCCTGAGCGAATGCGTCGAGGTCGGCGGCGACGTCTGGCGCGTGCGCCTGCTGGCGCCAGCCGGCAAGCCGCCGCGGTACCATGCTGGGCAGTACCTGATGATCGAGCGCGAGGGCGGCAAGCCGGCGGCCTTTTCGCTGGCCTCTGCGCCACATTCCGGGCGCGAGCTCGAGCTGCATGTGCTGGGCCGCGAGGCTAGCGCGCTGCAGTTGCTGGCGCAGTTGCAGCGTGACCGCATGGCGCGTATCGAAATGCCATTCGGCGATACCCACCTCGCTGAACTGCCTGACGGGCCGCTGGTGCTGATTGCCGCTGGCACCGGCATGGGCCAGATGCACAGCTTGGTCGAACATTGCCGCGCCCAGGGTTTCAAGCACCCGGTGCACCTGTACTGGGGCGTGCGCCGCCCGGAAGACTTCTACAGCATCGAGCATTGGGCTGAATGGGAGCGCTTGCCCAACCTGTTCTTGCACAAAGTGGTCAGTGACCTCTGTGGCTGGGAAGGGCGTTGCGGCATGCTGCACGACGCGGTGCGTGAAGATGTGAAAGACCTCAATACCGTGCATGTGTATGCCAGCGGTTCTCCGAACATGGTCTACGCCACCCTCGATGCACTGGTCGAGGCTGGCATGGATGCGCATCGCATGCGCGCCGATGTGTTTGCCTACGCACCACGCAGTTAATAACCGAAGTTTGAAGTAGTGGGTATAAGGCGGTCATTGTTACCGCCTGGGCCATTAACTTTCGCGGCCACACAAACAATACTTCCCAGTCGTCGGAACTGTACGTGAAACACTGTTCATGGGACTTGAGTATTGCTGCGGTTCTATCCTATGGTTACTGCAAGCGCCCGTGGCGCGGCCGCGCAGGCCGCGTCGCCAGCGCCTCCAGCTTTATACGTAGTACACAGGGAATAATGGCGGCAGCTTATGTCGGCACTTGAAAGTTTGTCCTGGGAAGTTACCTATCCACCGACGCTCGACTTCGGCCAGCAACTGACCCGTGAGCAATTGCTCAACTCCATGAAAACGACCATGTCCCGTCATGAAGGTGGCCCGGTCTGGTTGTTCGCCTATGGTTCGTTGATCTGGCGCCCGGAATGCAATTCCGTGGAGCGCCAGCGGGCTCGAGTGCATGGTTATCACCGCGGGTTGTACCTGTGGTCGCACGAGCACCGGGGTACGCCGGAAACGCCAGGCCTGGTGTTCGGCCTTGATCGCGGCGGTTCTTGCAGCGGTTTTGCCTACCGTCTGGAGGAAAGCAACCTCGACGATTCACTGATGGCCCTGTGGCAGCGGGAGATGCCTTATCCAGCTTATCGGCCGCACTGGCTTAGCTGCCGACTGGGTGATGGCAGCAAGGTCCAGGCCTTGGGCTTCGTACTGGAGCGGCACTTGCCGTGTTATGCAGGCAACTTGCCGGATACGTTGCTTAGCCAGATTCTGGCCAGTGCCAAAGGGCGCTACGGCACCACGCGGGATTATGTCGAGCAGACATTGAATGCGCTGCGCAGCCATCAGATGCCCGATCGCAACCTCGAGGCGCGGTTCCGGCGCTGTCATGGCTTGCACGGGCCTCTTCGCGGCGGTTCGGCGCCCCGATAAACCCGCTCCCACAGGGATCGCACAATCCTGTAGGTGCGGGTTTACCCGCAGGAGGCCGGTCCTGCCTACCTGGCCAGTACAACCAACTTACCCACAGCCCGCCGCTGCCCCAACGCGTCAATGGCGGCCCCGGCTTCAGCCAGTGGATAAGTCTTCGACACCAAGGGTTTCAGCTTGCCCTCGGCATGCCAGGCAAACAGCTGCCGGAAGTTCGCCGCATTGTCCTCGGGCTGGCGCTGGGCAAAGGCCCCCCAGAACACCCCAAGCACCGCGGCCCCCTTGAGTAGCACCAGGTTTGCCGCCATCTGCGGAATCGTCCCGCTGGCAAACCCCACCACCAGTAGTCGGCCCTGCCACGCCAGTCCGCGCACGGCCTGGTCGAACAGCCCACCGCCTACCGGATCGTAGATCACATCCACGCCCTGGCCGCCGGTCAGGCGTTTGATTTCTTCCTTGAGGCTGGCCTGGCTGTAGTCGATCGTTTCGTCAGCCCCTGCGGCCTTGGCAACGGCAAGTTTCTCGGCGCTGCTGGCTGCGGCGATCACTCTTGCGCCCATGGCCTTGCCAATTTCTACCGCTGCCAAGCCAACACCACCGGAGGCACCGAGCACCAGCAGGGTTTCGCCGGGCTGCAGCTGGCCGCGCTGCTTCAATGCATGCATCGAGGTGCCATAGGTCATGCCGAACGCGGCGGCGGTGGCAAAATCCATGTGCTCGGGGATTGGCATCACGTTGTAGAACGGCACCGCCACCTGCTCGGCAAATGCTCCCCAGCCGGTCAGGGCCATCACCCGGTCGCCGACTTTGAAGGCCCCAGCCCGTTCGCCGACCGCTGCGATCACCCCAGCGGCTTCGCCACCCGGTGAAAAAGGCAGGGGGGGCTGGAACTGGTATTTGCCTTCGATGATCAGCGTGTCGGGGAAGTTGACACCGGCGGCCTGCACATCGAGCAGGATCTCGTTCTTCTTCGGCACCGGACTGGCCACGTCCTCCAGCACCAGGTCACAAGCTGGGCCCAGGGTTTTGCACAACACAGCTTTCATCGGGCTATTCCTTTGCGTGTAGTGGCCGATAAGTGTAGGAGGGTCGTCTGCCGGGTCAACGAGCATGGCCCGCCCTGATGTGCTGGCATAAGCCTGGGCTTGGGTTTGAACGGCATGCTGGGTAAGCTGGCGCCAATTGTTTTGAGGAGCGAATTCGTGAAAGCGTGGATCTTGATGGTACTGGCGCTGATGCTGCCAGCGGCGGCCATGGCCGAGGAAGCCAAGGAAGGGGAGCCGAAGGTTTCCTACATCACCCTGAGCCCGCCCTTCGTCGGCAACTACGCCCTCGATGGCAGCCCCAAGCTGCGCGTGTACAAGGCCGATGTGGCCCTGCGCGTAACCGGCGACGCCGCGGCGGCTGCGGTCAAGCACCAGGAGCCGTTGATCCGTAATCAGCTGGTCGCACTGTTCACCCAGCAGACGGTGGATAGCATGAGCAACGTCGAGGCCAAGGAGAAGCTGCGCCAGGAAGCGTTGAAGCAGGTGCAGCAGGTGATGGAATCGGAAGAGGGTAAGCCGATTGTCGAGGATCTGCTGTTCAATAACTTGATTGTGCAGTGATTTGATTTTGCCGGTGGCGCCTATGGCGTAGGAGAAATCTAACTTTCCTGTAGGTCTGCCAATTTTCGACTCGTAATGTCTCGACCACGCTAGATTGCGCATGGTTTCAGATGTTCGAGGGAAGCTGGCTATGCCATTGAAGTATCAGCCGAAGGAAGCGACTGTTCTGATGTGCGACTTCTCGGGTTTTCAGGTACCCGAGATGGTCAAGGTTCGACCGGTCGTTGTCCTTCGCAAACATGACCACACTCAACAACTGGTCACGATAGTACCGCTGAGTACGACGGAGCCTGAGCGGTTGGCCAAGCATCATGTCGTCCTGCCTAGCTATCTGCCAGGCTCCGCTTTGGCATGCTGGGCCAAGTGCGACATGGTTTACACCGTATCCATATCCAGATTGGACCGGTGTCGTATCAGGTCGCGCCGAGGTGGTGGCCGAGAATATGTGGTGTTGACGATGCAGCCTGAGCATTTCGCTGCCGTACGGGGTGCTGTCGGCTTTGCGCTTGGCTTCACACATTCGGCAACAGTGTCGGCAGTTGTCAGTGGCATGCAGGATGCACCATACTGAGTGCGTTCCCGAGAGGGGCTTGTGAGACTCTGCGGATCCTGGTCTTTCCAGCAATTACAGAGCCGGGCAGGTAAAAGGCGATAACAAGTCTACCTGTCTGTGAGTAGGGCGCCGCAAGGCGCCCTTTTGTCTTTGTGGGCCTAGGTGCTATTGCTTTAGCGCGCCAGCGCTATGATCGCCGCCCACTGCTCCTCAGTCACCGGCATCACCGACAACCGCGTGCCTTTCTGCACCAGCGGCAGCTCTGCCAGAGCACTCTGCTGCTTCAGCAAACCCAGCCCCAGCACCTGACGGAAAGTTTTCACGTGGGCCACATCTACCGCGCTCCACGGGTTCTTCTCGGCATTGGCCTTGGCGTCGAAATAGTGGCTTTCCGGGTCCAGTGCCGTCGGGTCCGGGTAGGCCGCTGCAGTGATTCGAGCGATGCCGGCTATGCCCGGCTGCGGGCAGCTGGAGTGATAAAAGAAGAACTCGTCGCCTACGCTCATGGCCCGTATGAAATTGCGCGCCTGGTAGTTGCGTACGCCATCCCAGCGCGCCTCGCCCAGCCGACCAAGGCCTTCGATCGAGAGCTCGTCGGGCTCGGACTTCATCAGCCAATAGGCCATAGATACTGCTCCTGAAAAGGTTTGAAATAACCTGTTGCACGAAACCGACAGCCGGTTGGCGTCAACGTTTGCGTTGTCGACTCAGGTTGTCGGAAAATGCGCCGATTTTAAAGCTAGACGCTCCGGCGGCACCGAGAAGGTCGCCGAGCCTGAACGTATGCCTAGGGGGGCATTCTTCGATGAACCAACGCAAACCGGATCTACTGTGGATCCTGGTCTTCATCTTTGGCCTTGGTGTGGTCACCACCGGTTATGCCCAGGGTATCTGGGAGCGCAAGCTGGATACCGCCTATCAGACACCGGTCGACGCTACCCTGCAGAAACGCTGAACTACCCGCTAACGCCGCTCAGGTCGGCGCCAGGTACCAGCTGCGGTCGCTGACCGTCCCTTGCAGCGGTACGTCCCAACTGGCTTGCGCCAGTCGCTCGACCTTCTGGCACTCATGCGCCAGCCCCAGCAGCAATGGTTTCTTCCAGGTCTTGCGACGTGCCTGGTAGGCCAGGCTGCGGTCGTAGAACCCCCCGCCCATGCCCAGTCGCCCGCCGACCTCATCGAAGCCGACCAGTGGCAACAGGATCAGGTCCAGCGACCAGACCGGGCGCTGGCGCCGACGGTCGGTCAATGGCTCGGCAATACGGAAGCGGTTGCGCTTGAGTTTTTCGCCCTGCTCGAAACGCTGGAACACCATGCGTGTGCGCGGCCAGGCGTGCAGTACCGGCAGGTAAGTGCGCTTGCCCCGGCGCTGAGCCTCGCGCAGCAGCAGGCGCGGGTCGATTTCACCGTCGTTGGGCAGGTACAGGGCGATATGCCGGGCGCGGCGGAACAAGGGGTGCTGCGCCAATTGGCGGTACAGGCCGCGTGAGGCCTGGTGCTGCTGTGCGGGTGTCAGGGCGCGGCGGGCATTGCGAAGCAGGCGACGAAGCTGGGGGCGGGAAAGCGACGCAGTTTCGGTCATGGCACTGGTTATCCCAAGTGTCGGATTGCCCAGCTGAGCGCTCGGCAGGAGGAATCAGGCTCCCCGATAAGACCGCTATCGGTGTAGCCCTTGAACCCGAAAGTTCAAGGTGGAGATTGCAGGGGGCGTTAAGGCTTTCCGTCTGGCGGACATGCACACCGGCCCCAGCGTGCAACCCCCGTGGTTGTGCGTATCGGCTCAGGGACATAACCGACTGGCGCATCCCCCAGGGAGTGGCGCCAGTATACCAATCTCAGCCGTTTTTGGTACCCGCATCGTCGGACAACGCCTGATCGACCCGCTCCAGCAGGTCCCGCACCTGCTCACGGCTGGTGCCACTCACTGGGGCGTCGGCGCGATCCTCCTGGCGGTGCAGCATCTCGTGAGTGATATTCAACGCCGCCATGACCGCAATGCGGTCTGCACCGATCACCTTGCCGCTGCTGCGGATCTCGCGCATCTTGCCGTCCAGGTAGCGCGCGGCGCTGACCAGGTTGTTGCGCTCTTCCGGCGGGCAGATGATCGAATACTCCTTGTCGAGGATCTGCACGGTGACGCTATTGCTTGAACTCATGAGTCTTGCTCCAGGGCCTTCAGGCGTAAAATCATCGACTCGACCTTGCGCTTGGCGATCTCGTTCTTTTCGATGAGGTGGGCGCGCTCTTCGCGCCAGGATTTTTCCTGAGCTACTAGGAGTGCATTTTGCCGTTTTAGTTGCTCGATGCGTTCAATCAGCAACTCGAATCGGCTCATCAGCGCTTGCAGGTCGTTCTCTTGCGTGGGTTGCACTCGATTCGCTCCGTCGTTGAATCACCCTGCGAGGATGCCTCTCCCGGCGCAGCGGCGGCCAGTGCCGATGGTCTTGGCGCGCCTGCCGGTGCTAGGATACAAGGTCTTCATTCTAGTCAAATGCGCCGTCTGGCGCCTAGCCGACCATGCCTAATACTCAATCGCCTTACGTTGCCTTCGCCATGCTCCTTTCCAGCAATGGCCACCCTGTAACCCCTGCCGAACTGCACGGCCTGCTGATTGGCCGCAGTTGTGCCGGCGCAGGCTTCGATGCCGAGGCCTGGCTGGCTGATGCCGCCCAACTGCTGGAAACCGAACCCGGTGACGCCGTGCGCAATGCCCTGATCGGCCTGCAGGAGATGGTCAAGGGCGAGCTGAGCAGCGAAGACATGGCCATTGTCCTGCTGCTGCCGAGCGACGATGCGGCACTTGCCGACCGCGCCGAAGCGCTGGGCCAGTGGTGCCAGGGTTTCATCACCGGCTTCGGCCTGAACGCCGGGGGGCAGGACCTGTCTACCGAAGCCAAGGAAGTGCTGCAGGACCTGGTGGCCATTTCCCAGGTCCAGGAAGCCCTCGAGGAATCCGAAGACGGCGAAAGCGACTACATGGAAGTCATGGAATACCTGCGCGTCGCACCGCTGCTGCTGTACACGGAGCTGGCCGCGCCTGCCGCACCCGCACCAAAACCTTCGCTGCACTGATCAACCGGGGGTAGTTCTGCCCATGAGCCACATACCCAAGGCCGAGTATGCCCGTCGGCGCAAGGCGCTGATGGCGCAGATGGTCCCCAACAGCATCGCCATTCTGCCCGCCGCCGCCGTTGCCATCCGCAACCGCGACGTCGAGCACGTGTACCGCCAGGACAGCGATTTCCAGTACCTCAGCGGCTTCCCCGAGCCTGAGGCGGTGATTGCACTGATCCCTGGCCGCGAGCATGGCGAGTACGTGCTGTTCTGCCGCGAGCGCAACCCGGAGCGTGAGCAGTGGGACGGGCTGCGTGCCGGCCAGGAAGGCGCAATCCGTGACTATGGCGCGGACGATGCCTTCCCGATCACCGATATCGACGAGATCCTGCCGGGCCTGATCGAAGGCCGCGAGCGGGTCTACAGCGCCATGGGCAGCAACCCTGAGTTCGACCGCCGGTTGATGGACTGGATCAACGTGATCCGCTCCAAGGCGCGCCTCGGCGCCCAGCCGCCAAACGAGTTCGTTGCGCTGGATCATCTGCTGCACGATATGCGCCTGTATAAATCGGCAGCGGAAGTGAAGGTGATGCGTGCGGCTGCGCAGATCTCTGCGCGCGCCCATGTGCGCGCCATGCAGGCCTGCCGGGCCGGGTTGCACGAGTACAGCCTGGAAGCCGAGCTGGACTACGAATTCCGCAAGGGTGGGGCGAAGATGCCGGCCTATGGCTCGATCGTCGCCGCCGGGCGCAATGGCTGCATCCTGCACTATCAGCAGAATGATGCGCCGCTCAAGGATGGCGACCTGGTGCTGATCGATGCCGGTTGCGAGATCGATTGCTACGCCAGCGACATCACCCGGACCTTCCCGGTCAGCGGGCGTTTTTCACCCGAGCAGAAGGCGATCTATGAGCTGGTGCTCAAGGCGCAGGCTGCCGCCTTTGCCGAGATCGCCCCGGGCAAGCACTGGAACCACGCCCATGAGGCGACCGTGCGGGTGATCACCGAGGGCCTGGTGGCGCTCGGTTTGCTCAAGGGTGAGGTGCAGGCGCTGATCGACAGCGAGGCTTACCGGGCTTTCTACATGCACCGCGCCGGGCACTGGCTGGGCATGGACGTGCACGATGTCGGCGAATACAAGGTCGGTGGCGAGTGGCGGGTGCTGGAGCCCGGCATGGCACTGACTGTCGAGCCAGGCATTTACATAGCCGCCGACAACCAGGAGGTCGCGAAGAAATGGCGCGGCATCGGTATCAGGATCGAGGACGACGTGGTAGTGACCAAGCAAGGTTGTGAAATTCTGACCTCGGGTGTGCCCCGTACGGTCGCCGAGATCGAGGCGCTGATGCAGGCTGCGCGCAAGGACGCGGCATGAGTCGGGTCAACCTGGCGATCATCGGTGGCGGGCTGGTGGGCGCGAGCCTGGCTTTGGCCCTGCAGGCAGGCGCCAAGGCGCGCGGCTGGAAGATCCTGCTGATCGAGCCGTTCGCCCCCGGCGACAGCTTCCAGCCCAGCTACGATGCGCGCTCTTCGGCACTGTCGTTCGGTACTCGGCAGATCTACCAGCACCTCGGCCTTTGGCAAACCATCAGCCCGCGCGCCGAGCCGATCCGGCAGATCCAGGTTTCCGACCGTGGCCGTTTCGGCGCCACCCGCCTGGACGCCATGGAAGAAGGCGTGCCGGCCCTGGGATACGTGGTGGAGAACGCCTGGCTCGGGCAGTGCCTGTGGCAAGGGCTGGACAGTGAGGTGGTGAGCTGGCGCTGCCCGGCCGAAGTGAAGGCGATGCAAGCCATCGAGGGTGGCTACCGCCTGCTGCTGGACGACGACACCAGCCTGGAGTGTGACCTGGCGGTGCTGGCTGACGGTGGCCGCTCCGGCCTGCGTGAGCAGTTGGGTATCCACGTGCGCCGTACGCCCTACGAGCAAAGCGCGCTGATCGCCAACATCACACCCGGCGAGGCCCACCGCGGCCAAGCCTTTGAGCGTTTCACCGAGCAGGGTCCCATGGCCTTGCTGCCACTGCCGGAAAACCGCTGCGCGCTGGTCTGGACGCGCCAGGGGATGGATGCCAAGCGTCTGGCCGAGATCGACGAGCGCAGTTTCCTGCGGGAGTTGCAGGATGCCTTTGGTTATCGGCTCGGCGGCCTGCGCCAAGTCGGTGCCAGGCATCTCTACCCGCTGGCACTGATCGAAGCCCAGGAGCAGGTTCGTCCACACCTGGTGGTGCTGGGCAACGCCGCGCACAGCCTGCACCCGATTGCCGGCCAGGGTTTCAACCTGTCGCTGCGTGATGTGCAGGCGCTGGCCGACGCGCTGCTGCTCGGCCCGCAGCATCCGGGCGATCTCGCCACTTTGCAGGCCTATCACCAGCGCCAGCGCCTCGACCAGGCCCTGACCATCGGCTTCTCCGACCAGGTCACCCGCCTGTTCGGCAGCAACCAGCCACTGCTGGCGGCCGGGCGCAACATCGGCCTGCTCGGGCTTGACCTGTTGCCACCGGCAAAAAGCTGGTTCGCTCGCCAGGCCATGGGCCTCGGGACCCGCCCCGATCCGCGGGGCCAGGCATGAGCAACCCGCGCAGGCTGGCGCGCCGCGCGCGCATGTTGCGCTGGCTGCTGAATGTCTACCCGCCGTACCTCGGCGCAGGCATCCACATCCAGCACATCAGCCCGGACATGCGCAGCGTCAAGGTACGCATGAAGCTGACCCGCTGGAATCGCAACTACGTCGGTACCCAGTTCGGCGGCAGCCTGTATTCGATGGTCGACCCGTTCTACATGTTGCTGCTGATCGAGCAGCTGGGCCGCGAATACATTGTCTGGGACAAGGCTGCCAGCATCGATTTCATTGCGCCGGGCAAGGGCACGGTGTACGCCGAATTCCACGTCGATGACGCGCTGCTGGACGACATCCGCCAACAGACGGCCACCGGCAAGAAGTACCTGCCGCGTGTGCAGGTCGATATCCGTGACGAAGCCGGCGAGCTGGTGGCACGGGTCGATAAAACCCTATACGTGCGGCTCAAGCCGCAAGCGAGGCAGGCGTAAGGCATGGAAATGCGCGCAGATCTGTTGATTGTCGGTGCCGGTATGGTCGGCAGCGCCCTGGCCCTGGCGCTTCGCCATAGCGGCCTGGAAATTGTCCTGCTCGACGGCGGCTCGCTGTCGGTCAAACCGTTCGACGCCGATGCACCGTTCGAGCCGCGGGTCAGTGCCCTGTCGGCGGCCAGCCAGCGCATCCTCGAACGCCTCGGGGCCTGGGACGGCATCGCCGGGCGGCGCGTGTCGCCGTATTCCGACATGCATGTGTGGGACGGCAGCGGTACCGGTCAGATACATTTCTCGGCCGCCAGTGTGCATGCCCAGGTGCTCGGCCATATCGTCGAGAACCGGGTGGTGCAGGACGGGCTGCTGGAGCGCCTGCACGATAGCGACATCGGCCTGCTGCCCAATGCCCGCCTGGAGCAGCTGCGCCGCTCCGGTGACGAGTGGCTGCTGACCCTGGCCGATGGCCGTCAGTTGCGTACGCCGCTGGTGGTGGCCGCCGACGGTGCCAACTCGGCGGTGCGCCGCCTGGCTGGCTGCGAGACGCGGGAGTGGGACTACCTGCACCATGCGATCGTCACCAGTGTGCGCTGCAGCGCTGCGCACCAGGCCACCGCCTGGCAGCGCTTCACCGACGAGGGGCCGCTGGCCTTCCTGCCGCTGTCGCGTGACGGCAAGCAGGATTGGTGCTCGATTGTCTGGTCGACGACTCCGGAGCAGGCCGAGCAGATCATGGCGCTGGATGAGCCGGCCTTCCTCAAGGCTTTGGCGCGGGCCTTCGAGGGGCGACTGGGTGAGGTGCTGGAGGCCGACCCGCGCGTCTGCGTGCCGTTGCGCCAGCGTCACGCCAAGCGCTACGTGGACGAAGGGCTGGTGCTGATTGGCGATGCCGCACACACCATCCACCCGTTGGCCGGGCAAGGCGTCAACCTGGGCTTTCTCGATGCTGCGGTGTTGGCCGAGGTGCTGGAGCATGCCAGCGAGCGTGGCGAGCGGTTGGCGGATGTGAAAGTGCTCAGCCGTTATGAGCGCCGGCGCATGCCGCACAACCTTGCGTTGATGGCGGCAATGGAAGGTTTCGAGCGGTTGTTCCAGGCCAATCCGTTGCCGTTGCGCTGGTTGCGTAACAGCGGGTTGAAGCTGGTGGAGCAGATGCCGGAGGCCAAGGCGATGTTCGTGCGCCAGGCGTTGGGGCTGACCGGGGACCTGCCGGAACTGGCCAAGGCTTGAGACCACGGGGGCGCTTTGCGTCCCTCTGCAACATCCGGTAACTGCTCTGATGATGAGCTGGAAAATGGGATTCACTACCATTTGCGCCTCTCATACGATCCGAGGAGTGCTTTCCATGTTGCCACGCAAGCCCCTACTGGCCGCCCTGGCCCTGACCCTGTTCGGCGGCACCGCTCAGGCGGCGGACGAAGTGGTGGTGTACTCCTCGCGCATCGACGAGCTGATCAAGCCGGTATTCGACGCCTACACCGCCGAGACGGGGGTCAAGGTCAAGTTCATCACCGACAAGGAAGCCCCGCTGATGCAGCGCATCAAGGCCGAGGGCGAGAACGGTGTGGCCGACTTGCTGCTCACCGTCGATGCCGGCAACCTGTGGCAGGCCGAGCAGATGGGCATCCTGCAGCCGATCAAGTCGGCCATCATCGACCAGAACATCCCACCACAGTACCGTGCCTCATCCCATGACTGGACCGGCCTGAGCCTGCGCGCACGGACCATCGTCTACTCCACCGAACGGGTAAAACCGGCTGAGCTGAGCACCTACGAAGCCCTTGCCGACAAGCACTGGGAAGGCCGCCTGTGCCTGCGCACGGCGAAGAAAGTGTACAACCAGTCGCTGACCGCCACGCTCATCGAGAACCACGGTGAGGCCAAGACCGAGCAGATCGTCAAAGGCTGGGTCGGCAACCTGGCCACCGATGTGTTCTCTGACGACAATTCGGTGATCCAGGCCATCGAGGCCGGCCAGTGCGATGTCGGGGTGGTCAACACCTACTACTACGGTCGCCTGCACGCGCAGAACCCAAAACTGCCGGTGAAGATATTCTGGCCCAACCAGGGCGACCGCGGCGTGCATGTCAACCTGTCGGGCATCGGCCTGACCAAGCATGCGCCGCACCCGGAAGCCGCGAGGAAGCTGGTGGAATGGATGACTGGCGAGAAGGCGCAGAAGCTGTTTGCCGACATCAACCAGGAGTTCCCGGCCAACCCGAAGGTCAAACCGTCGGACGAAGTGGTGGCTTGGGGAAGCTTCAAGGCTGACAGCATTCCCGTTGAAGTGGCCGGCAAGCGCCAGGCCGAAGCTATTCGCCTGATGGATCGCGCTGGCTGGAATTAAGTAGCAGGCCGCCAGCGCAATCGAGAATCCAACCTTGCCCCATACTGCCCAACGCCGCTGGTATCTCCCGGTCACCCTGACCGCCGCCCTGGTGCTCCTGCCCCTGAGCGTGCTGCTGCTGTCCTGGCAGTCGGTCGACCTGCAGATCTGGTCGCACCTGCTCGACACCCAGATGGGACGCCTGCTGGGCAATACCGCGACCTTGGTGGTCGGCGTTGGTATCGGGGTGACCCTGCTCGGCGTCAGCCTGGCCTGGCTGACCAGCCTCTGCGAGTTCCCCGGCCGGCGCTGGCTCGACTGGGCGCTGATGCTGCCGTTCGCCATCCCGGCCTATGTGCTGGCCTTTGTCTTCGTCGGCTTGCTGGACTTTGCCGGCCCTGTGCAGAGCGCCTTGCGCGAGGTGTTCGGGCCCATGCGCCTGCCACGGGTCCGCTCCACCGGTGGGGTGATCTTCGTCCTGGTGCTGGTGTTCTACCCCTACGTCTACCTGTTGGCGCGCTCGGCGTTCCTGGCCCAGGGCAAGGGTTTGATGGAGGCCGCCCGGGTACTCGGCCTGTCGCCCGTGCAGGCCTTCTGGCGGGTGGCTTTGCCAATGGCGCGGCCTGCGATTGGCGCGGGCGTCGCCCTGGCGCTGATGGAGACCCTGGCCGATTTCGGTGCAGTGGCGGTGTTCAACTTCGATACCTTCACCACGGCGATCTACAAGACCTGGTACGGCTTCTTCAGCCTGTCCAGCGCAGCCCAGCTGGCCAGTCTGCTGTTGCTCGCGGTAATGCTGGTGCTGTACGGCGAGCGCCGCGCCCGTGGCGCAACCCGCAGCGGCAACGAACGCCCGCGCGGGCATGCGCTCTATCACTTGCGCGGGGCCAAGGCGCTGCTCGCCAGCGGCTGGTGCCTGCTGGTGTTCGCCTGCGCATTCGTCATTCCACTGCTGCAGTTGCTGGTGTGGTGCTGGCAGCGCGGTCGGCATGACCTGGACGAGCGGTATGTCGGCCTGGTGCTGCACACGCTGTACCTGGGCGGCATGGCCGCTCTGATTACCGTTTGCGTGGCATTGCTGCTGGCTTTCGCCCGCCGTCAGGCGCCGACGGTCGGCATTCGCGCTGGCGTTGGCCTGGCCAACCTGGGCTATGCCTTACCTGGCTCGGTGCTGGCGGTCTCCATCATGCTGGCGTTCAGTTACCTCGACAATCAGCTGGTCATTCCGCTTTCCAGCTGGTTGGGTGGTGCAGGCAAGCCGCTGCTGTTGGGCAGCCTGGCGGCCTTGCTGCTGGCTTACCTGGTGCGCTTCATCGCCGTGGCCCATGGCCCGTTGGAGAGCAGCCTGGAGCGCATCCGCCCCTCCTTGCCGGAAGCCTCGCGCAGTCTTGGCGTCGGTGGCGTGCGGTTGTTTTTCAAGGTGTATCTGCCGCTGCTGGTGCCAGGGGTCTTGAGCGCCGCGTTGCTGGTGTTCGTCGATGTGCTCAAGGAAATGCCCGCCACCTTGCTGATGCGCCCGTTCGGCTGGGACACCCTGGCAGTCAGGGTGTTCGAGATGACCAGCGAAGGCGAATGGGCGCGTGCCTCGCTGCCGGCGTTGACGTTGGTGCTGGTAGGGTTGCTGCCGGTCATCGGGCTGATCCGTCGTTCAGCGCGTCGTCCGGGTCACAGTCACTAAGGATGCCAGCTTGCGCCCTTGCCGCTACAATGCGCGGCATTCGCGCGGCGGGTCCTACAAGAAGAGCTGACGATCAAACGTCATCGACCGCCGCCGCTTCGCCACGCCCGGAAGGAGAAACCCATGGGACAGCGCACGCTTTTGTACGACTTGCACCTGGCGCTCGGCGCCAAGACGGTCGATTTCGGCGGCTGGGACATGCCGCTGCACTATGGCTCGCAGGTCGAGGAGCACCATCAGGTGCGCAGCGACTGCGGTGTCTTCGATGTTTCCCACATGACGGTCATCGACATTGCCGGTGAAGATGCCACTCCCTGGCTGCAGCGTTTGCTGGCCAACGACGTGGCCCGTCTCGACAGCACTGGCAAGGCCCTTTACAGCCCATTGCTCAACGAAGACGGCCGGGTCATCGACGATCTGATCGTTTACCGTACC
This sequence comes from Pseudomonas urethralis, assembly GCF_021602465.1. NCBI lineage: Bacteria > Pseudomonadati > Pseudomonadota > Gammaproteobacteria > Pseudomonadales > Pseudomonadaceae > Pseudomonas > Pseudomonas urethralis. The sequence goes on from NZ_BQIJ01000012.1 coordinate 84,348, forward strand.
CAGAGCGGTTACCGCCTGGTCACCAACGCGGCCACGCGGGACAAGGTCAAAGCCTGGCTGGAGCTGCAGAGCGCCGGTTTCAGCGTATCGTTCGACGTTCGCCCCGACCTGGCCATCCTCGCCATCCAGGGGCCGAATGCCCGCGAGAAAGTCGCCGCGCTGCTGAGCCCTGCCCGTGCCGCGCTGATCCGTGAACTGCGCCCGTTCGAAGGTGTTGCCGAAGGCAACTGGTTCATCGCCCGTACCGGCTACACCGGTGAAGACGGCCTGGAGATCATCCTGCCGGGCGATCAGGCCGTCGCCTTCTTCAACGACCTGGTCGGCGCCGGCATCGCGCCGAGCGGCTTGGGCGCGCGCGATACCCTGCGTCTGGAAGCCGGCATGAACCTGTACGGCCAGGACATCGACGAAAGCCACACCCCGTTGACCTCGAACCTCGGCTGGTCCATTGCCTGGGAGCCGGCAGAGCGCAACTTTGTCGGCCGTACCAGCCTGCTGGCGGAAATCGAGCGTGGCGTGCAGGAAAAACTGGTTGGCCTGGTGCTGGAAGAGCGCGGCGTTCTGCGGGCTCACCAGGTGGTTCGTGTAGCCGGGATTGGCGAAGGAGAGATCACCAGTGGTAGTTTCTCGCCTACGCTGAGCAAGTCCATCGCCTTGGCGCGCGTGCCCATGGCCACCGGTGACCGCGCCGAGGTCGAGATCCGCGGCAAATGGTACCCGGTGCGGGTGGTCAAACCGACCTTCGTGCGCCATGGCAAGATTTTGATCTGAACATTCAACGGCGGGCCGAACCGCTGACCCAAACGAGGAATTCAAGACATGAGCAATATCCCCGCCGATCTGCGTTTCGCCGAAAGCCACGAGTGGGCGCGCCTGGAAGCCGACGGCACTGTTACCGTCGGCATCAGCGACCACGCCCAGCAGGCGCTGGGTGACGTGGTGTTCGTCGAGCTGGCCGAAGTCGGCAAGGTGTTCGCTGCTGGCGACGCTGCTGGCGTGGTCGAATCGGTCAAGGCCGCTTCCGACATCTATGCCCCGGTTGCCGGCGAAGTGATCGCGGTCAACGAAGAGCTGGCCGACAGCCCGGAACTGCTCAACGAAGAACCTTACGCGTCGTGGATCTTCAAGCTCAAGCCAAGCAACCCGGCTGATCTGGACAAGCTGCTGGATGCCGCTGGCTACAAAGCCGCTATCGGCGAGTAAAACCGCGTCGCCTGCTTCGCGGCTGAAGCCGCTCCTGCAGGTACAGTGCCGCATTCAAGGCCTGTGCATTCCCCTGCAGGAGCGGCTTTGGCCGCGAAGACGCGAGCCTGCTGAAACAAGTTTTCCCGCACCATCGCCGATCCCTTCCTAGACTTATAAGTCTCCATGAGACCTGGCTAGGAAGAGAGCGTCGACATGTCCCAGTCGCCATCCCTGCATCAACTGCAAGAGCTCAACCCTTTCCTGCGCCGCCATCTGGGGCCCGATGCCTCGGAGCAGCAAGCAATGCTCAGCACCCTTGGCCTCGACAGCCGCAGTGAGCTGATCGAGCAGACCGTGCCGCCTGGCATCCGCTTCAACCGCGCCCTTGACCTGCCACCGGCCCTCGATGAACAGGCTGCGTTGGCCAGGCTCGCCGGCTTCGCCGAGCAGAACCAGGTGTGGACCAGCCTCATCGGCATGGGCTACCACGGCACCGTCACGCCTACGGTCATCCTGCGCAATGTGCTGGAAAACCCCGGCTGGTACACCGCATACACGCCCTATCAGCCCGAAATCGCCCAAGGCCGCCTGGAGGCGCTGCTCAACTTCCAGCAGATGGTCATCGACCTCACTGGCCTGGCGCTGGCCAACGCGTCACTGCTCGACGAGGCCACGGCAGCTGCCGAAGCCATGGCCCTGGCCAAGCGAGTGGCGCGCAACAAGAGCAACGCGTTCTTTGCCGATGAACATTGCCATCCACAGACCTTGTCGGTGCTGAAAACCCGCGCCGAAGGGTTTGGTTTCCAGTTGATCATCGACGCGGTGGATAACCTCTCCAGGCACCAGGTCTTCGGTGCCTTGCTGCAATACCCGGATACCCACGGCGAGGTGCGCGACCTGCGCCCGCTGATCGACCAGTTGCACAGCCAGCAGGCCTTGGCCTGCGTCGCTGCCGACCTGCTCAGCCTGGTGGTGCTGACACCGCCCGGCGAGCTGGGTGCCGATGTGGTGCTGGGTTCGACCCAGCGTTTTGGCGTACCGATGGGCTACGGAGGTCCGCACGCGGCCTACTTCGCCTGCCGTGACGAGTACAAGCGAGCGATGCCCGGGCGCATCATCGGCGTGTCCCGCGATGCGCGTGGCAACACGGCACTGCGCATGGCCCTGCAGACGCGAGAGCAGCATATCCGCCGCGAAAAGGCCAACTCCAACATCTGCACCGCTCAGGTGCTGCTGGCCAATATCGCTGGCTTCTACGCGGTGTATCACGGCCCGGAAGGCCTGCAGCGCATTGCCCAGCGGGTGCACCGGTTGACCTTTGTGCTAGCCGCAGGCCTTGAGGCCAAAGGCATCAAGCGCCTCAATCAGCACTTTTTCGACACCCTGACCCTCGATGTCGGTGGCGCCCAGGCAGCGATCATTGAAAGCGCCGAGGCTGCGCGCATCAACCTGCGCATCCTGGGGCGCGGCCATCTGGGCGTGAGCCTGGACGAAACCTGCAACGAAGCCACCGTGCAGCGGCTGCTCGACATTTTCCTGGGCGTCGATCACGGCCTGGTCATCGCCGCGCTCGACCAGCAGGCGCTGCCCGAAGGCATCCCCGCTGCGCTGGTGCGACGCACGCCATTCCTCAGCCACCCGGTGTTCAACCTGCATCACAGCGAAACCGAGATGCTGCGCTACCTCAAACAGTTGGAAAGCAAGGACCTGGCGCTGAACCAGTCGATGATCCCGCTCGGCTCCTGCACCATGAAGCTCAATGCCACCAGCGAGATGATTCCCATCACCTGGCCTGCCTTCGCCCAGCTGCACCCCTTTGCCCCCGCCGCGCAGGCCATGGGCTACAAGGCGATGATCGATGAGCTGGAAGGCTGGTTGTGCGCGATTACCGGCTTCGACGCCATCTGCATGCAACCCAACTCCGGCGCCCAAGGTGAATACGCCGGGCTCATGGCCATCACCCGTTATCACCGCAGCCGCCATGAGCCCCAGCGCACGCTTTGCCTGATTCCATCGTCGGCCCACGGCACCAATCCAGCCTCGGCGCAGATGGCTGGCATGGAGGTGGTGATCGTCGATTGCGACGATGCTGGCAACGTCGACCTCGAAGACCTCAAGGCCAAGGCCCATGCCGCCGGGGCCAGGCTGTCGTGCCTGATGATCACCTATCCCTCGACCCATGGTGTGTATGAAGAGGGCATCCGCGAAATTTGCGAGGTGGTTCACCAGCACGGTGGCCAGGTGTACATGGATGGCGCCAACCTCAACGCTCAGGTCGGTCTGGCGCGGCCGGCGGACATTGGCGCCGATGTTTCGCACATGAACCTGCACAAGACGTTCTGCATCCCTCATGGCGGTGGTGGCCCAGGCATGGGGCCGATTGGCATTCGTGCTCATCTGCAGCCGTTCGTCGCCAGCCATCCGGTCGTCCCGGTGCCGGGGCTGGACCCGAACAACACTGCAGTCAGCGCCGCGCCCTGGGGCAGTGCGAGCATCCTGCCGATCAGCTGGATGTATATCGCCATGATGGGCCCGCAGCTTGCCGATGCCAGCGAGGTGGCGATCCTCTCGGCCAACTACCTGGCCAGCCAGCTCGGTGGCGCGTTCCCGGTGCTGTATCGCGGGCGCAATCAGCGCGTGGCCCATGAGTGCATCCTCGACCTGCGGCCGCTCAAGGCGCAGACCGGCATCACCGAGGAGGACGTTGCCAAGCGCCTGATGGACTATGGCTTCCATGCCCCGACCATGTCGTTCCCGGTGCCGGGAACCTTGATGGTTGAGCCCACGGAAAGCGAGTCGAAGGCCGAACTGGACCGGTTTGTCGACGCGATGTTGGCGATTCGGGCAGAGATTGCCGAGGTGCAGGAGGGTAACTGGCCGGCAGAGGACAATCCGCTCAAGCATGCGCCACACACCCTGGCCGATGTATTGGCACCCTGGAACCGGCCTTACAGCCTGGAACAGGCCATTGCGCCCAGTGCCCACGTGCGCTTGCACAAGTACTGGCCAGCGGTGAACCGGGTCGACAATGTGTATGGGGACAGGAATCTGTTCTGTGCTTGCGTGCCGGTAGAGGCTTACCGGTAAGGCACAGGATCGGCGTAGGCCTCTTCGCGGGTAAACCCGCGAAGCAGGCGGCGCGGTTATTCGGCTACCGCGTTCTTGGCCAGGATGGCGTTGGCCAGATCCATGTCAGAGGCCTCAAGGCCTGGGTTTTCAGCGCGCACCTGCTGCAGCGCCTGCTCCAGGAACGGCCCGCGGATTGCGCCCTCGCTGGCGACGAAGCTGCCGGCGTCATCCTGCGCCGCGAGTACCAGCTTGTGATCGTGCGAAGTGATATAGCTCGACGCGGTGGTCGCGCCAGAGGTCATTACGTTACGCCAGAAGGTATCGGCCATGGCAGAGCCAACGGGCAGCGAAAGCAGGGCAGCCGCTGCAATGGCGGTTTGGAGACGCATGATGAAACACCTCGAAGGGTGAGGGTTGGGGGATGGCCGCTTTGATCCAGAGAAACGGGCGCAAGTTCCTTGAATACATAGGTTTTTTGCTCAGGAGCAGACCCGCAATACCTCCTCGGGACGGGTCAGCCCACGGGCCGCTTTCGCCTCCCCGCAGCTGCGTAAATCCTGTAACCCGTCGGCTAGAGCCTGGCGCTGCAGTTCTGCCAGGTCGGTGCTGGCGCTTATCCGTGCACGCAGGCTCTCGCTCGGGATCAACAATTCGAACAAGCCTGTGCGGCCACGGTAGCCGGTACCCCGGCAGCCCTGGCACGGATCGCTCGATGGGAGGCCCTGGCACGTGTCGCACAACAAGCGCACCAGGCGTTGGGCCATGATTCCGCCCAGGGTCGCGCGGATCAGGTAGTCGGCCACGCCCAGCTCCAGCAGGCGGGTAATGGCGCTACACGTGTCATTGGTATGCAGGGTCGAAAGCACCAGATGCCCGGTGAGCGCAGCCTAAACGGCCACCAGTGCAGTCTCGCGGTCGCGAATTTCGCCGATCATGATGATGTCCGGGTCCTGGCGCAGCAGCGCGCGCACGCCATCGGCAAAACCCAGGCCCAGGGCAGGCTGCACCTGCAACTGGTTGAACGCCGGCTCCAGCCGCTCGATCGGGTCTTCGATGGTGCACAGATTGACCTGTGGCGTAGCCAGTTGCTTGAGGCTGGCGTACAGCGTGCTGGTTTTGCCGGAGCCGGTAGGCCCGGTGACCAGCAGGATGCCCTGGCGGCGCTGCAGCAGTGTTTGCCACTGGGCCAGTTGTTCGCCCTCCAGGCCCAACTGGTCGAAGTTTTCCTGCAATTGCCGAGGGTCGAACAAGCGCAGCACCAGCTTTTCACCAAAGGGTGTAGGCAGTGTCGAAAGGCGCAGCTCCACCTCGCTACCGCCTGGCAGGCTGCTCTTTACCCGGCCATCCTGCGGCCGGCGCTTTTCCGCAACATCCATGCGGCCCAGGTGTTTCAGGCGGCTGACCACGGCGAGCGTGACGTTGGCCGGAAAGGTGTAGACCGTGTGCAGCAGCCCGTCGATGCGGTAGCGCAGATGGCCTTGTTCGCGACGCGGCTCCAGATGGATATCGCTGGCGCGTTGCTCGATGGCGTACTGCAGCAGCCAGTCGACGATATGCACGATGTGCGCGTCGTCTGCCGTGGCCTGCGCCTGACGCTTGCCGAGTTCAAGCAAATGCTCCAGCTCGCCCAGGCTGGCGGCTTGCTGGTGCTGCGCACCTTGTACCGAGTGCGCCAGGCGAAACAGCGACTGGCCCAGTTGGCGGAGTTGCAGCGGGCTGGCCAGTACGCGGCGTATTGGCTTGCCCAGGCTGCGCGCCAGGTCGGCCTGCCACAGCTGTTGACAGGGCTCAGCGCTGGCCACGGTGATGGCGTTGGCGTCGTTGGCCACGATCAGGATGCCGTGGCGTTGCGCGAAGGCCGGTGAGATCAGGCCATTGACCTGGGCCAGGTCGAGTTGCATGGGGTCGAGGTGCAGGTAAGGCTGGCCGACCTTTCGCGCCAACCACTGGCAGAGGGTATCCAGATTCAGCCATTGACCGGGCTGACTGCGGTCTTCCAAGCCCACGGCCGCGATGGTTTCAAGCGGGTGGTGAGCACTGTAGCGAGACGCCTGTTCGCGAACCTGGCAGCAATCGTTGGCGTTCAGGTGCTGGTCGGCTTGCAAGGCATCCAGCAGGGTTTTGAGGTCGAGGGGTTGCTCGTTGGGGAGGAACATAACGGCGTCCGTACCTTCGGGGATCCTGATGCAAGGCTAGCCGGGCCAGGCTGGGCGAGGCGCGGCAAAGGTTTTCAGGATTTTGCGCGACCGGAGGTCAGATCACCGCCAGCTCCAGGCGCGCCAGGTTTTCCAGGCTCACGTCCGCGACGCACACCAGGTTGCGCAGTTTTTGTGCAATCACCTCCGCCCGATGCCAGCTCAGCCCGCCGATACCGACTTCGATATCGAGCCAGTCATCCTGCTGGCGGACATGCACCGTGTGCGGCGTGAGGAACTGCAAGGCAAACAAGTTGAGCACCCGGCACAGGGTATCCGGCTCGGCTTCGGCCTGCAGGCGATAGCGTACGTTGCTGTGGCTGGCGTTGGCGGCCCAGGCATCGCTGCGGGGCTGTGGGCGTTCGAGTGCGTTCATGCTGGTCTCCGCAAATATGGGAGAAATTTTTGCACGTCCGGGCCGGTATTTTTTCGCTATGATTCCATCAAATCCCGTGTACTACCGATCGTTCAATTCGAATAAGTGTGGTTTGGAGAATTATTCATGCAAGGCGAACTGGATGCCTATGACCGACGCATTCTCGAACTCCTGCAAGAGGATGCATCGCTGTCCAGTGCGCAGATCGCCGATCGCGTAGGGCTGTCACAGTCCCCCTGCTGGCGCAGGATTCAACGGTTGAAAGAGGAGGGTGTGATCCGAGGGCAGGTGACCCTGCTGGATCGCAAGAAGGTCGGCCTTAATACGCAGATCTTCGCCGAGGTGAAACTGAACGCCCACGGCCGTTCCAACTTCGCCGAGTTCACCGAGGCGATCCGCGGCTTTCCGGAAGTGCTGGAGTGCTATGTGCTGATGGGGGCGGTGGACTTTTTGCTGCGTATCGTCACTGCGGATATCGAGGCTTATGAACGCTTCTTCTTCGAAAAGCTATCGAACGTGCCAGGGATCCAGGAAGTGAACTCGATCGTGGCGCTGTCGGAGATCAAGTCTACTACCAGCTTGCCACTATCGAGATGAGGCCTTCGCGGGCTCGCCCGCTCCCACAGGAATTGCACGAAGCCTGAATGCTGCGCAGGGCCTGTAGGAGCGGATTTATCCGCGAAGCGAATCAAGCCTTGAGCAGGTGCTTCCAGCCCCGGCTTTGATCTACAGCCCGAGCCTGCTCGACCCGCGCTTCCAGCACTTCATCGCTGATCGGCAGTTCCGCCAGCTCGTGCAGTTTTTTCAGGTCGCCATACAGCCGGTCCATTTGCGGCGCTTCGAGCACCTGGCGGGCATGGTGCAGCCAGGCCAGCAGCTGTTCGATACGCGGCAGCTGCTCGGCCAGGTCTTCCGGGCGCTGGGTATACAGCGGCAGCTTCAGCGAGCGGCCTTCTTCGCCCAGCAGGTGCGCCAGCCAGCTGGCCAGCTGCGCCTTGCCCTGGCGCTCGCCACGGCCCTTGCGCTCCACGGTCCAGGCACGGGCCAGCAGCCAACGCGAAGTTTCCAGGGAGAACTGGCCCCAGCGTACGTCTTCGAGTTCGTCGCTGAACTGCTCTGGCGCCGCACGGCGGATGTCTTCGTCGTCATTGCCGGCCTGCACCAGCGGGCGCCAGTCTTCCAGCAGCGCATCGAGGCTGGCGCGCAATTCGCGGGTGGTGGCGCGTGGCGCAGCCTGGCCCAGGCTGGCAACCAGTGCGCGCAGTTCGGCCAGGCACTGCACCCAGTCTTGCAGCAGGCGCCAGTGGCCATTGTGGCGGTACTGTTCGGCCAGGCGCTGGCTGCTGCCCAGCAATTGCCAGGCGAGCGCGGTGAAGGCATCGTCCACGGCCATATCGGGGCTCAGCTCGGTCGCCGGCAGGCCCAGCTCGTAGCTGTCCGGCTCCAGCAGGCGGTAGCCGCGTTCGGCCTTGCTGATGTCGCACGGCATCAGTGGCAAGCTTGCGGCCAGTTCGGCGGCCAGCTCCAGCAGCGCTTCAGGGGCGCCTTCGCGCAGCTCCAGCTCCACCTCGCAGATTGCTTCCTTGCGCTTGCCAGCAATCACGAAGCCCTGGTCCAGCGCCGCTTCGATCACCACCTTGCTCTTGCCGCGGCCCCAGCTGATTTCAGCGTATTCGCGGGTGAAGTCGGTGGTGAACAGCGGCTTGATGGTTTTTTTGTCCAGCTCGGCCAGCTGCTCGGGCCAGCAGGTGGCGTCGAGTTTTTTCAGGTCGAGCTTGACCTTGTCCAGGTGCCATTCGTATTCGTTGCGTTCGGACAGCCCGGCGACGCTCTGGCCGCGGCACTTCAGGGTCTGGATGACCTCCTCGCCGTCGCGGCGCAGGCGCAGGGCGACACGGGCGGCGGAGAGGTCGCGCTCGGGGGTGTCGAAGTACTGATTCAGCAGCTCGCGGGTCTGCCAGCCGGACTTGTTGCGCTTTTTCAGCAGGGGGTGTTCACGCAGGGCGGCCAGGGTATCGCGGCTGGCGCGGAGCTTGAGTTCGGTTTCTTTGTGCATCACAGGCTCGAAGGAGGGGCGTCGTTGCAGGGCAGTCTACAGGAGTCGGCCGCCAACGGTTTATTCCAGACGGCGGATAGTCCTATGATGGGCAACGCTTCCGAGGAGTATGCGCATGCCGTTGCCGACGCTGAAAGACCAGTTTGCCGCCTTGATCGCCGCGCCCTCGGTCAGTTGCACCCAAGCCGCCCTGGACCAGTCCAACCGCCAGGTCATCGACCTGCTGGCCGGTTGGCTGGGCGATCTGGGCTTCCGTTGTGACATCCAGCAGGTCAGCCCTGGCAAGTTCAACCTGATGGCTGGCCGCGGTAGCGGCCCTGGTGGCCTGGTGCTGGCCGGTCACAGTGACACGGTGCCCTACGATGAACAGCTGTGGTCCAGCGACCCGCTCAAGCTCACTGAGGTTGATGGCCGCTGGGTGGGCCTGGGCAGCTGCGACATGAAAGGCTTTTTCGCCTTGGTCATCGAGGCGGTGATCCCGCTGCTGGAGCACGACTTCAAGCAGCCGCTGCTGATCCTCGCCACCTGTGATGAAGAAAGCTCCATGTCCGGCGCTCGCGCTCTGGCTGCAGCCGGCCAGCCGCTCGGCCGCGCGGCGGTGATCGGCGAGCCCACGGGCTTGCGGCCGATCCGCATGCACAAGGGCATCCTCATGGACCGCATTGACATCCTCGGGCGCAGCGGCCATTCGTCCGACCCGAGCCTGGGCCATAGCGCGATGGAGGCCATGCATGAGGTGATGGGTGAGTTGATGGGGCTGCGCCGGCAGTGGCAGGCGACCTTCAGCAACCCGCAGTTCACCGTACCCACGCCAACCATGAACTTCGGCTGCATCCACGGCGGTGACAACCCCAACCGCATTTGCGGCCAGTGCGCCCTGGAGTTCGACCTGCGCCCCCTGCCAGGCATGGATGTCGAACAGCTGCGCGCCGCCATCCGTGGCAAGTTGCAGCCGGTGGCCGAGCGCCATGAGGTGCGTATCGACTACGCACCGCTGTTCCCTGAGGTGCCACCGTTCGAGCAGGCCGCCGATGCCGAACTGGTACAAGTGGCCGAGCGCCTCACCGGCCACCGCGCCGAAGCGGTAGCATTCGGTACCGAAGCGCCTTATCTTCAGCAGCTTGGTTGCCAGACCATCGTACTGGGCCCAGGCGACATCGCCTGCGCCCACCAGCCTGGCGAATACCTTGAAATGTCGCGAATCGAGCCTACCGTGCGTCTATTGCGTGACCTGATCCGGCATTATTGCCTGAGCTAAACGTCCACCCTGTTGATTCGTTCTTGCCTAGAGGAGACCGCGCGTGACCGCAAGCCTGTTCCGACGATGATCCTGAACGCCGTGTCATCCACCGTTCTCCGTCCCCTTTATCCACAGGCCCTGTCATGCCCGAATACGTCAACTGGCTGCGTCATGCCTCCCCCTACATCAATGCCCATCGCGATTGCACGTTCGTGGTCATGCTTCCCGGCGATGGGGTTGAACACCCGAATTTCGGCAATATCGTCCACGACCTGGTGCTGCTGCACAGCCTGGGTGTGCGCCTGGTGCTGGTGCATGGTTCGCGTCCGCAGATCGAAAGCCGCCTCGCGGATCGCGGCCTGACCCCGCATTACCACCGGGGCATGCGCATTACCGATGCCGCCACCCTGGACTGCGTGATCGACGCTGTCGGCGCCCTGCGCCTGGCCATCGAGGCGCGCCTGTCGATGGACATCGCTGCCTCGCCGATGCAGGGTTCACGCCTGCGCGTGGCCTCCGGCAACCTGGTCACGGCACGGCCGATCGGTGTGCTCGAAGGGGTGGATTACCACCACACTGGCGAAGTGCGCCGGGTCGACCGCAAGGGCATCAGCCGCCTGCTCGACGAGCGCTCCATCGTGCTGCTGTCGCCACTGGGCTATTCGCCGACCGGGGAAATCTTCAACCTGGCCTGTGAAGACGTTGCCACTCGCGCAGCCATCGAACTGGGCGCCGACAAGCTGCTGCTGTTCGGCGCCGAGCCCGGGCTGCTGGACGAAAACGGCAAGCTGGTGCGTGAACTGCGCCCACAGCAGATCGCCCCGCACCTGGCGCGCCTGGGCAGCGATTACCAGGGCGAACTGCTGGATGCCGCCGCCGAGGCGTGCAAAGGTGGCGTGGCGCGTAGCCACATTGTCAGTTATGCCGAGGATGGTGCGCTGCTGACCGAGCTGTTCACCCGTGAGGGTGGCGGTACGCTGGTGTCGCAGGAGCAGTTCGAAGTGGTGCGCGAGGCGACCATCGACGATGTCGGTGGCTTGCTGGAGTTGATCAGCCCGCTCGAAGAGCAGGGTATTCTGGTGCGTCGTTCGCGTGAGGTGCTGGAGCGTGAGATCGAACAATTCAGCGTGGTCGAGCGTGAGGGCATGATCATCGCCTGTGCGGCGCTGTACCCGATTGCCGATTCCCAGGCGGGAGAACTGGCGTGCCTGGCGGTAAACCCGGAGTACCGCCATGGCGGGCGCGGGGACGAGCTGCTCGAACGCATCGAGGGGCGGGCGAAGCAGTTGGGGTTGAATACCTTGTTCGTGCTTACCACGCGCACGGCGCACTGGTTCCGTGAACGCGGGTTTGCGCCCAGCGGCGTAGAGCGCCTGCCGGCGGCACGAGCTTCGCTGTACAACTACCAGCGTAATTCGAAGATTTTCGAGAAGCCTCTGTAAGCCTGCACCGGCCTATTCGCGGGTTTATCGGGGCGCCGAACCGCCGCGAAGCAGGCGACGCGGTCCGCGATGAAAAACGCCGCCCCAAAGGGCGGCGTTCTTGCTTACACGGTATGCAGATACCAGTTGTACTCGAGGTCGGAGATCGAGTGCTCGAACTCCTCCAGCTCGCTCTCCTTGCACGCGACGAAGATGTCGATGTACTTCGGATCGATGTACTTGTTGAGGATCTCGCTGTCGTCCAGCTCGCGCAGGGCATCGCGCAGGTTGTTCGGCAGACTTTGCTCCAGCTGTTCGTAAGAGTTGCCTTCGATGGGCGCGCCTGGCTCGATCTTGTTGGTCAGGCCATGGTGCACGCCTGCCAGCACCGCAGCCATCATCAGGTACGGGTTGGCGTCGGCACCGGCTACGCGGTGCTCGATACGCACGGCATCGGCAGAGCCGGTCGGCACGCGCAGGGCCACGGTGCGGTTGTCCAGGCCCCAGCTCGGCGCATTCGGTACGTAGAACTGCGCGCCAAAGCGGCGGTACGAGTTGACGTTCGGGCAGAGGAACGCCATGGACGCAGGCAGGGTCTCGAGCACACCGCCGACAGCGTGACGTAGCGCGGCGTTCTGCTCGGGATCCTCGCTGGTGAAGATGTTGTTGCCATCTTTGTCCAGCACGGAGATGTGTACATGCAGGCCGTTGCCTGCCTGGCCCGGGTAGGGCTTGGCCATGAAGGTGGTGTCCATTTCATGGTCGTAGGCGATGTTCTTGATCAACCGCTTGAGCAATACCGCGTAGTCACAAGCCTTGAGCGGGTCGGCAACGTGGTGCAGGTTGACTTCGAACTGCGCCGGGGCGCTTTCCTTGACGATGGCGTCGGCCGGGATGCCTTGCTCTTTGGCGCCTTCCAGGATGTCCTGCAGGCAGTCGGCATATTCGTCGAGGTCGTCGATCAGGTACACCTGGGTCGACTGTGGGCGCTTGCCCGAGATTGGCGAGCGTGGTGGCTGCGGACGGCCGTTCACGTTCTCCTGGTCGATCAGGTAGAACTCCAGCTCGAACGCGGCGCAGATGGTCAGGCCCATATCGGTGAATTTGCTCACCACCTGACGCAGCACTTCGCGCGGGTCGGCGAAGAACGGCTCGCCTTCCAGTTCGTGCATGGTCATCAGCAGTTGCGCGGTCGGGCGCTTTTGCCATGGTTCATTGCAGAGTGTATCGGGGATTGGATAGCAGATGCGGTCAGCATCGCCGATGTCCAGGCCCAGCCCGGTGCTTTCGACGGTGGAACCGTTGATGTCCAGGGCGAAGAGGGAGGCCGGCAGGTTGATGCCTTTCTCGTAAACCTTGTGGAGGCTGGTGCGCTCAATGCGCTTGCCACGCACCACACCATTCATATCTGCAATCAGAAGGTCAACGTAGAGAACCTCAGGATGTTCCTTAAGGAACGCGTTCGCTTCGTTAAGCTGAACGGCACGCGGGGGTACCGACATGATGCAACACCTTTGTTGTTAAAAATATCAATCAAGGGGGGCTTGCAGGACCAGTCAATCGAAAAGACAAACTGATGTCAAGCCAACCCCATGATGCCTCGAAATGGCACATCGACGGCAGATTTGCTGCATATCGGGGCGTGCCATTATCCGCTATTTCCTTCACAAAGGGCTATCTCCGACAGGCCGTGTTTTATTTTTTACGGAGGTGTTGTGTAAAAAAATTAACAAGGCTAAGCTCGGACTCAACCCAAAACACAATAATACGAGGGTCACATGGTCCGCTTGTCGCGACCTGAACGCGCTGCCTATGCAGTGCAGTCGGGTATCCTTGCCGTTCCCGCACGCATCCGTCGAGCTGTGGCCTGCATGGCCGCAATAATTGACGCTTTGCGTATCTGGACCACACCTCGTAACGCCTTTTCGTTGCTCTTATCGTCTATCTGCCCTTTGAAACCGCTGCGGACACGCTCATTCTCAGTGTATCCACAGTGCGCCTGCGCGTGGGTTTTTGCTTTAGCCATCTACTCCATCCAGAATCAGGGCGCGGACCACCTTACCTCCTGAGGTATTTATGAGTAACAACCTCGACCAGCTCACCGATTGGTTGAAAGAGCACAAGATCACCGAAGTCGAATGCCTGATCAGCGACCTGACCGGCATCACCCGCGGCAAGATCTCGCCGACCAACAAATTCATCGCCGAAAAAGGCATGCGCCTGCCCGAGAGCGTGCTGCTGCAAACCGTGACCGGCGACTATGTCGACGATGACATCTATTACGACCTGCTCGACCCGGCCGACATCGACATGATCTGCCGCCCCGACCAGGATGCCGTGTTCCTGGTGCCGTGGGCCATCGAGCCGACCGCCCAGGTGATCCACGATACCTACGACAAGAAGGGCAACCCGGTCGAACTGTCGCCGCGCAACGTGCTGAAGAAAGTCCTCAAGCTCTACGCCGACAAGGGCTGGCAGCCGATCGTCGCGCCGGAGATGGAGTTCTACCTGACCAAGCGCAGCGAAGACCCGGACTTCCCGCTGCAGCCGCCGGTCGGCCGCTCCGGCCGCCCGGAAACCGGCCGCCAGTCGTTCTCGATCGAGGCCGCCAACGAATTCGACCCTTTGTTCGAAGACGTCTACGACTGGTGCGAACTGCAGCGCCTGGACCTTGACACGCTGATCCACGAAGACGGCACGGCGCAGATGGAGATCAACTTCCGTCATGGCGATGCCCTGCACCTGGCCGACCAGATCCTGGTGTTCAAGCGCACCATGCGCGAGGCGGCGCTCAAGCACAACGTGGCCGCGACCTTCATGGCCAAGCCGATGACCGGCGAGCCGGGCAGCGCCATGCACCTGCACCAGAGCGTGATCGACGTGGCTACCGGCAAGAACATCTTCAGCAATGAAGACGGCAGCATGAGCGAACTGTTCCTGCACCACATCGGTGGCCTGCAGAAGTTCATCCCCGAAGCGCTGCCGCTGTTCGCCCCCAACGTCAACTCGTTCCGCCGCTTCCTGCCCGACACCTCGGCGCCAGTGAACGTCGAGTGGGGCGAGGAGAACCGCACCGTCGGCCTGCGCGTACCGGATGCCGGCCCGCAAAACCGCCGCGTCGAGAACCGCCTGCCAGGCGCCGACGCCAACCCTTACCTGGCCATCGCCGCCAGCCTGCTGTGCGGCTACATCGGCATGGTCGAGGGCATCGAGGCCAGCGCGCCAGTCCAGGGCCGTGGCTACGAGCGCCGCAACCTGCGCTTGCCGCTGACCATCGAGGACGCCCTCGAGCGCATGGAAAACAGCCGTGCGCTGGTGCAGTACCTGGGCAAGAAGTTCATCACCGGCTACGTCGCCACCAAACGCGCCGAGCACGAGAACTTCAAGCGCGTCATCAGCTCCTGGGAGCGTGAGTTCCTGCTGTTCGCTGTCTGATCAACCCTGAGGCCGCGGGTGCGGCCGCCGGAAAATGGAGAGGCACATGAGCGTCAACAACCCGCAAACCCGTGAATGGCAGACCCTGAGCGGCGAGCACCACCTTGCACCCTTCTCTGACTACAAACAGCTGAAGGCGAAGGGGCCGCGCATCATCACCAAGGCGCAGGGTGTGCATTTGTGGGACAGCGAGGGGCACAAGATCCTCGACGGCATGGCCGGCCTGTGGTGCGTGGCGGTCGGCTATGGCCGTGAAGAACTGGTGCAGGCGGCAGAACAACAGATGCGCGAGCTACCGTACTACAACCTGTTCTTCCAGACCGCTCACCCGCCAGCGCTGGAGCTGGCCAAGGCGATCACCGACGTGGCGCCTGAAGGCATGACCCATGTGTTCTTCACTGGCTCCGGCTCCGAAGGCAACGACACCGTGCTGCGCATGGTTCGCCATTACTGGGCGCTGAAGGGCAAGCCGCATAAGCAGACCATCATTGGCCGTATCAACGGTTACCACGGCTCCACCTTCGCGGGTGCGTGCCTGGGCGGCATGAGCGGCATGCACGAGCAGGGCGGCCTGCCGATTCCGGGCATCGTGCACATTCCGCAGCCGTACTGGTTCGGTGAGGGCGGCGACATGAGCCCCGACGATTTCGGCGTGTGGGCGGCCGAGCAGCTCGAGAAAAAGATTCTGGAGGTGGGCGAAGACAACGTCGCCGCCTTCATCGCCGAGCCGATCCAGGGCGCCGGCGGGGTAATCATTCCGCCGGAAACCTACTGGCCGAAGGTCAAGGAGATCCTGGCCAAGTACGACATCCTGTTCGTCGCCGACGAGGTGATCTGTGGCTTTGGGCGCACCGGCGAGTGGTTCGGCTCCGACTACTACGACCTCAAGCCCGACCTGATGACCATTGCCAAGGGCCTGACCTCTGGTTACATCCCCATGGGCGGCGTGATCGTGCGTGACAAGGTGGCCAAGGTGATCAGCGAAGGTGGCGACTTCAACCACGGGTTCACCTATTCCGGCCACCCGGTGGCGGCTGCGGTGGGCCTGGAAAACCTGCGCATCCTGCGTGACGAGAAAATCGTCGAGAAGGCGCGTACGGAAGCGGCACCGTATTTGCAAAAGCGTTTGCGTGAGCTGCAAGACCACCCACTGGTTGGCGAGGTACGTGGCCTGGGCATGCTCGGCGCGATCGAGCTGGTCAAGGACAAGGCGACCCGCAGCCGTTACGAGGGCAAGGGCGTCGGCATGGTCTGCCGCAACTTCTGCTTCGACAACGGCCTGATCATGCGTGCGGTCGGCGACACGATGATCATCGCTCCGCCGTTGGTGATCAGCCATCAAGAGATCGACGAGTTGGTGGAAAAGGCGCGCAAATGCCTCGATTTGACGCTGGAAGCGATTCGATAAGCGTTTGCTAGGCTAGCGATGTGACATTAAGTCGTTACAAGGCCCTGCTTTCCTTGAAACAGAGCCTTGTAACTTGCCAGACTAGCGGTTGTTTCAGTCGCCGCGCGCTCTGCACCGTGGGTTCTGGCTGCTGGACAGTTGCTAACATAAAAATTCTGGAGCACTACGCATGAATAAAATGGGCAAAACGTTGCTGGCCGCCGCCCTGATGGGTGGCATGGCTACCGCTGTTCACGCTGACGATACCGTGTTGAACGTCTACAACTGGTCGGACTACATCGCTCCGGACACCATCGCCAAGTTCGAGAAGCAGACCGGTATCAAGGTCAAGTACGACGTGTTCGACAGCAACGAAACCCTGGAGGCCAAACTGCTGGCCGGCAAGTCGGGCTACGACATCGTCGTGCCGTCGAACAACTTCCTCGCCAAGCAGATCAAGGCGGGTGTCTACGAGGAGCTGGACCGCTCCAAGCTGCCTAACTGGAAGAACCTCGACAAAGACCTGCTCAAGGCCGTAGGCGATGCCAGCGACAAGGACAACAAGCACGCCTTCCCGTACATGTGGGGCTCGATCGGCATCGGCTACAACCCGGAGAAGGTCAAGGCCGCGCTGGGCGTGGACAAGATCGACTCGTGGGACGTGGTGTTCAAGCCTGAGAACATCGCCAAGCTCAAGAGCTGCGGCGTAAGCTTCCTGGATGCCCCGACCGAAATGCTCCCGGCCGCGCTGCACTACCTGGGCAAGCCGACCAACAGCACCAGCAAGGAAGACCTGAAGGCCGCCGAGGAGCTGTTCCTCAAGGTCCGTCCTTCGATCACCTATTTCCACTCGTCCAAGTACATCGGCGACCTGGCCAACGGCAACATCTGTGTAGCCGTCGGTTACTCGGGTGACGTCGAGCAGGCCAAGGCCCGCGCCCACGAAGCTGGCGACAAGGTCAAAGTGGACTACATCATTCCGAAAGAAGGTGCCGGTACCTTCTACGACATGGTCGCCATCCCTAAAGATGCCGAGCACAAGGAAGCTGCCTACAAGTTCATGGACTTCCTGATGCAACCGGAAGTCATGGCTGAAATCACCAACGCCGTGCGGTTCCCTAACGGCAACGAGGCCGCTACCCCGTTGGTCGACAAGGCCATCACCAGCGACCCGAGCATCTATCCGCCAGCTGAAGTGAAGAAACAGCTGTACGCCATCGCTGCACCGGATGCCAAGGTCCAGCGTGACATCACCCGTAGCTGGACCAAGATCAAATCGGGCAAATAAGCCCCGATGCGTGACCTCTGGGCCGGGGTTTCCCGGCCCAGAGCCAGTGAATGGCAATTGATGATTGCGGCAACGAAGCTGCGCAGGTAAGTTGCGCGCCGGTTTTGTGTGCGCGGCAGTGCTTGTACCAATAAGCACGCCGTCACCGAGGCACTGATTGTGAGGACCACCCACTTGTCTATTTCTGTACTACGCAAGGCCTTGATGGCTGGAGCGGGCCTGACGCTGGCATGCAGCGTCCAAGCGGCGCCTACGGTGCACTTCTACAACTGGTCGGACTATATCGGCCCGAACACCCTTGCGGACTTCGAGAAAGCAACCGGCATCAAGCCCGTGCAGGATGTTTTCGATTCCAACGAAACCCTGGAAGGCAAGCTGCTGGCCGGCAACACCGGCTATGACGTGGTAGTGCCGTCCAACCATTTCCTCGGCAAGCAGATCAAGGCGGGCGCATTCCAGAAGCTCGACAAGCACCTGCTGCCCAACTATTCCAACCTCGACCCGGCGCTGATGAAGCGCCTGGAAAAGAACGACCCCGGCAACCAGTACGCCGTGCCTTACCTGTGGGGCACCAACGGCATCGGTTACAACGTCGACAAGGTCAAGGCCACGCTGGGCGTGGACAAGATCGACTCCTGGGCCGTGTTGTTCGAACCCGAGAACATGAAGAAGCTCTCCAAGTGCGGTGTGGCCTTCCTCGACTCGGCGGACGAAATGCTCCCGGCGGTGCTCAACTACATGGGACTCAACCCCAACAGTACCGACCCCAAGGATTACGCCAAGGCCGAGCAGAAGCTGCTGGCCGTACGCCCATACGTGACCTACTTCCACTCGTCCAAGTACATCACCGACCTGGCCAACGGCGACATCTGCGTCGCGGCAGGTTTTTCGGGTGATGTGTTCCAGGCCAAGTCCCGCGCCATCGAGGCGAAAAAGGGCGTGAACCTGGCCTACGCCATTCCCAAGGAAGGCGGCAACCTCTGGTTCGACGTGCTGGCGATCCCCAAGGACGCCAGGAACGTCAAGGAGGCCCATGCCTTCATCAACTATTTGCTGAAACCTGAGGTTATCGCCCAGGTCAGTGATTACGTCGGTTACGCCAACCCGAACCCAAAGGCTGGCGACCTGATGGACCAGGCCGTGAGGACTGACGCTGCGGTTTACCCACCGCAGGAAGTGCTGGACAAGATGTTCGTGAACTCAGAGTTGCCACCCAAGGTGCAGCGTCTGATGACCCGTAGCTGGACCAAGGTCAAGTCGGGCAAGTAATCATCCAGACCCGTAGCGGTACCTGGAACACAGGCCGCGCGGGCACAAAAATCTTGTTGGGAGTTTCACTCATGGCAGTTGCCTCCGGTGCCTATAAAAAAGCCCTCGAGGGTGGCCAGCAACCCAAGCAGGTGCTGGTCAAGATCGACCGGGTTACAAAAAAGTTCGACGAAACGGTGGCCGTGGACGATGTGTCCCTGGAAATCCGCAAAGGCGAAATCTTCGCCCTGCTGGGTGGCTCCGGTTCCGGCAAGTCGACCTTGCTGCGTATGCTGGCCGGCTTCGAGCGCCCGACTGAGGGGCGCATCTTCCTCGACGGCGTCGACATCACCGATATGCCGCCGTACGAGCGGCCGATCAACATGATGTTCCAGTCCTATGCACTGTTCCCGCACATGACCGTGGCGCAGAACATCGCCTTCGGCCTGCAGCAGGACAAGATGCCCAAGGCTGAGATCGACGCCCGCGTGGCCGAGATGCTCAAGCTGGTACACATGACCCAGTACGCCAAGCGCAAGCCACACCAGCTCTCCGGTGGCCAGCGTCAGCGGGTGGCTCTGGCCCGTTCCCTGGCCAAGCGTCCCAAACTGCTGCTGCTCGACGAGCCGATGGGTGCGCTGGACAAGAAACTGCGTTCGCAGATGCAGCTGGAACTGGTGGAAATCATCGAGCGCGTAGGGGTGACCTGCGTGATGGTGACCCACGACCAGGAAGAGGCCATGACCATGGCCCAGCGTATCGCCATCATGCATCTGGGCTGGATCGCCCAGATCGGCTCGCCGGTGGATATCTACGAGACCCCGACCAGCCGCCTGGTGTGTGAATTCATCGGTAACGTCAACCTGTTCGAGGGTGAAGTGGTCGACGACGCCGAAGGCCACGCGATCATTGCCAGCCCGGAGCTGGAGCGCAAGATCTACGTGGGCCACGGCATCACCACCTCGGTGGAAGACAAGCACATCACCTACGCCCTGCGCCCGGAGAAGATGCTGGTCACTTCCCAGCAACCGACCTGCGAGCACAACTGGTCGCGTGGCAAGGTCCACGACATCGCCTACCTGGGCGGCCACTCGGTGTTCTACGTCGAGCTGCCGAGCGGCAAGGTCGTCCAGTCGTTCGTCGCCAACACCGAGCGCCAGGGCGCACGCCCGACGTGGGGCGATGAAGTGTACGTGTGGTGGGAAGACGACAGCGGCGTGGTACTGCGGTCATGAAACCTCGCAAGCTCAAGCGAGCCTTCCAGCGCCTTATCCCGGAGGGACGGCACCTGGTGATCGGCGTGCCGTTCATCTGGCTGTTCCTGTTCTTCATGCTGCCGTTCTTCATCGTGTTGAAGATCAGCTTCGCCGAAGCCGACGTGGCGATCCCGCCGTATACCGAGATCTACACCTACGTCGAAGACAAGATCCAGTTGGTGCTCAACCTGGCCAACTACGGCCTGTTGACCGAGGATGAGCTGTACATCTCGGCCTATCTGGGCTCGTTGAAGATGGCCTTCTTCAGCACCCTGCTGTGCCTGCTGATCGGCTACCCGATGGCCTATGCCATCGCCAACGCCAAGAAGGAGACCCAGACGGTCCTGCTGCTGCTGATCATGATGCCGACCTGGACTGCGATCCTGATCCGCGTCTATGCCTGGATGGGCATCCTCAGCAACAACGGGCTGCTCAACGGCTTCCTGCTGTGGACCGGCTTGATCGATCAGCCACTGCAGATCCTCAACACCAACCTGGCGGTGTACATCGGTGTGGTCTATTCGTACCTGCCGTTCATGATCCTGCCGCTGTTCGCCAACCTGGTGAAGCACGACCCGAGCCTGCTCGAAGCGGCTTCGGACCTGGGGTCGAGTACCTTCAACAGCTTCTGGAAAATCACCGTGCCGCTGTCGAAGAACGGCATCATCGCCGGCTGCATGCTGGTGTTCATCCCGGTGGTGGGCGAGTTCGTCATTCCTGAACTGCTTGGCGGCCCGGAAACCCTGATGATCGGTAAAGTGCTGTGGCAGGAATTCTTCAACAACCGTGACTGGCCGGTGGCATCCGCCCTGGCGGTGGTGATGCTGGCGATCCTGATCGTGCCGATCCTGCTGTTCAACCGCAGCCAGGCCAAAGAAATGGAGGGCAGGGCATGAAGCGTTTCAGTTTTTCCAAGCTGATGCTGGTGCTCGGCTTGCTGTTCATCTACCTGCCAATGCTGATCCTGGTGATCTACTCGTTCAACGCCTCCAAACTGGTGACGGTGTGGGGCGGCTGGTCGGTGAAGTGGTACGTCGGCCTGCTCGACAACACCCAGCTGATGGGTTCGGTGATGCGCTCGCTGGAAATCGCCTGCTACACGGCGGTGGCTGCGGTGGCGCTGGGTACCCTGGCGGCCTTCGTGCTGACCCGGGTCACCCGTTTCAAGGGTCGCACGCTGTTCGGCGGCCTGGTCACCGCACCGCTGGTCATGCCCGAAGTGATCACCGGTCTGTCGCTGTTGCTGCTGTTCGTGGCCATGGCACAGATGATCGGCTGGCCTCAGGAGCGTGGCATCGTCACGATCTGGATCGCGCATACCACGTTCTGCGCGGCGTATGTGGCGGTAGTGGTGTCGGCACGCCTGCGCGAGCTGGACCTGTCGATCGAGGAAGCGGCGATGGACCTGGGAGCCAAGCCGTGGAAGGTGTTCTTCCTGATCACCATCCCGATGATCGCGCCGTCGCTGGCGGCAGGCGGCATGATGTCGTTCGCCCTGTCGCTGGACGACCTGGTACTGGCGAGCTTCGTGTCCGGCCCAGGTTCGACCACCTTGCCGATGGAGGTGTTCTCGGCGGTGCGTCTGGGCGTGAAGCCTGAGATCAACGCCGTGGCCAGCCTGATCCTGCTGTCGGTGTCGCTGGTGACCTTCTTTGTCTGGTTCTTCAGCCGCCAGGCCGAAGAGCGTCGGCGCAAGGCGATCCAGCAGGCGATCGAAGAGGGTGCGGCGGCCAACGCCTCGCAGCCACAGGTCAAGCGCCCGACGCAGGTGGCTGCGTCGGCCTGACCCGGCCCTTTCGCGGGTAAACCCGCTCCCACAGGGATACCACAGCCTCCAGGTTTGCGGTGACCCTGTGGGAGCGGGTTCACCCGCGAATGCCCCAGTACACATTCAAAGCCAGACTGCATCCCAGTGTGGATAGTCCCTGACACTTTTGACCAGGCCTGCCCGCAAGGGGTTTGCCACAATGTACCGGGCTACATGCACCATGCTTGCTTCTCGCCTCAAAGCCCGGTCCTGATACCCAGGCTGCCATACCGGATCTTCCTCAACCCCCGCCCGATGCAGTACCAGACTGGACCTGGACTTGAACCTGCGCATCAAGGTTCCCAGTGTCGTACCCTTCAACTCGATCAGCCAATGCAGGTGGTCCGGCATCAGCACCCAGGCCAGTGACCTGCAGGCATGCTCCTGATCTGACTGGCGCAATTGGTGAATGACTAGCCGGGCATGGTGGAAGTTAAGGAACAGTGGCTTGCGTTGATGGGTGACGGTGGTCAGCAGATAGAGCCGGCCAAGTTCTGAATAGCGACCACGGCGCAGTAGATGGGATTGGGCCCGAGAGATTTACTTCTTCCTTGAAAGCATGTGTGTTCTCAAAGGTAGTGGCTGGAAGGCAGGTCCCGTGTAGAGGATGGTTTCTGGATATGGCAGAGATCTGTGGTTGGCTGTACCGGCCTCTTCGCGGGTAAACCCGCTCCCACAGGTACAGCACAAGCCTTGAAGTCTGCATATGACCCTGTGGGAGCGGGTTCACCCGCGAAAGGGCCGGCGCAGCCGCTGAAAATGCCTAACTGATCCCGATCAGTGCCGTTTATCGAACCCTGAACTACGCTGACAGTCGCATCCCAAGAATCATTTGCGCGCAAAGCAAGGAGCCTGCATGACGTTGATGCGTCCGCTGTCGGTAGTTTGCCTGGGGCTGCTGTATCTGCTCGCTGGCTGTAGCAAGGAAGAAACCACCGAAACGCTGCCGCGGGTCGGCGTGCAGCAGGTAACGCCCACCGACTTCGCTGCCAGGGTCACCCTGACGGGCGACGTGCAGGCGCGGGTGCAGACCGACCTGTCGTTCCGCGTGGGCGGCAAGATCATTTCCCGTAGCGTCGATGTGGGCGATCACGTCAAGGCCAACCAGGTGCTGGCGCGGCTCGACCCGAAAGACCTGCAGAACAATGTCGACTCGGCCAAGGCCGAGGTGTTCGCGGCGCAAGCGCGGGTCACCCAGGCCAGCGCGGCCTTTGTCCGCCAGCAAAAATTGCTGCCCAAGGGCTACACCAGCCAGAGCGAATACGATGCCGCCGAAGCTGCGCTGCGCAGCAACCAGAGCGCGCTCAAGGCTGCCCAGGCAGAGCTGGCCGATGCCAATGAGCAGCTGAGCTACACCGCGTTGGTGTCCGATGCCGATGGCGTGATCACCGAGCGCCAGGCCGAGGTGGGCCAGGTGGTGCAGGCGACCATGCCGATCTTCAGCCTGGCCCGTGATGGCGACCGCGATGCGGTGTTCAACGTCTACGAATCGCTGCTGGTGGCGCCACCCAGCGACGCTGGGGTCATCGTCAGCCTGCTGGATGACCCCAAGGTCCAGGCTCACGGCTTTGTCCGTGAAATCACCCCCACCGTGTCCGCGCAAAGCGGCACCGTGCAGGTCAAGGTGGCGCTGAAGGATGTGCCGCCAGACATGCAGTTGGGCGCGCCGGTCACTGCCAGCACCAATGCGGTGGGGCGGCCCAGCGTCGAGCTGCCATGGTCGGCATTGACCAAGGCGCTACATGAGCCAGCAGTCTGGGTGGTGGGCGAGGGCGACAAGGTCGAACTGCGCAAGGTCGAGGTCAGCCGTTATCTGACCGGCAAGATCGTGGTTGCCAGCGGCCTGAAGGCCGGTGAAACCGTGGTGGTGGTCGGTGGCCAGCTGCTGCACCCCGGCATGCAGGTGCAGAAGGTCGATGCCAGGTCCCAGGGAGGTGAGCTATGAAGCGCCTGCTGCTGATACTGTCGGCCGGCATGCTGCTGGCCGCCTGTGGTAGCGATGAGCAAGCGCCCGAGCCGATCCGGCCGGTGCTGTCGGTCAAGGTGGAACCACAGATGCAGTCGCAGCTGGGCCGCTTCGCTGGCCTTATCGAAGCGCGCTTCGAAAGCACCTTGGGCTTCCGGGTTGGCGGGCGCATCGCTCGGCGTTGGCTGGATGTGGGCGCCCAGGTCAAACCGGGCGATACCCTGGCCACGCTCGACCCCACCGACCAGCAGAACCAGCTGCGAGCCGCCGAAGGCGACCTGGCCAAAGTGCAGGCGCAGTGGATCAACGCCCAGGCCGATGCCCGCCGCCAGCAGCAGCTGTTTGACCGCGGCGTCGGGGCCCAGGCCCAGCTGGATATCGCCCAGACCAACCTGAAAACCACCAGCGCCGCACTGGAGCAGGCGCGCTCGGCGCTCAGCCAGGCCCGCGACCAGCTCGACTACAGCACCCTGCGCACTGATCATGCGGCGGTCATCACTGCCTGGCAGGCCGAAGCCGGGCAGACCGTCACCGCCGGCCAGGCCGTGGTGACCCTGGCGCGGCCGGATGTGAAGGAAGCGGTGATCGACCTGCCGATCGGCCTCGCCGAGCAATTGAACAAAGGCCTGACCTTCACCGTTGCCTCGCAGCTCGACCCGACCATCAACACCACCGCCACCCTGCGTGAACTGGAGCCACAGGCCGACGCAACCACCCGCACCCGCCGCGCGCGCCTGACATTGGCCAGCACCCCGCCGGCCTTCCACTTGGGCACCGCGATCAGCGTGACCCTGAGTTCTGAAGTGAGCCCGCGCAGCGAGCTGCCGCTCAGTGCCTTGCTCGAGCGTGATGGCAAGACTCAGGTCTGGGTGATCGACACCGAGCAGAAAACCGTAGGTACCCGCGACGTCACCCTGATCGACCGTACCGCCGACAGCATCGTCCTGGCGTCGGGCGTACAGCCGGGCGAGCGTGTGGTGACGGCGGGTGTGAACAGCCTCAAGCCTGGCCAGAAGGTCACCTTCGACGAGGATGCGCAATGAAAGGAAGCTTCAACCTGTCCGAATGGGCGCTCAAGCATCAATCGTTCGTCTGGTACCTGATGTTCGTTGCCCTGCTGATGGGCATTTTCTCGTACTTCAACCTTGGCCGGGAGGAAGACCCTTCGTTCACCATCAAGACCATGGTGATTCAGACCCGCTGGCCGGGTGCGACCCAGGACGAAACCCTGTACCAAATCACCGACCGCATCGAAAAGAAGCTCGAGGAACTCGATTCCCTCGACTACACCAAGAGCTATACCCGCCCGGGCGAGTCGACGGTGTACGTGTACCTGCGCGACACCACCAAGGCCAAGGACATCCCGCAAATCTGGTACCAGGTGCGCAAGAAGATCCAGGATATCCGCGGTGAATTCCCGGCCGGCATCCAGGGGCCTGGGTTCAACGATGAATTCGGCGACGTGTTTGGTTCGATCTACGCCTTCACCGCCGACGGCCTCACCCTGCGTCAGTTGCGTGACTACGTGGAGCAGGCGCGCGCGGAAGTGCGCGATGTCCCCAACATCGGCAAGATCGAGCTGGTCGGCACCCAGGACGAAGTGCTGTACCTGAACTTCTCGACCCGCAAGCTGGCGGCCCTGGGCATCGACCAGCGCCAAGTCATGCAAGCCCTGCAGTCGCAGAACGCGGTGACCCCGGCCGGGGTTATCGAGGCTGGTCCCGAGCGCATTTCGGTACGCACCACCGGGCAGTTCGCTTCGGAAAAAGACCTGCAGACGGTCAACCTGAAGATCAACGACCGTTTCTTCCGCCTGGCCGACATCGCCGACATCCAGCGCGGCTATGTCGACCCACCCTCACCGATGTTCCGTTACAACGGCCAGACCGCCATCGGCCTGGCCATCGGTATGAAGGCCGGCGGCAACATGCAGGTATTTGGCGCGGCGCTGAAAAAACGCATGGACCGGGTGATAGAGGACCTGCCGGTTGGCGTTGGCGTGCACACCGTGTCGGACCAGGCCGTGGTGGTCAAGCAGGCCGTAGGCGGCTTCACCAGCGCGCTGTTCGAAGCGGTGGTGATCGTGCTGGCGGTGAGTTTCGTCAGCCTTGGCATGCGCGCTGGCTTGGTGGTGGCCTGTTCGATTCCGCTGGTGCTGGCGATGGTGTTCGTGTTCATGGAATACAGCGGCATTACCATGCAGCGGATTTCGCTGGGTGCGCTGATCATCGCCCTCGGCTTGCTGGTGGATGACGCCATGATCACGGTCGAGGTGATGGTCACGCGGCTGGAAATGGGCGAGAGCAAGGAGCAGGCGGCGACGTTCGCCTATACCTCGACGGCGTTCCCCATGCTCACCGGTACCCTGGTGACGGTTGCCGGCTTCGTGCCCATCGGCCTCAACGCCAGTTCCGCGGGTGAATACACCTACACGCTGTTTGCGGTGATCGCCGTGGCGCTGATGGTCTCGTGGGTGGTGGCGGTGTTCTTCGCCCCGGTGCTGGGCGTGCACATTCTCAGCAGCGCCAAGCTCAAGGCCCATGAAGCCGAGCCAGGGCGCGTCGGCCGGGCCTTCGAGCATGGCCTGCTGTGGTGCATGCGCAACCGCTGGCTGACCATCATCGGCACTGTCGTGCTGTTTGCCCTGGCGATCTTTTGCGAGCGTTTCGTGCAGAACCAGTTCTTCCCTTCATCGGACCGTCCGGAAATCCTCGTCGACCTCAACCTGCCGCAGAACGCTTCGATCGAGGAAACCCGCAAGGTGGTCGACCGCTTCGAGGCCCGCATCAAGGATGACCCGGACATGGTGAGCTGGAGCACCTACATCGGCCAGGGTGCGATTCGTTTCTATCTGCCCCTCGACCAGCAGTTGCAGAACCCGTACTACGCGCAGCTGGTGATCGTCAGCAAGGGCTTCGAAGAACGCCAGGGCATGATGCAGCGGCTGCAGAAGATCCTGCATGAAGAGTTCGTCGGCATCGGCGTCAACGTGCAATCGCTGGAAATGGGCCCGCCGGTGGGCAGGCCGATCCAGTACCGGGTCAGTGGCGCCAATATCGACGAGGTGCGCAAGCACGCCATCGACCTGGCCACCTTGCTCGACCAGAACGAGCACATCGGCGAGATGATCTACGACTGGAACGAGCCCGGTAAGGTGCTGCGGGTGGAAATCGCCCAGGACAAGGCGCGTCAGCTAGGGTTGTCGTCGGAAGACGTGGCCAATGTCATGAACAGCATCGTCAGCGGCGTGGATATCACCCAGGTCAACGACAACATCTACCTGGTCGATGTGGTCGCCCGTGCCGAGGACAGCGAGCGCGGCTCACCTGATACCCTGCAGAACCTGCAGATTCTCACGCCCAGCGGTACCTCGATCCCGCTGCTGTCGTTCGCCACCGTGCGTTACGAACTGGAGCAGCCGCTGGTATGGCGCCGTGACCGCAAGCCGACCATCACCATCAAGGCCTCGGTCAACGGCGATATCCAGCCGACCGACCTGGTGGCCCAGCTCAAGCCGAAGATCGACGAGTTCGCCAGCAAGCTGCCGGTGGGCTTCGAAGTGGCCACCGGCGGTACCGTGGAGGAGAGCGCCAAGGCCCAGGGGCCGATCCGCAAGGTCATCCCGTTGATGCTGTTCCTCATGGCGACCTTCCTGATGATCCAGCTGCACAGCGTGCAGAAGCTGTTACTGGTGGTCAGCGTGGCGCCACTGGGGCTGATCGGCGTGGTGCTGGCACTGGTGCCGACGGGCACGCCGATGGGCTTTGTGGCGATCCTCGGCATCCTCGCCTTGGCGGGCATCATCATTCGTAACTCGGTGATCCTGGTGACCCAGATCGACGAGTTCGAGGCCCAGGGCCTCTCGCCGTGGGATGCAGTGGTGGAGGCGACCAACCACCGACGTCGCCCCATCCTGCTGACGGCGGCGGCAGCGAGCCTGGGCATGATCCCGATTGCCCGCGAGGTGTTCTGGGGGCCGATGGCCTACGCGATGATTGGCGGGATCATTGTCGCGACCCTGCTGACGCTGCTGTTCCTGCCGGCGCTGTACGTAGCCTGGTACAAGATCCGCGAGCCTGAACACAGCACCAAAACCCAGCACTGATCCCTGTGGGGGCGGGCACGCCCGCTCCCACAGAGGTATTTTCTCGCCCTCACGATCATCACGTAAATTTGGTTATATAAACATTCTTAAACAGTATTTTTAAGAATAATCCCGCCTCACTACTATTGCCCTCAAGCCAGGCAATGAACCCCTTCACATCCATGCCCGGCACCCTCATTCCAAGGAGAACGAGCATGAGTGCATCGCTGCGTAGCATCGACGGTCAGGACGAAGCCACCATTCTGCGTGAGATCCAGAGCGCCTTGCGCGACCTGCGTTTCGGTGCGGTGGAAATCACCGTGCACAACGCTCAGGTCGTGCAGATCGAGCGCAAGGAGAAGTTCCGCCTGCAACAGCCAGGCAACAAGGCCGGCTGATTCGCACCACAACATCCAAAACTAGAAAAATGCCAATCGGGAGCTTCACCATGTCCATCCGCCGTTATGCGCTTGCCGCCCTGGCCAGCGCTGTTTTTGCCGGTTCCGCCATCGCCAAGGACTACGAACTGCTGAACGTGTCATATGACCCGACCCGTGAGTTGTACCAGCAGTACAACGCCGAATTCATCAAGCACTGGCAACAGGCCCATCCGGGCGACAAGGTGAAGATCCAGCAATCCCATGGCGGCTCGGGCAAACAGGCTCGTGCGGTGATCGATGGCCTGCGCGCCGACGTGGTGACCTTGGCCCTGGCCGGTGACATCGACGAAGTCGCCAAACTCGGCAAGACCCTGCCCGAGGACTGGCAGAAGCGCCTGCCGGATGCCAGCACCCCGTACACTTCGACCATTGTGTTCCTGGTGCGCAAGGGCAACCCGAAAGGCATCAAGGACTGGGGCGACCTGATCAAGAAGGATGTGTCGGTCATCACGCCCAACCCGAAAACCTCCGGTGGCGCCCGCTGGAACTTCCTCGCCGCCTGGGCCTACGGCCTGAAGACCGGCGGCAGTGAAGACAAGGCCAAAGCCTACGTGCAGGAGCTGTTCAAGCACGTGCCAGTGCTGGACACCGGTGCCCGCGGCTCGACCATCACCTTCGTCAACAATGGTCAGGGCGACGTGCTGCTGGCCTGGGAAAACGAAGCCTTCCTGGCGCTCAAGGAAGACGGGGGCGCCGACAAGTTCGACATCGTCGTGCCGTCGCTGTCGATCCTTGCCGAGCCGCCGGTGGCGGTGGTCGACAAGAACGCCGAGAAAAAGGGCAACACCGAGATTGCCACTGAATACCTCAAGCACCTGTACAGCCCGGCCGGGCAGAAGATTGCCGCCGAGAACTTCTACCGCCCACGTGACGAGAAAGTCGCTGCCGAATTTGGCAAGCAATTCCCTAAACTGGACCTGGTGACCATCGACAAGGACTTTGGTGGCTGGAAGACTGCACAACCGAAATTCTTCAATGATGGCGGTGTGTTCGACCAGATCTATCAGGCACAGTAAGGCGGTCACCGTAGGAGCGGCCTTCAGCCGCGAAAGGGCTGCGTAGCAGCCCCAGGATTCAGAAGCCTGCACCGGCCCGGAATTGTTTCCGGGCTTCGTGCGTTCAACCAGGGATATTTATGTCACGTCGCATTTCCCCCGTCATACCCGGCTTCGGGCTGACGCTGGGCTACACCTTGGTGTACCTCAGCCTGATTGTGCTGATACCGCTGGCGGCCATGTTCGTGCATGCCGCGCAGCTCACCTGGGAGCAGTTCTGGAACGTCATCAGTGCGCCGCGGGTGATCGCCGCGCTGCAGTTGAGTTTCGGCACCGCCCTGTTCGCCGCCATCATCAACGGAGTGATCGGTACCCTCCTGGCCTGGGTGCTGGTGCGCTATACGTTCCCGGGGCGCAAGGTCATCGACGCGATGATCGACCTGCCGTTCGCCCTGCCCACCGCCGTTGCCGGTATTGCCCTGACCGCGCTGTACGCGCCTGCGGGCTGGGTTGGCCAGTTCGCCACCGACCTCGGTTTCAAGATCGCCTACACGCCGCTGGGCATCACCCTGGCGCTGACCTTCGTTACCCTGCCGTTCGTGGTGCGCACGGTGCAGCCAGTGCTGGCCGACATCCCGCGTGAAGTCGAAGAGGCCGCGGCATGCCTGGGTGCGAAACCGTTGCAGGTGTTCCGCCACATCCTTGCGCCGGCGCTGTTGCCCGCCTGGCTCACCGGTTTCGCCCTGGCCTTCGCGCGCGGTGTCGGCGAGTACGGTTCGGTGATCTTCATCGCCGGCAACATGCCGATGAAGACCGAGATCCTGCCGTTGCTGATCATGGTCAAGCTCGACCAGTACGACTACACCGGCGCCACGTCCATCGGCGTGCTGATGCTGGTGGTTTCCTTCATCCTGCTGCTGCTGATCAACCTGCTGCAGCGCCGCATCGAAACCCCTTGAAGGAGGCCGCATGTCCGGTTCAACCCTGAGTGCAAGCGCTGCCGCCAACGCCGCCCGACGTGGCAGCGCCACCTCGCGGCGCGTGCTGATCGGCCTTGGCTGGCTGGTGTTCGCGCTGTTCCTGCTGCTGCCCCTGGTGATCGTGGTGTCGCAGGCGCTGAAGAATGGCTTCGGCACCTTCGTCGAGGCGATCTTC
Source organism: Pseudomonas urethralis (assembly GCF_021602465.1). NCBI lineage: Bacteria > Pseudomonadati > Pseudomonadota > Gammaproteobacteria > Pseudomonadales > Pseudomonadaceae > Pseudomonas > Pseudomonas urethralis. Next base: position 114,951 of record NZ_BQIJ01000012.1, read on the forward strand.
GAGCCTGATGCCTTGTCGGCGCTCAAGCTCACTTTGCTCGCCGTCGTCGTTTCGGTGCCGCTGAACCTGGTGTTCGGTGTCAGTGCCGCGTGGTGCGTGAGCAAGTACAGCTTTCGCGGCAAGAGTATCCTGGTGACGTTGATCGACCTGCCGTTCTCGGTGTCGCCGGTGATCGCCGGCCTGGTCTACGTGCTGATGTTCGGTGCCCAAGGTCTTTTCGGCCCATGGCTGCAGGACCATGACATCCAGATCGTGTTCGCCCTGCCGGGCATCGTGCTGGCGACCATTTTCGTCACCGTGCCGTTCGTCGCCCGCGAGCTCATCCCGCTGATGCAGGAGCAGGGCACGCAGGAGGAGGAAGCTGCGCGGCTGCTCGGCGCCAACGGCTGGCAGATGTTCTGGCATGTGACCCTGCCGAACATCAAATGGGGCCTGATCTACGGCGTGGTGCTGTGCACCGCGCGGGCCATGGGTGAGTTTGGTGCAGTGTCGGTGGTTTCGGGCCATATCCGTGGCGTGACCAACACCTTGCCGCTGCACGTGGAGATCCTCTACAACGAGTACAACCACGTCGCGGCCTTCAGCGTGGCCAGCCTGTTGCTGATCCTGGCGCTCTTCATCCTGCTGCTCAAGCAGTGGAGCGAGAACCGTATTAACCGCCTGCGCCACAGCGCCGCGGAGGAATGATTCATGTCGATCGAAGTTCGTAACGTCAGCAAGCGCTTCAACAGCTTCCAGGCCCTGAACGCTATCAACCTGGACATCAACAGCGGCGAGCTGGTGGCCCTGCTTGGCCCGTCCGGCTGCGGCAAGACCACCCTGCTGCGCATCATCGCCGGCCTGGAAACCCCGGACCAGGGCAACATCGTGTTCCATGGCGAGGACGTGTCCGGCCACGACGTGCGTGATCGCAACGTCGGCTTCGTGTTCCAGCACTACGCGTTGTTCCGCCACATGAGCGTGTTCGACAACGTCGCCTTCGGCCTGCGCATGAAGCCCAAGGGCGAGCGCCCGAGCGAAAGCAAGATTGCCGAGAAAGTCCACGAACTGTTGAACATGGTACAGCTCGACTGGCTGTCCGACCGCTACCCCGAGCAGCTGTCCGGTGGCCAGCGCCAGCGTATCGCCCTGGCCCGCGCCCTGGCGGTGGAGCCCAAGGTGCTGCTGCTGGACGAGCCGTTCGGTGCGCTCGACGCCAAGGTGCGCAAGGAGCTGCGCCGCTGGCTGGCGCGGTTGCACGAGGACATCAACCTGACCTCGGTGTTCGTCACCCACGACCAGGAAGAGGCCATGGAAGTGGCTGACCGCATCGTGGTGATGAACAAGGGTGTGATCGAGCAGATCGGTTCGCCGGGCGAGGTGTACGAGCAGCCAGCCAACGATTTCGTCTACCACTTCCTCGGCGACTCCAACCGCCTGGCCTTGAGCGAGGGCCAGCATGTGTTGTTCCGCCCGCACGAAGTGTCGCTGTCGCGGCATGAGACCGAGGGGCACCATGCGGCCGAAGTGCGCGATATCCGCCCGCTGGGCGCGACCACCCGGGTGACCTTGAAGGTGGAAGGGCAGAGCGAGCTGATCGAGGCCGAGGTGGTCAAGGACCACGACAGCCTGACCGGGCTGGCGCGTGGCGAAACGCTGTTCTTCCGGCCGAAGGTCTGGCAGAAGGTGGCGGATGTCTGAGTCGCTTTGAGCAATAAGGAACCCGGGCATGGTCCCGGGTTTTTTTTGCCGCCAAGCCTGACGCGGCCCCCTGTAGGAGCGGGTTTACCCGCGATCGAGCGCACAGCGCTCGCAGCGATCTGATGCCTTGCACGAATATTTCATATGCCTGCAAAGCATCGCCTGATCGCAGTAGACCCACACCCCGCGAATCCCGCGGCCTAGAGCGATCCCCATAAAAATTATATTCCTAAAAAATCTAACTTTAATTTTAAACATTACTTTAAGAGATAAGCCCCTGCCCGCGATGATTCAGCCACACACCTGAATCAAGAACCCCAGGAGTTTGATCAATGGGTAATGTCCAGTCGGCCGTCAGGGCCTACGACCAGCCATGGCGCCCGAGCCCGGGTGACCTGGTCGACCTTGGACGGACGCTTCGCCTGCCACTGGGTCAGCTGCGCCTGCAACGCACCCCGGTCAGCGGCCTCAAGCGCCGCGACAAGCTGGCGCTGGGCCTGCTGGTACTGGCCTTGCACGGTGCCGCCGCCTACTGGGTCAGCCAGGCACCCACGCCCACGCTGCCCGTGGTGCCGCCCCAGATTCCGCCCATGACCATCGAGTTCGCCGCGCCCGCACCGCCGGTCGTGGAGCCGCCGCCACCTGCGCCTGCACCGCCAGTGGTCGAGCCACCCCCGGTGATCGACGAATTGGCCGCCAAGCCCAAGCCCAAGCCCAAACCTGTGCCCAAGCCAGTGGCCAAGCAACCGCCCAAGCCACAGCCCAAGCCGGTCGAGGCGCCACCGCCTGCGCCGGTTGCTGCGCCGGCGCCCCCTGCGCCACCTGCGCCAGCCCCGGTCACGCCGCCGTCTGCCAACGCCGCGTACCTGAAAAAACCTGCGCCGGAGTACCCGCAGATGGCGCTGCGTCGTGGCTGGGAAGGCACCGTGCTGCTGCGCGTCGAGGTGCTGCCCAGCGGCAAGCCGGGGCAAATCCAGATCCAGCAGAGCAGCGGCCGCGATGCCCTCGACGCCGCCGCCCTCGCTGCGGTCAAGCGCTGGAGCTTCGTCCCCGCCAAGCAGGGCGATGTGGCCCAGGCCGGCTGGGTCAGCGTGCCGATCGATTTCAAGCTTCGCTAACTTTTTCGCAGAACACAGGAAGACATCATCATGAGCCTGCTGGCATCTCCCCTCGAATCCGTTGAAAGTGCAGTCATCTGGCTGCTGGTCGGTTTTTCCGTCGTCACCTGGGGCCTGGCCCTGGTCAAGATCGTTCAGTTCGTACGGCTGAAGCATCAGGACAAGCGCTTCCACCAGCAATTCTGGGCCGCATCGAGCCTCGACTCGGCGGCGGAAATCAGCCACGAGCTGCCAGGCCCGGCCGCCCGTGTCGCCCAGTCCGGTTATGCGGCGATTGCGGTCGGTGAAGCGCACGCCAATGACCTGAGCCACGCCATCAACCACCAGGACCGCCTCGAACGTGCCTTGCGCCAGCAGATCGTGCGTGAGCGTCGCTCGCTGGAAACCGGCCTGGCAGTGGTTGCCAGTATCGGCAGCACCTCGCCCTTCATCGGCCTGTTTGGCACCGTGTGGGGCATCATGGAAGCGCTCAAGGGTATCAGCGCGGCCGGCTCCGCCAGCCTGGAAACCGTGGCCGGGCCGATCGGCGCAGCGCTGGTCGCCACCGGTGTGGGTATCGCCGTCGCGGTGCCGGCGGTGCTGGTCTACAACTACTTCCTGCGCCGCCTCAAGCTGACGGCGGCCGACCTCGATGACTTCGCTCACGACTTCTACAGCCTGGCGCAGAAGAGTGCCTTCCGCGTGCTGGTGCACCCGGCTGTGCACAAGGCCCAGGGTGGTTTCACCCAGCCGGTGAAGGAGGCGTCCTGACATGGCCTTTTCAACCCAGGATAGCGACGAAGTCCTCAGTGAAATCAACGTCACGCCGCTGGTGGACGTCATGCTGGTACTGCTGGTGGTGTTCATCGTCACCGCGCCGCTGCTGACCAACGCCATTCCGATCAACCTGCCCAAGACCGAGGCCGTGGCGCCAGTGGAGCAGAAGGACCCGTTGGTGGTGAGCATCGATGGGGGTGGCAAGCTGTTCATCAACAAGGACGAGATCCAGCCGGACCTGCTGGAAAGCAACCTCAAGGCGGCCAAGGACAAGGACGCCGACGTGCGTGTGCAGCTGCAGGCCGATGATGGCGTGAACTATGGCGAAGTGGCGCGGGCCATGGCTGCGATCGAGCGCGCCGGGATCAGCAAGCTGGCGGTAATAACTGCACGGTAATCTTCACCTTCTTCAGGCAAGTGCTTAAGGGCCACATCTCTTGGCAGGGGTTGGCCCTTTTTTTTGCCTGATATCGACGTGCAATTTTAGTTATTAATAAATAGCTTCTTATTCCTTTACGAATATAAATGCCTCCCTATACTGATTCCCAAGCACGCAAACTTACTGGAGGCGTCCCCATGCGCAATGAGTCAATCCGTTACCTGATTGTGCCGGGCTGGCAAGGATCGCCAGACAACCATTGGCAGAGTCACTGGCAGCGCACGCTGCCCAACAGCGCCCGGGTCGAGCAGCAGGACTGGCTCACTCCACAGCGCGGCGATTGGGTGCAGGCGCTGGAGCAGGCGATTGCCGCCGAACGCTCGCCGGTGATTCTCATCGCTCATAGCCTCGGCTGCATCACCGTCGCCCACTGGGCCGCACACGCCAGCCCGGCCCTGCTGCGCCGGGTGCGCGGCGCGTTGCTGGTGGCGCCGGCGGATGTCGAGCGGCCCGCCTGTGCGCCGGCCTTGCGCAACTTCGCGCCGATCCCGCTGCAGGCGCTACCGTTCCCAAGCCAGGTGGTCAGCTCGGACAACGATCCGGCGGTCAGCGTGCCACGTGCGTTGTACCTGGCCCAGGCCTGGGGCGCCGAGGCGGGCCTGCTGAGCAATGCCGGGCATATCAACGTGAAGTCCGGCCACGAGCGCTGGGAACAAGGCTTCGCCTACCTGTACCGCCTGCAGAGCCGGGTCGAGCAGCGCGCATTGCGTCGCGCCTGACCGGCCCCGATCGTTCAACGTTTGCCTGACGCCCGGCCACGATGGCCTGGGGCGGGAGTTCGTCATGACTTTTCAAAACCCGTTCGGCCAGCCATTGCTGACCTTTCCTGAGCTGGACAAGAGCCCACTGAGCATCCGTGCCAAGGCGCTGGTGTTCATCGACCCGCGCTCGCAGCAGTTACGCCAGGCCCTGGAGCAGCTGGCGCCGCAGCCCGTACCGGTGCTGATACGCGGCGAGACGGGTACCGGCAAGGAGTTGCTGGCAAGGCAGATCCACCGGGCCAGTGACCGCCCCGGACTGTTCGTCTCGGTCAACTGCGCGGCCATCAGCCCGACCTATGCCGACGCCGAGCTGTTCGGCTACAGCGCCGGCAGCCAGGGCGGTACGGCCAGCAGCCGCGCCGGTTGGTTCGGTTCGGCGAATGGTGGCACCTTGTACCTGGACGAGATTGCCGACTTGCCGCTGGCGATCCAGGGCAAGCTGCTGGCGGCGTTGGAGAACCGCGAGGTGACCCGTGTCGGCGCGCAGCAACCACAGCCGGTGGACGTCCGCCTGGTAGCCGCGACCAGCATCGACCTGGCGCGGGTGGTGAAGGCCGGGCGCTTCAATGAGCGCCTGTACCAGTACCTGCGCGAGGGTGCGCTGGAGCTGCCGCCACTGCGTGAGCGCCCGGGCGATATCCTGCCATTGGCCGAGTATTTCGTGGGTATCTATAGCGTGCGCCTGCAGCGCCCACTGGCGCTGATCAGCGAGGCCGCGCAACAGCTGCTTGAAGACCATGCCTGGCCGGGCAACACCCGCGAACTGGAGAATGTGATCCACTTCGCGCTGTTGGTGAGCGACGGCGACGAGCTGCTGCCGCAGGACCTCGATTTGCCCAACCCCGCGGGCTAGACGAGCTATAAGCAAACTGGATGGTGGCATTTTGTTTTTGGAATAAGCAGCTAATTAAAAGATATTGTTAGGGAATAAAAAATCTCGGTATCGTCCGCATCACGCCCTCCAGTGAAACGGTTGGGCATCCGACTTCGCCATCCGCGATGGCCCAGATCCAGAACAAGGAACACCATGAAAAAGACCCTGCTGACCACTGCCCTGGCCGCCGCTCTGTCGTTCGCTGGCCTGGCATCCGCCGCCGAGAAACTGGTCGTAGCCGCGACCCCGGTACCGCACGCCGAGATCCTCGAGCTGATCAAGCCGACCCTGGCCAAGGAAGGTGTGGACCTGCAGATTAAGGTGTTCACCGACTACGTGCAGCCGAACGTACAGGTTGACCAGAAGCGCCTGGACGCCAACTACTTCCAGACCCTGCCGTACCTGCAGAACTTCAACGAAGGCAAGGGCACCCACCTGGAAACCGTGATCGGCGTACACGTCGAGCCGTTCGGTGGCTACTCGAAAAAGGTCAAGAGCCTGAGCGAGCTGAAAGAAGGCGCCAGCGTTGCCATCCCGAACGAGGGCAGCAACAGCGGTCGCGCCCTGCTGCTGCTGCAGAAGGCTGGCCTGATCACCCTGAAAGACCCGAAGAATGCCCTGGCAACCCCGAAAGACATCGCCGAGAACCCGAAGAAGCTGAAGTTCCGCGAGCTTGAATCGGCCATGCTGCCGCGCGTGCTGGACCAGGTCGACCTGGACATGATCAACACCAACTACGCCCTGGAAGCCGGCCTGAACCCGGCCAAGGACGCGCTGGTGATCGAAGGCAGCGACTCGCCGTACGTGAACTTCCTGGTAGCCCGCCCGGACAACAAGAACAGTGAGGCTATCCAGAAGCTGGCCAAGGCGCTGACCAGCCCTGAGGTGAAGGAATTCATCGCCAAGAAATACCAGGGTGCGGTACTGCCTGCGTTCTGATTGTTTGATCGGTGTATGAAAGTGCCGACGCCTGTGCGTCGGCATTTTTTTGGGTGGCTGGGGGAAGGTTGAGCTGCCCTCACTGGCCTCTTCGCGGGTTTACCCGCGAAGAGGCCAGCGCACGCTTATGCCGAAGGCAGCCCGCCCAAGGCCCGGCGCAATGCCAGCAGCCACAGCAATTGTTCGTTCGAATCAGGTGAGCAGGGGCTATTCATCGTTGTCGTCCTTGTGGGGATGGCCTTGCTGTCTGAAGCTGTTTGAAAGGCGTGACGCAGAAAAGTTTCGATAGCCCGGAGAGTGATATCGATATGCAATAAAGGTATTTAGAAAAGTTTTTTTATACCTTTAGAGTCTACTGATCGCGCTTGGCGCATCGTTCAGACGTTCCTATGTCGTACTTCGCAAACCGGATGTCGAGGCAGAATCCATGACCTTCGACACCGCGTTCATTCTTAGCACATTGCCAGCCTTCTTCAAGGCGGTCGGCGTGACCTTGCAGGTCGGGCTGATTGCCATCGCCACCTCGCTGCTGGTGGCGCTGCTCAATGCCACGGTCCTGGTGCTACGCACGCCCTACCTGCGGCACCTGGTCAAAGGCTATGTGGAACTGGCGCGTAACACCCCCCTGCTGATCCAGCTGTTCTTCGTCTACTTCGCGTTGCCGAGCCTGGGCCTGAAGATCTCCGGTTTTGCCGCAGCGATCATCACCATGACCTTCATGGGCGGTGCCTACCTCACCGAGGTGCTGCGTGCCGGAGTCGAGGCCGTGCCGCGTGCGCAGCTGGAATCGGGCCGCTCCATCGGGCTGTCGGAAGGGCAGCTGCTGCGCCACGTGATCCTGCCCCAGGCCGGCATCCTCAGCCTGCCGGCACTGTTCGCCAACTTCGTCTTCCTGCTCAAGGAAACCACCGTGGTCTCGGCCGTGGCGGTGCCTGAAATTCTCTACACCACCAAGAGCTACATCGCCCTGTACTACAAGACCTACGAGATGCTCGCGGTGCTGACGCTGCTCTGCGTGCTGCTGTTCCTGCCGCTGTCGCTGCTGCTGCGCTACCTGGAAAGGAGGCTGCAACATGGCCAGTTCGGCAATTGAGCTGTTGCTGACGTCTTTGCCGCTGCTGGCCAAGGGGGCGGCGCAAACGTTGGCCATTTCGGCACTGGGGATTGTCTTCGCAACGCTCGGTGGCGTGCTGTATGGCACGTTGGCCACCCTGGGCAATCGCCTGCTGAACATCGCCTTGCAGGTGTACCTGGAGCTGTTTCGGGCGATCCCGGTACTGGTCTGGCTGTACCTGGTGTTCTTCGGTTTGCCGATCTTCTTCGCCCTGAGCATTCCCAGCTTCTGGTGCGCAGTACTGGTGCTGGGCTTGTGGGGTGCCAGCGAGGTCGGCGAGGTGGTGCGGGGAGCGCTGCAATCGCTGCCGCGTGGACAACGCGAGGCCGGGCTGTCGATCGGGCTTTCCACTGGCCAGCTTTACGGCTACGTGCTGCTGCCCCAGGCCCTCAAGCGCATGACGCCACCGACCATCAACATCTACACGCGGATCATCAAGACCAGTTCGCTGGCGGTGCTGATCGGCGTGGTCGAAGTGATCAAGGCCGGCCAGCAGATCATCGAGCGCACCTACGAATCGCTGCTGATCTACGCCGTGCTGTTCCTGTTCTTCTTTATCGTCTGCTACCCGCTGTCCGCCGCCTCGCGCGTGCTGGAGCGCCGCTGGGCCCACTCATGACCGCACTGATCGAATTCCAGGGTTTCAACAAGTATTTCGGCGCTCACCAGGTGCTGGATAACATCGACCTCAAGGTCCGCACCGGCGAAGTGGTGGTGATCCTCGGCCCCAGCGGCTGCGGCAAGAGCACCTTGCTGCGTTGCCTCAATGGCCTGGAGCAAGCGCATGGCGGGCACCTGCGCCTGGAGGGCCAGGAACTGTTGAGCGCGGATACCGACTGGCGCCAGGTGCGCCAGCGGGTGGGCATGGTGTTCCAGAGCTATCACCTGTTCGGCCACATGAGCGTGATGGACAACCTGCTGCTCGGCCCGCTCAAGGTGCAGAAACGCGAACGCGCCGAAGCCCAGGCTCAGGCCGAAGCGCTATTGGCGCGGGTCGGCCTGCTGGACAAGCGTGACGCCTACCCGCGGCAGTTGTCCGGTGGCCAGCAGCAGCGCATCGCCATCGTCCGTTCCCTGTGCATGAACCCGCAGGTGATGCTGTTCGATGAAGTCACCGCAGCGCTCGACCCGGAAATGGTCAAGGAAGTGCTGCAGGTGATCCAGGGCCTGGCCCGCGACGGCATGACCCTGCTCATCGTTACCCACGAAATGGCCTTCGCTCGCGCGGTGGCCGACCGCATCGTGTTCATGGAGGCCGGCAGGATCCTTGAACAAAGCGACCCCGAGAGCTTCTTCAGCCAACCGCGAACCGCACGCGCGCAGCAGTTCCTGGACAAATTCTCCTTTGTCGAAAGCCTGCCGAAGACAACACAAAAGGAACTGTCATGAAAACTGCCCCGCTTACCAAACTGCTGGCGCCGTTGTTCGGCCTGGCCCTGCTGGCCGGCTGCAACAAGGCCGAGGAGCCGCCAAAGCCCGCAGCTGCATCGCCGGCCACCAGCTACCTGGAAACCATCAAGGCCCGCGACAAGCTGATTGTCGGCGTGTTCACCGACAAGCCGCCGTTCGGCTTCGTCGACGCAAGCGGCCGTTACGTCGGCTTCGACACCGACATCGGCCGGCGTCTGGCCAAGGACCTGTTGGGCGACGAGAACAAGGTGGAGTTCGTCGCCGTCGAGCCGGCCAGCCGTATTCCGTTCCTGCAGAGCGACAAGGTCGACCTGATTCTCGCCAACATGACCGTGACCCCGGAGCGCAAGGAGGCGGTGGACTTCACCAACCCCAACCTGCGCGTGGCCGTGCAGGCCATCGTTGCCGACGGCAGCCCGGTGCAGAAGCTCGATGACCTGGCGGACAAGACCATCATCGTCACCACCGGTACCACGGCCGATATCTGGCTGACCAAGAACCACCCGGACTGGAAACTGCTCAAGTTCGAGAAGAACAGCGAGTCGCTGCAAGCGCTGGCCAATGGCCGTGGCGATGCCTATGCCCAGGACAACCTGATCCTGTTCAGCTGGGCCAAGCAGAACCCAGGGTACCGCGTGCTGCCGCAGTTGCTGGGTGAGGAGGCGCCGATTGCGCCGGCAGTGAAGAAGGGTAATACCGAACTGCGCGACTGGGTGAATGCCGAGCTGGCCAGGCTGGGGGAGGAGAAGTTTCTGCTGAAGCTGTATGACCAGTATGTGCGCAAGGAACTGAGCGATGACACCAAGCCGGAAAGCGTGATCGTCGAAGGCGGAAAGTGGCAGGGTTGACCGGCTGATTGCGGCCGCTGTGGGAGCCGGCGCGCCCGCGCAGCAGGCGACGCGGCGCATGGCACCGGCTGCGCCGGCGTTCGCGGCGCTTCGACGCCTCGGCATGCCCGCTCCCACATGGGCCGCCAGGCGGCCGAGCAAAGGCTATTCGAAATCACCTGGCGGTGGGTACCAGCCTCAGCGTGCTCTGCGCAGGAATCACGCCCATCTGCGCGCGCTGGTACTTGCCTTCGACATACCCCTCGGCTTGGTCCGAGAAATACCGGTCGAACGGCACGCCGCTTTGCCCTACCGGGTTGCTGGTCAGTGCCTGCCCGGCATCGGCGAAATCGATCAGGCGCCGGGTCGATGGCCCGTAGGTCACCGGCCACGGCGCCGGGCCAATCTTCGCCGACAGGTTGTTCGGCACCTCGTGGGTGCCGGGGGCGGCAAACGGGCCGACATTGAACAGCAGGTTCAGCGGTTTTTTCGAACCCAGTGGGTGGTTGTGGGTCAGGGTATGCGCCTTGCCCCATTGCCAGCTGGCCGGGTCTTGGCCGAGGGTGATGCGCAGGTGGGCAAGGCTCTTCTGCCACGCCACGCGCACGATGGCGGTGCGGTCGGTGCGCTGGTTGGCGCCGCGGGTATTCCACCAGGGCGAATCGGCGTCTGCAGCCAGGCGCGGCAGCGCGGCATCGATGGCGCGTGTGCTGATCAGCACCGGGAACCAGGTGTCGCCCAGTTCGTCATGTAATGCGGCATAGGCCAGCTCGTAGAGGAACTGGTTGAACAGCGTGGCGCTGGTGGAATCCAGCGGATAGTCACCGCGCCAGGCGGCAAGCTGCTCGACCAGTTCCTTTTCCTCGTCACCCTGGGCGACCTGGCGCAGGGTCGCCAGCAGCGGTGCCAAGGTGCGCGGGCCGTAATCGCTGGCCGTGTCGAGTTGCAGCGCCTGGCTGTTTTGCATGTCCCATTTCACCTCGGGGTTGCCCAGCTGGCGATCGAGCTGACGGCCGCGGTCGGCGAGGTTGTAGTATCCCGGTATCGGCACCACGGCCTGAGGCTGATAGTTGGCCGAAACGATGTAGCCGCTGGCCGGGTTTTCCTGTTGCGGGTTGACGCTGAACGGGTAGAAACCGTGTTTGTCGGCCTGGCTGCTGGCGCCGTCGAGGATGAACGCCGGGTTCACCCCGTCCGGGCGAATCGGCAACTTCGCTGCCGCCCACCAGCCGATGTCGCCACGGGCGTTGGCCCAGACGAAGTTCAGCCCCGGCGCCTGCACCTTGGCAGCCGCTTCGCGCATCTTGCCCAGGGTGTCGGCGCGGTTGAGCTGGTAGAAGCCTTCGAGGATCGGGTTTTCGGTTTCGAGGAATGCCCACCACATGGCAATCGGCGTGGCCCCGGCCGTGGCGCCGAGGACTTCGTTGACGATGGGCCCGTGTGGGGAGCGGCGCAGGTTGATGGTGACGGGTGGCTCGCCTTTGACTGCAATCTGCTGCGCGGTCTTTTCCAGCGTTTGCCACTGGCCGTCGATCATCACTTGGTCAGCGTTGGCAGGGTTGGTCTTTTCCGCGATCAGGTCGACGTCATCGTTCTGGAACATGGTCAGGCTCCAGCCGAAATCACGGTTGTGCCCCAGCATCGCGAACGGGTTCAGCGCCTGGAAGTAGCCGTACAGGTTGAAGCCGGGCGCCGAAAGCTCAGCCTCGTACCAGACGGCGGGCACGGCAAAACTGATGTGCGGATCGCCCGCCAGCAAGGGTTTGCCGCTGCCGGTGCGGCTGCCGGAAACGGCCCAGGCATTGCTGCCTTCGAACTGCGGGATGCCGGCATCGACCAGCGCCTCGTGGCTGGCGCGGGCCAAGGCTTCGAGGCTGTGCCAGTCGGTCGCCGCCAGGGGCGTGCCCAGGGCGCCCTGCGGTTGCCAGTCGAGGTCGAAAATCTTCAGGTATTGCGGGCCGAGCTGGTCGCGGATGTAGGTCAGTGCCGGTTCGGTGCGAAACGCTGCGGCGAAACTGTAAGCCAGGTAACCGGCGATGCTTAGCGTGTCTTCGGCAGTGAACGGCCGTGGGGTGATACCGATCAGGTCGAATTCCATCGGTTTGGGGTGGCTGGCCTGCCAGGCGTTGACGCCCTCGAGGTAGGCCTGCAAGGCTTGCCAGGCGGGCGATTGGGGGTCCTGGCGCTGAGCCATCAGCGCAGCCTGCTCGCGGATGCGCAGGCTGCGAAACAGGGTGTCGGTGGGCAGCAGCTTTTCGCCCAGCACTTCGGCCAGCTCGCCACGGGCCAGGCGGCGCATGATCTCCATCTGGAACAAGCGGTCCTGGGCATGCACGTAGCCCAGGGCGCGGTACAGATCCGCTTCGCTCCCTGCTTGCAGATGAGGCACGCCACGGGCGTCGTAGCGCACGCTGACCGGGCCTTGCAGCCCGGCCATGGCCACTTCGCCCTCACGCTGCGGCAGCTTGCCATGCACGTACCAGTAACCGGCGCCAGCGGCCACGGCAACGACCACGGCCAACAGGGTCAGGCTGCGCTTCATCGAAACTCCTTGTGCATTCGAAGGGAAACTGTGGTCCGATCATCGACGGATTCGCGAACAGAGCATAGCCCTCTCAAAGGAGTTTCCATGTCCCTCAGCGAAAAACAGAAAATGCTCAGTGGCCAGCTCTACCACGCCGGCTGCCCCGAGCTGCAGGCCGAACAGATTGCCAACAAGCACTGGATGCACCGCTACAACAACAGCGTCGAGCTGCTCAACGACGCGCGCAACGGCCTGCTGGCCGAGCACTTCGGCCATGTCGGCGAAGGTGCGGTGATCCGCCCGCCGTTCTACTGCGACTACGGCTACAACATCAGCGTCGGGCGCAACACGTTCATGAACTTCAACTGCGTGATCCTCGATGTGGTGCCGGTGCGCATCGGCGACGACTGCCAGATCGGCCCCAACGTGCAGATCTACACGGCCGACCACCCGCTCGACCCCGAAGTCCGCCGGAGCGGGCTAGAGAGCGGGCGACCGGTGACCATTGGCAACAACGTGTGGATCGGCGGCGCGGCGATCATCCTGCCGGGGGTGACCATTGGTGACAATGCCGTGATTGGAGCTGGCAGCGTGGTGACCCGTGATGTACCCGCGGGGGCGACGGCGGTGGGCAATCCGGCGCGAGTGCGTCAGCCTGCCCATGGGCAGTAGCAGCCCAGGGCCAGGGTGTTGGAGGCGCTGACTTTGCGGCCGGCCAGCAGCGCCTTTATGATCGGTTCGATGATGCTGTTGCTGGCGTTGCACACGGCGCCTTCGCTGTAGGGGCCGAAGTAGGCCAGGTTACCTTGGCGGTCCCAGATGGCCACGGCGGGAGAGGCGGGCAAATGTTCGCTGCCGGGCAAGTGGGCGATGGGTTGCAGACTGCTCAGGTTGGCAGGTAGCTGGCCGTGGCTGCCAGCCTTCTGCACGACATGGAAGGCCACGCCCTGGCCTGCGAACTGGGCAATCAGGTCGCCCAGGTGCTGCTGGTTGCCGACGTTGCACGGGCAGGCCGGGTCCCAGAAGTGCACCACGCGAATTGGCCCGGGGCCGGCGAGTTCAGGGGGGAGTCCCACCTCGCTGCCGTTGAACAGCGTGGTCTGGTTGTCGAACGGGCGCAGGTAGCGGGACTGGAAGGTGGCGTAGGCCTGCCAGAGTACAATGGCGCAGAGCACCAGCACTAACACCATCAGTGTGCGTTTGACACGGTTCGACATGAGTTATCCACAGTGCCGGCGATGAGACCGGTGCAGGCAGCGCATCTGCCTGATGAAAAGGTGCCCAAGCTTGCCACGATGCGGCCAACAGCTGAATATCCCAGATCAATACTCGCTCCGCCTTGGATGTACTCAATGCCCGCTGCCTTTCACCCCGATCTCCTGCGTGCCAGCCTCGCGCCGTTGGCCAGACGCCAGCCGTTGGCCGCGCAGGCGCAGGACTACCAGCGCTTCTATGGCCTGAACCTGGCGGCGCAGAGCTGGCTGGGCGGTTTCCAGGCCGCGGGGTTCGAGTTGGTCGGGCAGGTCTGGTTGCCTGAACAGCCGGTCGCGACGCTATTCTTGCTGCACGGCTACTACGACCACATGGGCCTCTATCGCCATGTGATCGACTGGGCGCTGAAACTCGGTTACGCGGTGATCAGCTGTGACCTGCCAGGCCACGGCCTGTCCAGTGGCGAGCGCGCCAACATCAGCGATTTCGCGCTGTACCAGCAGGTGCTGGAGGCCTTGTTCGAACAGGCGCGTGGCCTGGAACTGCCACGGCCTTGGCACCTGTGCGGGCAGAGCACCGGTGGCGCCATCGCTGTCGATCACTTGCTGAACGAAGGCGAGCGCAGTCCCATCGATGGCGAGGTGATCCTGCTGGCGCCGCTGGTGCGCCCCCGGTCCTGGCGCTGGTCGAAATTCAGTTATCGGGTATTGCGCCACTTCGTCAACGGCATCGAGCGGCGCTTCAGCGAGAACACCAACGACCCGACTTTCCTGCCCTTCCTCGAAGCCGACCCGCTGCAACCGCGGCGGCTGCCCACGGCCTGGGTCGGCGCCTTGATTGCCTGGGTCAAGCGTATCGAGGCGGCGCCGCACTGCGCGCGACGGCCGTTGATCGTGCAGGGCGAAGCGGACGGTACGGTGGATTGGCCCTACAACCTCGAAGTGCTCAAGGCCAAGTTCAGCGAGCCACAGATCCTGATGTTGCCCGAAGCTCGCCATCACCTGGCCAACGAGCTGCCGGACATTCGCCGGCGCTACTTCGATTTCATCGAGCAGCGCCTGGGCTGATCATTTGAGGTCGGCGCTGTTCTGGCCCACCGCCAGGCCGGCACGCACCGCAGCCACGGCGGCCTGGTAATAAGCCTTGCCGTCTGGCGACTCGGCGAAGGTGGCGAATTCTTCAAGCTCGTCGTCGGACAGGTCGCGGTAGACGTACAGCAGGGTGTTGTTCAGGTCTTCGCCGATCTGCCCCATCAGACGCTGGCGCTGGCCGTCGAGCAGGCTTTGGGCCTGGCTGGCGCCGAACAGGCCGGGGATCATCGAGCTCAGGCTGTCGGCAGCTACGCCGGCGATCGCCAGGCTGACTTCGGCGCCGGCTTCGCGGGCTGGCAGGGCCCGGGCCAGGTGGCCTATGACCAGCAAGCGATTGTCGCTGGCCTGCATCTTCGGCAGGCCCTTGGCGTTCTTGGCCAGCTGGTCCTTGCGCGTGGCCAGCAGCTCGGCGGCGACAATCTTGCGCCCCAGCGGCGACTGGAAGAAGGCCAGCGCCGGCGCCGGGTTGGGCAACGTACTGCGCAGCTTGGCCAAGGCACGGTTGTCCATCGCCTGGGCCTGGAAGCGCTGGTTGCTGTTGTTGACCAGCGCCTGGTAAACCGCAGGCGGCAGGCTGTTGCGGTAGCGCTGCTGGGCCGCGCTCACGGCATCGGAAAAGTGGGCGCGCTGGTCGGGCCAGCCGGCGGCCTTGTACAGTTGATCAAGGGTGTCTGCCCAGACAGGCATGGTGCAGATCATCAGCAGAAGCAGGGAAAACAGACGGTGCATTCAGGACTCCTGTCGGCAGGTGGCTATTGTCCTAGGCCCGGCGCCGTTTTGTCGAGCAATCCGAGCGCTTCTCAGCCAAGTGGCGCTGTGCGCCGACAGGGCGAATGGATATGATGCGCGCCATGCACATCTCCCCTGAAAACCCGATGCTTGCGGCCGTCGTCGACGATCTGGCCACCCGTGGCTGGTCGCAGCAGGCGCTCTTCCTGCCTGCCGACCTGGTGCGCGCGCTGGCGGCCGAATGCCGGCGCCGTGATGCCGAAGGCGAACTCAACCCGGCCGGCGTCGGGCGCGGTGATGGCCAGGAGGTGCGCGAGAGCATTCGCGGTGACCAGATCCAGTGGATCGACCCCGGCCAGGCCGAGGCCTGCGACCAGTACCTGGCGGCGATGGACCAGTTGCGTCAGGCCATCAACCAGGGCCTGTTCCTGGGCCTGGAAGATTTCGAATGCCACTTCGCCCTGTATCCACCGGGGGCGTTCTATCGCCGGCATCTGGACCGCTTCCGCGACGATGACCGGCGCATGGTGTCGGCGGTGCTCTATCTGAACGAAGACTGGCTGCCGGAGGACGGCGGGCAGCTGCGCATGTTCCTGGCGGACGATGTCGAGCACGATGTGCAGCCGGTGGCAGGTTGCCTGGCGATATTCCTTTCCGGTGAGGTGCCGCACGAAGTGCTGCCGGCCAGGCGCGAGCGCCTGTCGTTGACCGGCTGGTTCCGGCGCCGTGGCAATGACCCGTTCTGATCTGCCCAAGGTGCTGGTGAGCGCCTGCCTGCTGGGCCAGCCGGTGCGCTATGACGGCCGGGCCAGCGGGCATCCCGATGTGTTGCGGCAGTGGCAGGCTGAAGGGCGTGTGGTGCCCTTGTGCCCGGAGGTGGCGGGCGGTTTGCCGACACCGCGGCCACCGGCGGAGATCCCCGGTGGTCAGGGCTCGCAGGTGCTCGCGGGTGACGTGCAGGTGCTGACGGTGACCGGCGAGGATGTCACTGGCGAATTTCTCGCCGGGGCACAGCAGGCGCTGGCGCTGGTGCGGCGGCATGGCATTCGGGTGGCGGTGCTGAAGGCAGGCAGCCCTTCGTGTGGCAACCGCTTGACCTACGATGGCACCTTCAGCGGGGTGAAGGTACCGGGCGAGGGGGTGACCACGGCGTTGCTGCGGCGTGAGGGCGTGCAGGTCTTCAGTGAGTTGGAGCTGGAACAAGCGCAGCAGGCGTTGGCTCGCCTGCCTGCATGGCCTTGAACCACTTCTTCTCCAGCTCCTCCGTGCGTCCTTTTTCCTTAAGGCGATCAAGCGCTTTGTTCAACGCGGTCTCGAACGCCGGGTTGTCCTTCTGGAATGGGATCACCAGCTTCTTGTCGCCAAATGCCTGGCTCACATCGAACGAGCCATCCGACTTGAGCGATTCGCTCGCCGGGGTCAGGGCGATGTCGTACGTGCCCTTTTCCACACCTGGCAGGACTTCCGCTGCCGTCGCCTCGACAAAATCGGCACGCAGGCCCAGTTCACTGGCCAGGTCCTGGCCAAACTCGATTTCAAAGCCGGTCAGGCGTTCGCTCTGCTGATCCTTGAATGAATAGGGTGCGTTGTCGGGCTGCACGGCAATGCGCAGTTCGCCCCGGTCGTTGATGTCGTCTATCAGCTCGGCCTGAGCCAATGGAGTGATCAGTACTGCCAGCAGCACGCCTATGGTCGAACGCATGTATTGCCCCTTTTCCTTCAGCAGATGAGTAACTTTCGCCGCGACTTTCTTCCCCGTCGCAGTCGAGCGCAGCCTATGACCTTGAAGCCTTGGCGAGGTTTAACCCTAACTGAAATATTTGTCTTTGTGGGCTATCGTGAACTTCCGCCGCCATTCGTTTAACGGGCAGCGGTCATTAAGTGAATCAAGGAGAAGTGAATGAACAGCCTATTTTCGCGTGCTGCCGTAGCGGGTTTGCTGATGGGCGTCTCGGTGTTCGCCAGCGCCGCTGATGCCCTGAAGAGCCAGGAGCCGCCGGCGGGTGCCAAGGTTTCCATCCTTTCCCCCAAAGATGGCGAGCAGGTCGACGCGACATTCACCGTCAAGTTCGGCATCGAGGGCATGCAACTCAAGCCTGCGGGAGACCAGACCCCGCATACCGGCCACCATCACCTGCTGGTGGATGTGGACAAGGAACCTATCGCCGACATGCCGCTGCCGACCAGCCTGATGCCGGCAGCCGGTACCGCGTTGCCGGCCGGCCCGCAAGTGCTGCACTTCGGCAAGGCGCAAACCGAAACGACCATCACCTTGACGCCGGGCAAGCACACCCTGCAGCTGGTATTGGGTGACCAATATCACGTGCCATTCAAGCCAAGTGTCGAATCGAAGAAGATCACTGTTGAAGTGAAATAAAAAAGGGAGGCCGCCAGGGCCTCCCTTTTTCTTGCTGCCAGCGACCTTAGAACAGGACGCGCGAACGGATGGTGCCCTTGACCTGTTGCAGTTTTTCTTGCGCCAGGTCGGAGTACTCGGCGTCAACGTCGATCACCACGTAACCCACTTTCTCGTTGGTCTGCAGGAACTGACCGGAGATGTTGATGCCGTTCTCGGCGAAGACCTTGTTGATCTCGCTGAGCACGCCCGGGATGTTTTCGTGGATGTGCAGCAGGCGGTGCTTGCCTGGGTGTGCTGGCAGGGCAACTTCCGGGAAGTTGACCGAGGAAACGGAAGTACCGTTGTCGCTGTACTTGACCAGCTTCTCGGCGACTTCCAGGCCGATGTTGGCCTGGGCTTCGGCGGTGGATCCACCGATGTGCGGGGTCAGGATCACGTTGTCCAGGCCACGCAGCGGGCTTTCGAACTCTTCGTCGTTGGAGCGCGGCTCGACCGGGAACACGTCGATGGCAGCGCCGATCAGGTGCTTGTCCTTGATTGCGGCAGCCAGGTGGTCCAGTTCGACCACGGTGCCACGGGCGGCGTTGATCAGGATCGAGCCCTTCTTCATCGCACGGATTTCTTTCTCGCCGATCATCCACTGGGTGGACGGCAGTTCAGGCACGTGCAGCGAAACGATGTCGGCCAGGCCCAGCAGCTCGTTGAGGCTGGTGACCTGTACAGCGTTGCCCAGCGGCAGCTTGGTCAGCGGGTCGTAGAAGTACACTTGCATGCCCAGGTTTTCTGCCAGGACCGACAGTTGGGTACCGATCGAGCCGTAGCCGACGATGCCCAGCTTCTTGCCGCGGATCTCGAACGAGTTGGCCGCGCTCTTGATCCAGCCGCCACGGTGGCAGGAAGCGTTCTTCTCAGGGATGCCGCGCAGCAGCAGGATGGCCTCGGCCAGCACCAGTTCGGCCACCGAACGGGTGTTGGAGTAAGGTGCGTTGAAGACGGCGATGCCACGCTCGCGGGCCGCTGCCAGGTCGACCTGGTTGGTGCCGATGCAGAAGCAGCCGACGGCGACCAGTTTCTTGGCGCAGTCGAAGATTTCTTCGGTCAGTTGAGTGCGCGAGCGGATGCCGATGAAGTGGGCATCGGCGATCTTTTCCTTCAGCTCGGCATCCGGCAATGAACCGGTGAGGTATTCGATGTTGGTGTAGCCGGCAGCCTTGAGGGTATCGACTGCGTTCTGGTGCACACCTTCAAGAAGAAGGAACCGGATCTTGCTCTTGTCGAGAGAAGTCTTGCTCATCTGCGTAAACCTGTATCCCGGAGAAAAAATGGCGAGGACTGATGCCAGGCGCTACGGCAGCCTTAGCATGAACAGCGGGAGGGCTATGCTAGCATACGCGACACAATCTGAGCTTATCCCGACAGGTGAAGTGTGCTCAGGGTGACTATGAATAAGTCGAGAGTTCCAGCGATGACCCACCCCGCTGTAATTGATGAACTGATGACCCTTGTCGACCCTGGCAAGGTCCTGACCGACCCCGTTTCCCTGGACGCCTACGGCAAGGACTGGACCAAGCACTACCCTCCCGCGCCCACGGCCATCGTGTTCCCCAAGACGGTAGAACAGGTGCAGGCCATCGTCCGCTGGGCCAACCAGCACCACGTTGCACTGGTACCGTCCGGCGGGCGTACCGGGCTTTCCGCCGGGGCTGTCGCGGCCAATGGCGAAGTCGTGGTCGCTTTCGACTACATGAACCAGATTGTCGGTTTCAATGCCTTCGACCGCACCGTGGTGTGCCAGCCCGGGGTGATCACCCGGCAGCTGCAGGCCTTTGCCGAAGAACAGGGCCTTTATTACCCGGTGGACTTCGCCTCCAGCGGCTCCAGCCAGATTGGCGGCAATATTGGCACCAATGCCGGCGGCATCAAGGTCATCCGTTACGGCATGACCCGCAACTGGGTGGCTGGCCTGAAAGTGGTCACCGGCAAGGGCGAACTGCTGGAACTGAACAAAGACCTGATCAAGAACGCCACCGGCTACGATCTGCGTCAGCTGTTCATCGGCGCCGAAGGTACCCTGGGCTTCGTGGTGGAAGCGACCATGCGCCTGGACCGTGCCCCGCGCAACCTCACGGCGATGGTGCTGGGCACGCCGGATTTCGACTCGATCATGCCGGTGCTGCATGCCTTCCAGGGCAAGCTCGACCTGACCGCCTTCGAGTTCTTTTCCGACAAGGGCCTGGCCAAGATCATGGCCCGTGGCGATGTGCCAGCCCCGTTCGATACCGACTGCCCGTTCTACGCCTTGCTGGAGTTCGAAGCCAGCACCGAGGAGGTTGCCAACCAAGCGCTGGCCACCTTCGAGCATTGTGTCGAGCAGGGCTGGGTGCTGGATGGGGTGATGAGCCAGAGCGAAACCCAGCTGAAGAACCTGTGGAAACTGCGCGAGTACCTGTCCGAGACCATCTCCCACTGGACGCCCTACAAGAACGACATTTCCGTCACCGTTTCCAAGGTGCCGGCGTTCCTGCGCGATATCGATGCCATCGTCAGCGAGCATTATCCGGACTATGAGGTGGTCTGGTACGGCCACATCGGCGACGGCAACCTGCACCTGAACATCCTCAAGCCCGAGCACATGAGCAAGGATGACTTCTTCGCCTCGTGCACCAAGGTCAACAAGTGGGTGTTCGAGATCGTCCAGCGCTACAACGGCTCGATCTCTGCCGAGCACGGCGTGGGCATGACCAAGCGCGACTACCTGGGCTACAGCCGCTCGCCCGAAGAAATTGCCTGCATGAAGGCAATAAAGGCCGTCTTCGACCCTAACGGCATCATGAATCCGGGTAAGATCTTCGCTCCTGAACAAGAGCAGTAATCAAAGGAGTCGGCCATGAGTTACCAGCACCAGTATGTAGACGGCACGCGCATTCATTTCCCGCTGGGCAAAGTGGTGTGCATCGGCCGCAACTACGCTGAACATGCCAAGGAACTGGACAACCCCATTCCTAGCGAGCCGCTGCTGTTCATCAAGCCGGGCAGCTGCGTGGTGCCACTGGAAGGCGGGTTCAAGATCCCGACCGACCGTGGCTCGGTGCACTACGAGGCTGAAATCGCCGTACTGCTGGGCAAGCCGCTGTCGTCCAGCGCCTCCGAGGAAGAAGTGCTGGACGCCATCTCCGGCTACGCCCCGGCGCTGGACCTGACCCTGCGCGACGTGCAGGCCAAGCTCAAGGAAAAGGGCCTGCCGTGGGAGCTGTGCAAGAGCTTTGACGGCGCTTGCGTGCTGCCGCCGTTCGTTTCCGCGGCGTCCTTTGAAGACGTGACCGATATTCCGGTGCGCCTGACCATCAATGGTGAAGTGCGCCAGGATGGCAACAGCGCGATGATGCTCAACCCGATCGTGCCGATCATCCAGTACATGGCGGCGCATTTCTCGCTGCAGGCGGGGGATGTGATCCTGACCGGCACACCGGCCGGTGTCGGGCCGTTCAATGTCGGTGACGAGCTGGTGCTGGAACTGCCGGGCGTCTGCCGCTTCGAGAGCCGGGTGCTCTGACCTGAAACCGTGTCGCCTGCTTCGCGGGTGAACCCGCTCCCACAGCTACAGCGCAGGCATCAGATGCGGCGCGATCCCTGTAGGAGCGGGTTTACCCGCGAAGAGGCCGGCCCTGTTTACCGTTTTTTCACACCCGATGCGGATAATGCGCAGACATTTGCCCGTACCCCCAGGACTTCCGCATGCCAGCACACTCTAGCGCCCCCGCATCCCCCAAGCGCCGCTTCTACCTGCGCTGGCCCTTCGGCCTGGCCGTTGCGGCTGTGATCGGTTACGGCGCGGCGGTTGCCATGCACTGGGATGACCGCGGCCTGCTGTGGGTCAAGGAAGGCTTCGAAACCAGCGCCGAGCGTAGCGAAAGCGTGTGGCTGCCGGACTATCAGGTCGACATCGACGCCAAAGTGTTACCGGGCATGGACGATGACGAAGCTTCGGACATCGCCTACAGCCCGCACACTCGCACGTTGTTCGCGGTGATGGGCAAGAACGCGTTCCTGGTCGAGCTCAGTCTCGACGGCGACGTGCTGCGCAAGATCCCGCTGGTGGGCTGGAACAACCCGGAAGGCGTCGCCGTGATGGAAGATGGCCATTTGGCGATCACCGATGAACGCCTGCACGACCTCACCGTGGTCAAGGTGGACGCCCAGACCGCTTCGCTGAACCACGCGGATTTCCAGAGTTACGACCTGGGCGAGTCGGTGAAGCGCAACAAGGGCTTCGAAGGCGTGGCCTGGGACCCGATGCGCCAGCGCCTGGTGATCGGTGAGGAGCGGCCGCCGAAGCTGTACACCTGGAGCAGCGACGGGCGCAGCCCGCTCAAGGGTGACAAACAGGTCTTGGCCAACGACGAACTCGACTTGCGTAACCTGTCGGCCCTGGGCGTAGACCCACGCACGGGGCATCTGCTGGTGTTGTCGGCCGACTCCAACATGCTGCTGGAGCTTGATGAGCAAGGTCAGCAGGTCAGCTTCATGACCTTGTTGGGTGGTTTCAACGGCCTGCAGCACACCATCCCGCGTGCCGAAGGCGTTGCCATGGACGATCAGGGCAACCTGTACATGGTCAGCGAGCCGAACCTGTTCTATCGCTTCAAGAAGAACGACTGACCGGGTTTCTCGGCTCGCTCGCGCACGCCGTTACTCGGCCTTGAGGGTCTTCACGCCTTCGGCGGTACCCAGCAGCAGCAGGTCCGCCGGGCGCGCCGCGAACAGGCCGTTGGTTACCACGCCGACAATGGCGTTGATCTGTGCTTCCAGCTCCACCGGGTTGCTGATCTGCAGGTTGTACACATCGAGGATCACGTTGCCGTTGTCGGTCACCACGCCTTCACGGTACACCGGATCGCCGCCCAGCTTGACCAGCTGACGCGCCACGTGGCTGCGGGCCATCGGAATCACCTCGACCGGCAGCGGGAAGGCGCCCAGCACCGGCACCAGCTTGCTGCCGTCGGCGATGCAGATGAAGGTCTTGGCCACGGCCGCGACGATCTTCTCACGGGTCAGGGCTGCGCCGCCGCCCTTGATCAGGTTCAGGTGCGCGTCGCTTTCGTCGGCGCCATCGACATAGAACTCCAGCTCGCTGACGCTGTTCAGCTCATAGACCGGGATGCCATGGCCCTTCAGACGCTGGGCGGTGGCTTCGGAGCTGGCGACCGCGCCATCGAAGGCGGCCTTGTGCTGAGCCAGGGCGTCGATGAAGAAATTGGCGGTCGAACCGGTGCCGACGCCGACGACGCTCTTTTCATCCAGCTTTGGCAGAATGAAGTCGACAGCGGCCTGGGCGACGGCCTGTTTGAGTTGGTCCTGGGTCATGCGGGCTCCGGAAAGGGGCAGGGCGGTAGTCAAAGGAGCCTAGTATAACGGCTCGGGCGGCTTTGCTGTGGTCGCCCGACGTAGCGCTGGGGTAGACTCGCAGCCCTTGTCCCGCGGCCAGTGATGCTTTCCCGATGCTCGAACAGTACGTCAAGAAGATCCTCACCTCGCGCGTCTACGACGTCGCTGTCGAAACCCCGTTGCACAGCGCCGGGCAGCTGAGCAAGCGCCTGGGCAACCAGATTCTGCTCAAGCGCGAAGACCTGCAGCCGGTGTTCTCGTTCAAGATCCGCGGGGCGTACAACAAGCTGGCGCAACTGACCCAGGATGAGCTGGCCCGCGGCGTGGTGACTGCTTCGGCTGGCAACCACGCCCAGGGCGTGGCCCTGGCGGCCCGCGAGCTGGGCATCAAGGCCACCATCGTGATGCCCAAGACCACCCCGGAAATCAAGGTCGAAGGCGTACGCTCGCGCGGCGGCAAGGTAGTGCTGCATGGCGACTCGTTCCCGGAAGCGCTGGCCTACTCGCTGAAGCTGGTCGACGAGAAAGGCTTCGTCTATATCCACCCTTATGACGACCCGCACACCATTGCCGGCCAAGGCACCGTGGCGATGGAAATCCTCCGTCAGCACCCTGGGCAGCTGGACGCGATCTTCGTCCCGGTGGGCGGCGGGGGCCTGATTGCCGGTATTGCGGCCTATGTGAAGTACCTGCGCCCGGAAATCAAGGTGATCGGCGTCGAGCCGGACGATTCCAACTGCCTGCAGGCAGCGATGGCTGCGGGCGAGCGCGTGGTGCTGCCACAGGTCGGGCTGTTCGCCGACGGCGTGGCGGTGGCGCAGATTGGCCAGCACACTTTCGACATCTGCCGCCACCATGTGGATGAGGTAGTGACTGTCAGCACCGATGAAATCTGTGCGGCGATCAAGGATATCTACGATGATACCCGCTCGATCACCGAACCTGCCGGCGCCTTGGGCGTGGCGGGCATCAAGAAGTATGTCGAGCTCAAGGGTGTGACGGGGCAGACCCTGGTTGCCATCGACTCGGGCGCCAACGTCAACTTCGACCGCCTGCGCCATGTGGCCGAACGCGCCGAACTGGGCGAAAAACGCGAAGCCATCATCGCCGTGACCATCCCCGAGCGCCCGGGCAGCTTCAAGGCCTTCTGCGAGGCCATCGGCAAGCGCCAGATCACCGAATTCAACTACCGCAAGCACACCTCCGATGAAGCGCACATCTTCGTCGGCGTGCAGACCCACCCGGAAAACGACCCGCGGGCGGCCCTGGTGCAGCAGCTGATCGAGCAGGGCTTCCCGGTGACCGACCTGACCGACAACGAACTGGCCAAGCTGCACATCCGCCACATGGTCGGTGGCCATTCGGCCGGCGCCAGCGACGAGATCGTGCTGCGCTTCGAGTTCCCCGAGCGGCCGGGGGCGTTGTTCAACTTCCTCACCAAACTGGGTGGGCGCTGGAACATCTCGATGTTCCACTACCGCAACCACGGTGCGGCTGACGGTCGCGTGGTGGCCGGCTTGCAGGTGCCGGAGGACGAACGCCACCTGGTGCCGGCGGCGCTGGCCAAGATCGGTTACCCGTACTGGGACGAGACAGACAACCCGGCGTACAAGCTGTTCCTGGGTTGAGCGGCTAAGCTTGGCTTATCGCTCAAGGACGTGAAGACATGGAACACCTGACCACCCTCAAGGCCCTGCACATCATCGCCACCGTGCTGTTGCTGCTGGGCGCCCTCGGGCTGACGGCCTGGACCGTGCGTGCCCGTCGCCACGGCGATGCCCAGGCCTACGCCAAGCTGCTGCGCCGCCCGCTGGTGTTCGTTTGGGGGGTGATGGGGCTGTGCCTGTTGAGCATGCCGTTCACCGGCTGGTGGCTGGTGCATCTGGTCGGGTGGCCGCTGGGGCAGACCTGGGTGCTGGCCTCCAGCGTCCTCTATACCTTGGGCGCGTTTGCCGGATGGTGGCTGCTGGTGCGGCTGAACCGGCTGCGCAAGGCTGAAGCGGTGGGGTTGCGCTTCACCCTGGCCCTGGCGGTGTTCAGTGCGGTGTGCTTGCTGTCCATCGCCGGGTTGATGGGCGCCAAGCCGGTCTGAAGCCTGGGCAGGGCTTCGTGCGCCATTGCGATACGAGGAGTTTTCACCGCACTGCACATAAGCGTGGCGGGCGCGTTGCTGCGCTCGCAGGCTTTGTGGAACAATGCGGTGACATGCGTTTGCGAGGTTGCTGCCGTGATCGACCCCGATGGTTTTCGCCCCAATGTTGGGATCATTCTCACGAATGATGCCGGGCAGGTGCTATGGGCTCGACGGATCAACCAGGATGCCTGGCAATTCCCCCAGGGTGGTATCAACCCTGACGAGACGCCAGAAGATGCCCTGTACCGCGAGCTGAACGAAGAAGTTGGCCTTGAACGCGACGATGTGGAAATTCTTGCCTGCACCCGCGGCTGGTTGCGTTATCGTTTACCCCAGCGGCTGGTCCGCACCCACAGCCAACCGCTGTGCATCGGCCAGAAGCAAAAGTGGTTTCTGCTGCGCCTGGTGAGCAATGAACAACGGGTGCGGATGGACCTGACCGGCAAGCCGGAATTCGACGGCTGGCGCTGGGTCAGCTATTGGTATCCGCTGGGCCAGGTGGTGACATTCAAACGTGAAGTCTACCGCCGCGCCCTGAAAGAGCTTGCACCGCGTCTGCTGACGCGCGACTGACGACGGAGTTCGACCCCGAGCCATGCTCAATACGCTGCGCAAGATCGTCCAGGAAGTGAACTCCGCCAAAGATCTCAAGACGGCGTTGGGGATCATTGTCTTGCGCGTCAAGGAGGCCATGGGCAGCCAGGTCTGCTCGGTGTACCTGCTCGACCCGGAAACCAACCGCTTCGTGCTGATGGCCACCGAGGGCCTGAACAAGCGCTCCATCGGCAAGGTCAGCATGGCCCCCAACGAGGGCCTGGTCGGCCTGGTGGGTACCCGGGAAGAGCCGCTGAACCTGGAAAACGCCGCCGATCACCCGCGTTATCGCTACTTCGCCGAAACCGGCGAAGAGAAATTCGCCTCTTTCCTCGGTGCGCCGATCATCCACCACCGGCGTGTAGTGGGTGTACTGGTCATCCAGCAGAAGGAACGCCGCCAGTTCGACGAAGGCGAAGAAGCCTTCCTCGTCACCATGAGCGCGCAGCTCGCCGGGGTTATTGCCCACGCCGAAGCCACGGGCTCCATTCGTGGCCTGGGCCGCCAGGGCAAGGGCATTCAGGAAGCGCGCTTCGTCGGTGTGCCGGGCTCGCCGGGGGCTGCTGTGGGGCGTGCCGTGGTCATGCTGCCACCGGCCGACCTGGAAGTGGTGCCGGACAAGACCGTCGATGACATCGACGCCGAGCTGAAACTGTTCCAGAACGCCCTCGAAGGCGTGCGAGAAGACATGCGCAAGCTGTCGGCCAAGCTGGCGACCCAGCTGCGCCCGGAAGAGCGCGCACTGTTCGATGTGTACCTGATGATGCTCGAAGACGCCGCCCTCGGTGGCGAAGTGATCGAAGTCATCAAGACCGGCCAATGGGCTCAAGGTGCCTTGCGCCAGGTGGTTGGCGAGCACGTCAACCGTTTCGAGCTGATGGACGACGACTACCTGCGCGAGCGCGCCTCGGATGTGAAGGACCTTGGCCGGCGCCTGCTGGCCTACCTGCAGGAAGCGCGCTCGCAGTCGCTGGTATATGCCGACAACACCATCCTGGTCAGTGAAGAACTGACCCCGGCGATGCTCGGCGAAGTGCCGGAAGGCAAGCTGGTGGGCCTGGTTTCGGTACTGGGTTCGGGCAACTCCCACGTCGCCATCCTCGCCCGCGCCATGGGCATCCCGACGGTCATGGGCCTGGTCGATCTGCCATATTCCAAGGTCGACGGCATCGAGATGATCGTCGACGGCTACAAGGGCGAGGTGTTCACCAACCCCAGTGACGTGCTGCGCAAGCAGTACAGCGATGTGGTCGAGGAAGAACGCCAGCTGGCTCAAGGCTTGGACGCCCTGCGCGAACTGCCGTGCGTCACCCCCGACGGCCATCGCATGCCATTGTGGGTCAATACCGGTCTGCTCGCCGATGTGGCCCGCGCCCAGCAGCGCGGTGCCGAAGGGGTTGGCCTGTACCGTACCGAAGTGCCGTTCATGATCAACCAGCGCTTTCCCAGCGAGAAGGAGCAGCTGGCGATCTACCGCGAGCAGCTGGCGGCCTTCCACCCGCTGCCGGTGACCATGCGCACCCTCGACATCGGTGGCGACAAGGCGCTTTCGTACTTCCCGATCAAGGAAGAAAACCCGTTCCTCGGCTGGCGCGGCATCCGCGTCACCCTCGATCACCCGGAAATCTTCCTGGTGCAGACCCGCGCCATGCTCAAGGCCAGCGAGGGTCTGAACAACCTGCGCATCCTATTGCCGATGATTTCCGGCATTCACGAGCTGGAAGAGGCGCTGCATCTGATCCACCGTGCCTGGGGCGAGGTACGCGACGAAGGTACCGACGTGCCGATGCCGCCAGTGGGCGTGATGGTGGAAATTCCTGCGGCGGTGTACCAGACCAAGGAGCTGGCGCGGCAGGTGGACTTCCTCTCGGTCGGTTCCAACGACCTCACCCAGTACCTGTTGGCGGTGGACCGCAACAACCCGCGGGTCGCCGACCTATACGACTACCTGCACCCGGCGGTGCTGCAGGCGCTCAATACCGTGGTGCGTGATGCGCATGGCGAAGGCAAGCCGGTGAGCATCTGTGGCGAGATGGCCGGCGACCCGGCGGCAGCGATCCTGTTGATGGCCATGGGCTTCGACAGCCTGTCGATGAACGCCACCAACCTGCCGAAGGTGAAGTGGATGCTACGCCAGGTGAACATGAGCAAGGCCAAGGAGTTGCTGGTCGAAGCCTTGAGCCATGACAACCCGCAAGTTATCCACAGCTCCCTGCAACTGGCCCTGAAGAACCTCGGGCTGGCGCGCATGATCGGGCCTGGGGCCAACAAGACCCTCTGAATTCGAGGTTGTCTGTACCGGCTTCTTCGCGGGTGAACCCGCTCCCACAGGTAAAGTGCAGCTTTCAGTTGCGGCGCGGTCCCTGTGGGAGCGGGTTTACCCGCGAAGAGGCCGGTGAATTCAGCATCAGACGTCCAGGCTGACTTCGCCCAAATGCCCACCAAAGGGCCCGAAACTACGCTCAACCAGCCGCCTTCTGCCCTGATCATCGACAATCAGCACGGTACTCGCCCGCGTGCCATAGTTCTGGCTGGCAATAAACACACTCGAAAGCAACTTCTCTGTCGCCATTCCCACGCCAGTCTCCGGTAGCTCAGCGTCGGCTGCCGGCTCGTTATCGGCCAGCAACGCCAGCAATCGCTGCGGATCTGCCGACTCAAGCAGCGCCTCCAGCCCAGCGCGCGCTTTCACCAGCTTCGGCCATGGCGTATCCAGCCCGGCATTGGACAGCCCATACACCCCGGGCTCCAGCAAGCGAGGCGCCACGTCGCGGGCATGCAGGTAGCCCAATTGATGGCCATCACCCACCAGCAGGTTGAACCCGGAATATTGGCCGCTGCGGCTGGCTACCTGGTCGAGGTAGGCCTCCACCCCCAGTTCCCCCTGCAGATAAGCCGCCACCAGCTCGCCCCGCGAACGCGGCCCCGGCACCTGCCCAGGGTCGCGGATATTGGTCAGCGCCGCAAAGCGCCCCTGAGGGCCAACGCCCAGCCAGGTACCGCCTGCTTCAAGGTCGCGCCCGGCATATACCCCGGGCGCATCGTCCCAGGCAGCCAGGGCCAGGGTCGGGCGGGCGTAGAACTCGTCACGGTTGGCCGCGACGATCAGTGGCAGGGCCTGCCCGGGCCGCCAGGCGAATACGATCAGGCACATAGGTTGGGCCTCTGTGTTTTTGCCCACTGTACCCACTGCACGGGTGTCGATCCATCCTGTCACAGACTTCACTAGAGCCCCGAGCCCGGCTTCCGTTACCATGCCGGATTGTTTTCTCGGGGACGACGAATGGAATTCGTGCTCTATCTGCTGTTGGGCGCCTGTGCCGGTGTGCTGGCCGGGCTGTTCGGCGTGGGCGGCGGCATCATCATCGTGCCGGTGCTGGTGTTCAGCTTCACCCTGCAAGGTTTCGACGCATCAGTGCTGACTCACCTGGCGGTCGGCACCTCGCTGGCAACCATTGTCTTCACCTCGATCAATGCCGTGCTCGAGCACCACCGCAAGGGCGCCGTGCAATGGCCGATCTTCGCCTGGATGACCCTCGGGATCCTCATCGGCGCCGGGGTCGGCGCCAAGACCGCTTCGCTGATCCAGGGCCCGCACTTGCAGAAGATCATTGGCGTATTTGCCCTGATCATCGCCGCGCAGATGGCCTTGGACCTCAAGCCCAAGGCCAGCCGTGACATCCCTGGCAAGCCGGCGTTGATTGGCGCCGGCGGGGTGATCGGTTGGGCTTCGGCGATCTTCGGCATCGGTGGCGGCTCGCTGACCGTGCCGTTCCTGACCTGGCGCGGCCTGCCGATGCAAAAGGCCGTGGCGACCTCGTCAGCCTGCGGCCTGCCGATTGCCCTGGCCAGTGCTCTGAGCTTCATGCTGCTGGGCTGGCATGAGGAACACCTGCCGCCCCACAGCCTGGGTTTCGTCTACCTGCCGGCGCTGATCGGCATTGCCGTGACCAGCATGTTTTTCGCACGCTTCGGCGCACGCCTGGCGCACAAGCTGTCGCCACGCCTGTTGAAACGCCTGTTCGCAGCCTTGCTGTTCTGCGTCGGCCTCAGCTTTCTGATTTGAATCGAGAGGAAGTTCCATGCTGCCTTACCCGCAGATAGACCCCGTGGCCGTAGCCCTCGGGCCACTGAAAATCCACTGGTACGGCCTGATGTACCTGGTCGGCATCGGCGGTGCCTGGCTGCTCGCCTCGCGCCGGCTCAACCGCTTCGACCCGACCTGGACCCGCGAGAAACTGTCCGACCTGGTGTTCTGGTTGTCGATGGGGGTGATCGTCGGTGGGCGCCTGGGCTACGTGCTGTTTTACGACCTGCACGCCTACCTGGCCAACCCGACGCTGATCTTCGAGGTGTGGAAGGGTGGCATGTCGTTCCACGGTGGCTTCATCGGCGTGATGCTGGCCGCGCTGTGGTTCGGCAAGCGCAACAACAAG
The DNA here is from genome assembly GCF_021602465.1 of Pseudomonas urethralis. Lineage (NCBI taxonomy): Bacteria > Pseudomonadati > Pseudomonadota > Gammaproteobacteria > Pseudomonadales > Pseudomonadaceae > Pseudomonas > Pseudomonas urethralis. The sequence goes on from NZ_BQIJ01000012.1 coordinate 145,333, forward strand.
TCGTTCTTCGAGCTGATGGACTTCGTCGCGCCGCTGGTGCCGATCGGCCTGGGCGCCGGGCGCATCGGCAACTTCATCAACGCCGAGCTTTGGGGCAAGCCTACCGACGTGCCATGGGCGATGATCTTCCCACCGTTCAGCGACCCGGCCCAGCTGCCGCGACACCCGTCCCAGCTGTACCAGTTCGCCCTGGAAGGCGTGGCACTGTTCCTCATCCTCTGGCTGTTCTCGCGCAAGCCGCGGCCGACCATGGCGGTATCCGGGATGTTCGCGCTGTTCTACGGCATCTTCCGCTTCATCGTCGAGTTCGTCCGGGTGCCGGACGCCCAGCTCGGTTACATCGCCTGGGGTTGGCTGACCATGGGTCAGATTCTCTGCGTGCCGATGATCCTGGCTGGCCTCGGCCTGATCTGGTGGGCTTATAATCGCAAGCCCACGGCGAAACCCGCCTGATTATTCCCACGGCAGGGGTGATCCCCCTGCCGTTTTCGTTACAGGTAAGCCATGAAACAGTATCTGGACCTGGTCCGCGACGTCATCGAAAACGGCACCCTGCAGGGCAATCGCACCGGCATCCGCACCATCAGCCTGCCGGGCGCCATGTTGCGTTTCGACCTGCAAAAAGGCTTCCCGGCCATCACTACGCGCAAGCTGGCGTTCAAGTCGGCGATCGGCGAGATGGTCGGCTTCCTGCGTGGCGTGAAGAACGCCGGTGAATTCCGCGAACTGGGCTGCAAGGTCTGGGACCAGAACGCCAACGAGAACGCCCAGTGGCTGGCCAACCCGTTCCGCCAGGGCCATGACGACCTCGGCGAGATCTACGGCGTGCAATGGCGCCAGTGGCCGGGCTACAAGCGCATCCCGTTGAGCAACCCGGCAGCCATCGAAATGGCCGAGCAAGCCGGTTTCCGCCGCATCGCCCAGGACGAAGAGGATGGCGTGGCCTTCGTCATCCTGTACAAGGCCATCGACCAGGTGCGCCAGTGCCTGGACACCATCGCCAACGACCCGGGCAGCCGGCGCATCCTGTTCCACGGCTGGAACTGCGCCCAGCTCGACGAAATGGCCCTGCCACCGTGCCATCTGTTGTACCAGTTCCACCCGAATGTCGAGACCAGGGAAATATCCCTGACCCTTTACATCCGCTCCAACGACCTGGGCCTGGGCACGCCGTTCAACCTCACCGAAGGCGCGGCGCTGCTGTCGCTGTTCGGCCGCCTCACCGGCTACACCCCGCGCTGGTTCACCTACTTCATTGGCGATGCCCACGTGTATGAAAACCACCTGGACATGCTCAACGAGCAGCTCAAGCGCGAACCGCTGGAAGCGCCGAAGCTGGTGATCAGTGACCGTGTGCCGGAGTTCGCCAAGACCGGCAAGTACGAGCCGGAGTGGCTGGAGAAGATCGAGCCGAGCGACTTCAGCCTGGAAGGGTATGAGCACCATGCGCCGATGACGGCGCCGATGGCGGTCTGATAGTTGCAGATCGCCTGAGCTGGCCTGTTCGCGGGCGTGCCCGCGAACGCTTTGTCATCTAGTGCCCATGGCTTCGGCCCACATGCGAATGCTCGGTATCCGGCACCGATACCGCGCCGTTCGTCTCCAGCTGCTGCAAGATCGCGCACTCCGCCCCCTGCGCATTGCAGCGCCGCCGCAGCTCCACCAGCTGCTCCTGCAACGCCACCAGGCCATCAATCCGCGCTTGCACATGGTCGATGTGTTCATCGATCAACGCATTGACGCTGCCGCACGCGTCGTCGGGGCTGTCGCGCAGGCGTAGCAGGCTGCGGATCTCGTCCAGGGTCATGTCCAGCGTTCGGCAGTTGCGGATAAAGGTCAGCCGCTCGACATGGGCCTGGGTGTACTGCCGGTAGTTGCCCTCGGTGCGCGCCGGTTCTGGCAGTAACTGTTCTCGCTCGTAGTAGCGGATGGTTTCCACGGCGCAATCGGTGGCTTTGGCCAGTTCTCCGATCTTCATCACGAAATCTCCAGCAAGTGGCTTGACCCTATAGTGGCTACAGGGTGTTCACTTGGCAACAGGCTCAATTTAAGGATGACCCCATGAACCAGCCTGTCAGCCACGAACACAAGCATCCACACGATCATGCCCATGGCGAACAAGACCATGGCCATGTCGCCCACGGTCACTGCTGTGGCGCAAGCGCTGCGCCCGCGTGGGTGCAACTGAGCGAGAAGGCCAGCAGCCACGCCCAGCTCAGCCGCTTTCGCATCGACGCCATGGACTGCCCCACCGAGCAGACCCTGATCCAGGACAAGCTGGGCAAGCTGGCGGGCATCGAGCAACTGGAGTTCAACCTGATCAACCGCGTGCTCGGCGTGCGTCATACCTTGAACGGTACCGTAGAGATCGAGCGTGCCATCGACAGCCTGGGCATGAAGGCCGAGCCGTTGACTGCTGAAGACGACGGCAGCGGCGCCGCAGCGCAGCCGCACAAGGCCCGTTGGTGGCCGCTGGCCCTGTCGGGTATTGCCGCGATCGCCGCCGAAATCGTGCACTTCGCCAGCCTCGCGCCGCAATGGCTGGTGGCTGCGCTTGCCCTGGCTGCGATCCTCGGTTGCGGTCTGGGCACTTACAAGAAGGGCTGGATCGCCCTGAAAAACCGCAATCTCAACATCAATGCACTGATGAGCATTGCCGTGACCGGCGCCGTGCTGATTGGCCAGTGGCCGGAAGCAGCCATGGTCATGGTGCTGTTCACCGTCGCCGAGCTGATCGAGGCGCGCTCGCTGGACCGTGCGCGCAATGCCATCGGCGGGCTGATGCAGCTGACTCCGGACATGGCCACGGTGCAGCAGGCCGATGGCCAGTGGCGCGAGGTGGAGGTGCGCGAGGTAGCTATCGGTGCTTTGGTGCGGGTGCGCCCGGGCGAACGCATCGGCTTGGATGGCGAAGTGGTCAGCGGGCAATCCAGCGTCGATCAGGCGCCGATCACCGGCGAAAGCCTGCCTGTGGAAAAGGCGGCGGGCGACAAACTGTTCGCCGGCACCATCAACCAGGCTGGTGCCCTGGAATACCGCGTAACGGCCGCTGCAGGGCAATCGACCCTGGCGCGCATCATCAAGGCCGTCGAAGAAGCACAAGGTGCGCGTGCGCCCACGCAGCGTTTCGTCGATCAGTTCTCGCGCATCTACACCCCGGTGGTGTTCGCCGTGGCCTTGGCGGTAGCGGTGATTCCACCACTGCTGACGGCCGGCGCCTGGTTCGACTGGGTATACCGTGCGCTGGTCCTGCTGGTGGTGGCGTGCCCGTGCGCGCTGGTCATCTCTACCCCGGTGACCATCGTCAGTGGCCTGGCCGCTGCAGCGCGCAAAGGCATCCTGATCAAGGGCGGGGTGTACCTGGAAGGCGGCCGCAAGCTGGACTTCCTGGCCCTGGACAAGACCGGCACCATCACCCACGGCAAACCGGTGCAAACCGATGCCAAGGTGCTTGACCCGCTGTTCGAGGGCCGCGCCCAGGCGTTGGCGGCGAGCCTGGCCGACCGTTCCGATCACCCGGTGTCGGGCGCCATCGCCCAGTTTGCCAAGGCGCAGAACCTGCCGCTGAGCGAGGTCAGCGAATTCGCTGCCTTGACCGGCCGTGGCGTGCGCGGTGATATCGACGGCCAAACCTACCACCTGGGCAACCATCGCTTGGTCGAGGAGCTGGGCCTGTGCTCGCCGGAGCTGGAGGCCCAACTGGACACACTGGAGCGCCAGGGCAGGACGGTGGTGCTGCTGCTCGACCGTTCCGGGCCGTTGGCCCTGTTCGCCGTGGCCGACACGGTCAAGGACAGCAGCCGCCAGGCCATTGCCGAACTGCACGCGCTGGGTATCCAGACCGTCATGCTGACCGGCGACAATCCGCACACTGCCCAGGCCATTGCCGCGCAGGTGGGCATCGACCGGGCCGAGGGCAACCTGCTGCCGGCCGACAAGCTGCACAGCATCGAACGGTTGTACGCCGAAGGGCACCGGGTCGGCATGGTCGGCGATGGTATCAACGACGCGCCGGCACTGGCCCGTGCGCAGATCGGTTTCGCCATGGCGGCGGCAGGTACCGACACGGCGATCGAGACTGCCGACGTGGCGCTGATGGATGACGACTTGCGTAAAATCCCGGCGTTCGTCAGGCTGTCGCGCCAAAGTGCGGCGATCCTGAGGCAGAACATCGTTCTGGCGCTGGGCATCAAGGCGATATTCCTGGCGATCACCTTTGCCGGCATGGCGACCATGTGGATGGCGGTGTTCGCCGACATGGGCGTGAGCCTGCTGGTGGTGTTCAACGGTCTGCGCCTGTTGCGCAAATGAGGTCCTGCAATGCTGAGTGCCGAGCTCAAAGCCTTCTACATGGTGGCCCGCCTGGGCAGCATCACCCTGGCGGCGAAGAAGCTCGGGCTCAGCCAGCCGACGGTGACAACACAGATCCGCAGCCTGGAAAGCCACTATGCGGTGGAGCTGTTCTACCGCGGCGGTCGGCGCCTGGTGTTGAGCGAGGAGGGCGTGCGGCTGTTGCCAATGGTCAAGGCGCTGCTGCAGCAAGAGGCCGACATCGAGTTCGAGCTGCGTAACAGCGGCCAGGCCCAGGGCAGTTTGCGCATCGCTGCCACCGCGCCGTACTACATCCTCGACTTGGTGAAGATCTTTCGCGAGCGCCTGCCCCAGGTCGAATTGACGGTGGAGATCGGCAACTCGCAGCAAGTGCTGGAGATGCTCGAAGACTACCGGGTGGATATCGCCGCCTCGTCGCAGCTGGTGGAAGATGCCCGGCTGGTGCGACGGGTGTTGGGCACCGACCCGCTGGTGGTGGCGGTGCATCGCAATCATCCGTTGGCGCATCGGCAGGCGGTATCCATCGAGGTGCTGGCAGGGCATTGCCTGCTGATGCGCGAGAAGGGCTCGACCACCCGCCAGCTGACCGAACAGATGATGCATGAGGCGGGGGTGAAGGCCGGTTCGTTGCTGGAGATCGGCAGCCGCGAGTCGATCCGCGAGGCGGTACTGCGCAATATCGGCATCAGCGTGATTGCCCGCCATGAGGTGCCGCACAACCCGGAATTGCGGGTGCTGGCGCTGGAAAATGCGCCGGTGATGCATGAGTACCTGTATTGCCTGAAGGAGCGGCGCCAGGCCAGGTTGCCGGCGGCCTTTCTTGGCGTGGCGCAGGAAGTGGTGGGGTCGCACCTGTAGGTCAGGCCATTACAAAATCTGCCTATATCACTATCACCGGCTTTTGCCCTAAAGCCACAGAACCTTCGCACAGCCTTCCTAGCATGGCCCTCACTTGTTCGATGAGGCCTTGCCATGAACCACGCCACTCCGGGCGCACCGATAAAAGTGCGCGGTATCCACAAGCGTTTCGGTGCCTTCACCGCGCTCAACGACGTGTCTCTGGACATCGCTGCGGGCGAGCTGGTCTGCCTGCTCGGCCCGTCCGGTTGCGGCAAGACCACCCTGCTGCGCTGCATTGCCGGCCTCGAGCGCCAGGACCGTGGTGCGCTGTACATCGGTGAACGCGATATTTCCGAGCTGCCTCCCCAGGCACGGGACTACGGCATCCTGTTCCAGTCCTACGCGCTGTTCCCCAACCTTACTGTCGAAGCCAATATTGCCTACGGCTTGACTGGCAGCAGTCGCGACGAGAGCCGCCAGCGCGTAGCTGACATGCTCGAACTGATTGGCCTGTCCGGTAGCGAAAAGAAATACCCCGGCCAGCTGTCCGGCGGCCAGCAGCAGCGCGTGGCCTTGGCCCGCGCGCTGGCACCGTCGCCGTCGCTGCTGCTGCTCGACGAACCGATGTCGGCGCTGGATGCCCGGGTGCGCGAGCACCTGTGCACCGAGCTTCGCCAGTTGCAGCGCCAGCTGGGCATCACCACGTTGATGGTCACCCACAATCAGGACGAGGCCATGCTCATGGCCGATCGCATTGCGGTGATGAACAACGGTCACGTCGAGCAGTACGCGACCCCGCAAGCCATCTACGACCAGCCGGCCACGCCGTTCGTCGCCGAGTTCGTCGGCCAGGGCAATTGGCTACCGTTCCAGCGCAGTGGCGACAGCCATGCCCAGGTCGGCGCGATGAGCATGCGCTTGGCGGCGGACGCCGGCTCCGCCCGCAGTGGCCGGTTGTTCTGTCGGCCGGAAGCCATCACGGTAAACCCGGTGATGCATGAGGAAAACCTGTTCCCGGCCAAGGTTCGCGAAATCACGTTCCTGGGCAACCGCTGCCGCATGAGCTTCGAGCTCAAGGCCCTGCCGGGTCATGCGTTGCTCGCCGAACTGGCGCCGGAAGCCATGCCCCGCCTGGGTTCGCAGGATATCTGGGTGGCCTTGCCGCCGCAGAGCCTGCAGGTGTTTGCCTGAATGGCCGCGCCAATGTCCCTGCCGTTGACCCAGCCCAAGGATGCGCGATGCGGCGACGTCGCCCTGGGCGACCGCCTGTTCGTCATCGGCGGGAAGAGCCTGCTGTTGGTCCTGTTGCTGCTGGCCGTGGTGCTGCCGCTGCTGGCCATATTCTGGAAAGGCTTCAGCGGTGAAGCCGGCCAAGGTGGAGGCTGGTTGGCCGCCCGTGAACTGTTCGCCAGTGAAAACTTCCACTGGCTGCTCGGCAACAGTCTGTCGGTGGCGTTCACCGTGGCGGCCATCGTGGTGCCGCTGGCGTACCTGTTCGCCTACGCCCTGCAGCGCACGCTGATCCCGGCCAAGGGCCTGTGGCGCGGCATCTCGCTGCTGCCGTTGTTGGCGCCGTCGATGCTTCCGGCGATTGCGCTGGTCTACCTGTTCGGCAACCAGGGCGTGCTGCGTAGCCTGCTCAGCGACAACATCTACGGCTTCTGGGGTGTCGTGCTCGGCGAGGCCATCTACACCTTCCCCCATGCGCTGATGATCCTGCTCTCGGCCCTGGCGCTGGCCGACGCACGGCTGTTCGACGCGGCATCGAGCATGGGCGCCGGGCCGTGGCGGGCGTTCTGCAGCATCACCTGGCCCGCCACCCGTCAGGCGGTGTTCGCCGCGTTCTGCCTGGTATTCACCCTGACCATCACCGACTTCGGCGTGCCGGTCGTGGTCGGTGGTGACTACCAGGTGCTGGCGCTGGAAGCCTACAAGGCGGTGGTCGGCCAGCAGCAGTTCGGCCGCGGTGCGTTGATCGGCATGGTGTTGCTGCTGCCAGCGCTGCTCAGCTTCGGCGTCGATGCCTGGCTCCGTCGGCGCCAGGCAGAGGCAATGAGCGGCCGCGCCCACGTGTTCGAGCCCAAGCCATCGCGCTGCCGGGATATCGGCTTTCTGGCCATCGTGCTGCTGGTTTGCGCGGTGCTGCTGGTGGTGATCGGCATGGCGGTGTACGCGTCGCTGGTGACGTTCTGGCCGTACAACCTGACCCTGTCGTTCAGGCACTACCTGTTCGATGACACTGCCGGTGGCGGCTGGCTGGCCTATCGCAACAGTGTGACCATGGCCCTGTGCACGGCGCTGATCGGCAGCCTGGTGATTTTCACTGGCGCCTACCTGATGGAGAAAACCCAGGGCCAGCGCCTGCTCAACCAGGCCCTGCGGCTGCTCAGCTTCATCCCCATGGCGGTGCCTGGCTTGGTATTGGGCCTGGGCTACGTGTTCTTCTTCAACCTCAATGGCAACCCGCTGCACGTGTTCTATGGCGGTATGACGCTGCTGGTGCTGTGCACCATCGCCCATTACCTGACCACCGCGCAGATGACCGCTGCCACTGCGCTGCGCCAGCTCGACGACGAGTTCGAGGCTGCCGCGCTGTCGCTCAAGGCGCCGCTGTACAAGCACTTCGTGCGGGTCACCGTGCCGATCTGCCTGCCGGCGCTGCTGGACATCATCCGGTACTTGTTCGTCTCGGCGATGACCACCGTGTCGGCGGCGATCTTCCTCTATAGCCCCGACACCATCCTCGCCGCCGTCGCCGTGTTGAACATGGACGATGCCGGCAACGTCGGCGGTGCCGCTGCCATGTCGACCCTGATCCTGCTGACCAGCGCCGCTGCTTCTCTGCTGCTGGCCGGTGCTTCACGCGGCCTGCTGCGCCGCTCCCAGGCCTGGCGCCAGCGCGCCCCCGGCCATTGACCGACTGCCCACTCCCACAGGAACCGCATCATGTTCAAGCCCCTGGTACTTGCCGCTGCCGTATCCACCGTCTTCAGCCTGCAGGCATCGGCCGCAGCCACCCAGCTGACGGTGTATACCGCCCTGGAAGCCGAGCAGCTCAAGCGCTACAAGCAAGCCTTCGAAAAAGCCAACCCGGACATCGAGATCAAGTGGGTGCGTGATTCCACCGGCATCATCACTGCCAAGCTGCTGGCCGAGAAAGACCGCCCGCAAGCCGACGCGGTGTGGGGCCTGGCCGCCTCCAGCCTGGCCATCCTCGACCAGAACGGCATGCTCGAAGCCTACGCGCCGAAAGACCTGGGCAAGATTTCCGCCAACTACCGCGACGCCGCCAACCCGCCCGCCTGGGTCGGCATGGACGTGTGGGCCGCGACGCTCTGCTTCAATACCGTCGAAGCCGAAAAGCAGGGCCTGAGCAAGCCGGTGAGCTGGCAGGACCTGACCAAGCCTGAATACAAAGGCAAGATCGTCATGCCCAACCCGGCTTCGTCCGGCACCGGCTTCCTCGACGTGAGCGCCTGGCTGCAGACCTTCGGCGAGCCGCAGGGCTGGGCCTACATGGATGCCCTGCACCAGAACATCGGCCAGTACGTGCACTCCGGCTCCAAGCCCTGCAAGCTGGCGGCAGCGGGTGAATTTCCGATCGGCATTTCGTTCGAGTACCCGGCCGTGCAGCTCAAGCGCCAGGGCGCGCCGCTGGATATCGTGCTGCCGAAGGAGGGGCTGGGCTGGGAGATCGAGGCGACCGCCGTGATCAAGGGCTCGCCCAGGGCTGACGCGGCCAAGCGCCTGGCCGATTTCTCGGCAAGCCCGGCGGCGATGGAGCTGTACAAGGACAACTTTGCCGTACTGGCCGCGCCAGGCATTGCCAAGCCGCAGACCGAGCTGCCGGCCGACTATGAGCAGCGCCTGATCAACAACGACTTTGCCTGGGCCTCGAAGAACCGCGACCAGATCCTGAGCGAATGGCGCAAGCGCTATGACGGCAAGTCGGAGAAAGTGGCCCAGCAATAAGCCCGGACCCGACCCCTTCGCGGGCATGCCCGCGAAGAGGCCGAACCTGCTGATTCAGATCTGTGAAGCCAACCCCTCAAGCTGTTCCTGCCGCTCGGCCTGGTTGAGCTTCGCCCCAGGGTTGAGCGTCGACCACTGCGGATGCGCCCGGGCCCTGTTCAAGGCTTCCGGCAGCTTGCCTTCGCGCCACATCTTCTCATCCAGTTCGCCTAGCCGAATGCTGTCCTGCGCCGCATGCCCGCGGCCATCCAGCGCCACCATCAACTGTTGCTGACGCAAGGCCAGCAACCGCAGCACGGTGTCATCCACCGTCAGCTCGCGCTGCCCCTTCAGCTTGCCCATCAGCCGCGACCCATAGTTACGTGCGGTCTGTAGCGCGCCCCCGGCAATTGCGCCCGCCAACGCTGCGGCGCCTAGCGTCAGCCCGCCAACCAGCAGATCCACCCCGGCACCGGCCGCCGCCCCGGCCGCGACGCCGCTACCCAGGCGCACGCCCAGCAACTTCAGGGTCTCGGGATTGAACAGGTCATCGCCCCAGCGCCCGCCCAGCAGCGGCAGATCACCGGCGTTGGCATCTTCCCGGCGGAAGGCATAGAGCTTGAGCAGCGCCTCCACGCAACGCTGCTCACGCTGGCGCACATCCTGACGCAAGGCTTCGATAGCCTTGGCTTCAGCCGCTGGGTCGGCCGCGACGCTGCGTCGGCAGGCGGCGCAATCGAGCAGCAGTTCGGCGATCAGGCGCTTGCCGCTGTGCTGGCGTGCCAGGCGCTGGGCCTGCTGGTCATCGATCAGCCGTTGCAGGGCCGGGCGGGCGTCTTCCAGCAGCAGTGCCAGGCTCTCGTATAACCGGCGCTCACCCTCTTCGGGGGGCGCCACGCTATCGAACCGCACCAATGCGTGAAGCCCAAGCCGGGCAAGGGCTTCACGCCATTCCGCTTCGCGGTGCTGGCTGCTGGCGACGAAGTTGAGCACCGGCAGCAGTGGCTTGCCGCAATCGGCCAGCACTTCCAGTTCGTCGCGGTACTTGGCCAGCACCGGCTCGCGGGCGTCGATCACATACAGGCCGGCATTGCTTGCCAGCAACTGGCGCAGCACCTTGGCTTCCTGTTCGAAGCGCTGACGTGCCTCGCTGCCCTGCAGGAAACGATCGAGGCGGGCCGGGCCATCCAGGCGTTCGCCGGGGCGTTCCAGCCGTTCGAGGTAGTCGAGCAGGGCGATGGCGTCTTCCAGGCCGGGGGTGTCGTAGAGTTCCAGCAGCGGTTCGCCGTCCACCGACAGCCGCGCACCCTCGACATGGCGGGTGGTGCTGGGGCGGTGCGAGACCTCGCCGAAGGCGACGTCGCGGGTGAGCGTGCGCAGCAGCGAGGTCTTGCCGACGTTGGTGTGGCCGACCACGGCCAGTTTCAGCGGCTCAGTCATGGCCATGCTCCAGCCAGGTCAGGGGCGAGGTGTCGGCGTGGGGCAGGCCGAGGCGGTCGAGGGCCTCGTGCCAGTCGCCCAGGCGTTCGGCATCCAGGGCCTGGCCGGGGGCGGCCTGGAGCAGCCAGATACGTGTGGCCCCGGCATTGCGCGCCAGCTCTGCGAGCAGCGCCAGGCTGCCGCGGTCGGGGGAGCGGCGGGGGTCACAGGCGATGGCCAGGCGTGCCGGCGGGAATCGGCTGAGCTGCTCCAGCAGCTTGTTGCGCGATTCGCGGCTGTCGAGCACGCCAGCGTCGGTCACCGCCTTGGGCAGGACGGGTGGCCAGGGGCGCTGGTCATCGAGTTCCAGGCCTACCAGCAAAGCGAAGCTGCTGCCGCTCTCCAGCTGGCCGGCCTGGAACTGCGGCAGCGCATCGGGGGCGGCATCCTGCACGCCGATGCGTTCGCTGCGCGGCATCAGGGCGTCGCGCAACTGCGCATAGCCCGGCAGGCTGAGATCGAGCGTCAGCCGGGCACGGCCCTGCTGCCAGCGCCACAGGCACAACCCGGCCAGCAGCAGGCGTGGCAGCAGGCCGTACACCAGCACCACGCCGAGCAGCCAGCTGGCCCAGGCCTGGCGGGCGGCATCCAGGGCGGGGAAGGTATCGCCGCTGGCGCGGATCATGGCTTCGTCCGGCACGGCGAAGCCGAGCAGCGAGGGCAGAGCGCCGAGGGCTTGGGTCAGGTGAACGAACGGGTCGGCGGCCAGCAGGGTGGTTTCCCAGACGAAACCGTACCGGCGGGTTGCCAGCAGGGTAAGCAGCAGGCCCAGGGCCGTGACCATCGCCAGTAGCCACAGGCCGTGCACAAGGGCACCCAGCAGCCAGCGGTTCAGGCGCTGGCGTTGCAGCAGCACCAGCAGTGCTGGTGCCAGGTGTGCGGCCTTGGCATCGCGGGCGAAGCGCTCACTCAACCACAACCATAGGCGGCCGAGGCTGGCGCCGTGCTCGCCGCTCAAGGCAAAGCCCACGGCCCAGCCCAGCAGCATCAGCAGGTTCAGCCCGAGCAGGCTGCCCAGGGCCCAGAACACATTGACCGGTCGCTGCCCGTCGCCCAAGGCGGCAAAGGCCAGGCCTGCGCCGCTGAATACGGCCAGCAGCAGCAGGGCCAGCAGCGCCAGGCGGGCGCCCTGCTTCCAGTGGTGCAGGGCCGTGGTCATGCCATCGCGTTCGGCGAGGAACAGCGCGCGGCTTTCGATGCGTGCTGCCAGGTCGCCGCCTTGCTGTCGGGCGTGGCGGTTGGCCTCCTGGTCGTCCAGCAGGCCTGCGTGTTCCTCGCGCAGGCGTACCGCTTCGGTGAGCCAGCGCGTGTCCAGTGGAGTGGGTGCAGTCACAAGGTCTTCCATTGCGTGGTTCAGGGCAGAAGCATAACCCACACGCCGGGTGCTATCCTCGCTGGCATGAATACATCACTCCCCCTCAGCCTGATCGCGGCTCACGCCGAAAATCGCGTGATCGGCATCGACAACTCCATGCCCTGGCACCTGCCGGGGGACTTCAAGTACTTCAAGGCCACCACCCTGGGCAAGCCGATCATCATGGGGCGCAAGACCTGGGATTCGCTGGGCCGGCCGTTGCCGGGGCGGTTGAACATCGTGGTCAGCCGGCAGGCCGGTCTGGAACTGGTCGGGGCCGAGGTGTACGCCTCGCTGGAGGCGGCGGTGGCCCGGGCCGAGCAGTGGGCACGTGAGCAGGGCGTCGGCGAGCTGATGCTGATTGGCGGGGCGCAGCTCTATGGGCAGGCGCTGGAGAAGGGGCTGGTGAGCCGGATGTACCTGACGCGGGTCGAACTGTCGCCGGAAGGGGATGCCTGGTTTCCCGCGTTTGACCAAAGCCAGTGGACGTTGGTGTCGAGCGAGGCCCAGGCCGAAGAAGGCAAGCCTGCCTATCACTTCGAGGTCTGGGACAAGGTTTGAGCGGTTTGGGGCCGCCCAGCGGCCCCGATTGTCGTCAGCTATGGCTCAGCTCGGCATGCTCATCGCCGGTCAGCACTGCCTTGTCGGTCTCTTTCAGCAGTTGGCTGGTCACCACGCCCGCCGTCATCGACCCATTCACGTTCAACGCCGTGCGGCCCATGTCGATCAGCGGCTCCACTGAAATCAGCAGCGCCACCAGCTCGACCGGCAAGCCCATGGCCGGCAGCACGATCAGCGCGGCGAAGGTTGCACCACCACCGACGCCAGCCACGCCCGCCGAACTCAGCGTCACGATCGCCACCAAGGTCGCGATCCACAGTGGGTCGAAGGTATCGATGCCCACCGCTGGCGCTACCATCACCGCCAACATGGCTGGATAAAGGCCCGCGCAGCCGTTCTGGCCAATGGTGGTGCCGAACGATGCACTGAAGCTGGCAATCGACTGCGGCACACCCAGGCGACGCGTCTGCGCCTCGATGTTCAATGGGATGCTCGCGGCGCTGGAGCGGCTGGTGAAGGCAAAGGTCAGCACTGGCCAGACCTTGCGATAGAAGCGCAGCGGGCTCACGCCCGTGATGGCGAGAATGATGCCATGGACCCCGAACATCAAGGCCAGGCCCAGGTACGATACCACCACGAAGCTACCCAGCTTGAGGATGTCTTCCAGGTTCGAACTGGCCACTACCTTGGTCATCAGCGCCAGTACGCCATAGGGGGTGAGCTTCATCACCACGCGTACCAGGCGCATTACCCAAGCCTGCAGGGTATCGATGGCCGACAGGGCGCGCTCACCCTTCTCGGCGTCGTCCTTGATCAGCTGCAGTGCGGCCAGGCCAACGAACACGGCAAAAATCACCACGCTGATGATCGAAGTCGGCTTGGCCCGTGCCAGGTCACCAACCGGGTTGCTCGGGATGAACGACAGCAGCAGCTGCGGGATATTCAAGTCGGCAACCTTGCCTGCATAGTCGCTGTGGATAACCTGCATGCGCGCGCTTTCCTGGGCGCCGGCCACCAGCCCATCGGCGCTCAGGCCGAACAGGTTGGTCAGGACGATACCGATCAAGGCGGCGATGGCCGTGGTCACCAGCAGGGTACCAATGCTCAGCACGCTGATGCGGCCGAGCGACGACGCATTGTGCAAACGGGCCACGGCGCTGAGGATCGAGGCGAAGATCAGCGGCATGACGATCATCTGCAGCAGGCCGACGTAGCCGTTGCCGACCAGGTCCAGCCAGCTGATAGTGGCCTTGAGTACCGGGTGCCCGGCGCCGTAGATAGTGTGCAGGGCCAAGCCGAACGCGACGCCCAGTGCCAGGCCCAGCAAGACTTTCTTGGCCAGGCTCCAATCGGTGCGGCCGGTTTGCGCCAGGCCTAGCAGCAGGGCCAGGAACGCCAGCAGGTTGAGGGACAGCGGCAGATTCATTGAAGCTCCAGGAAAAAGCAGAAGAGGCATCGCCTCTGGTGAGCGATTGCGAACGGAAATGCTAACAGCCTGAAAAGAAACGAATTTATATCCATAAGTCATTTGCTTAGTCGTATATGGAATAACAGGCTGTCGCGGATAGCAATGAACACGACGTTTATGGTTCTGTCAGGGTCGTTGTGAGAGGCAGGAATCGGCGCGTGTTGCACTAGTTTTTCCGGGTCATTTCAGGAGATTCGCACATGAAGTTCGCTCCGAAAGCCCTCGCCCTGGGTTTGTCCCTGCTGTTCAGTGTCGAAAGCTTCGCCACCGAGCTCAAGCATTGGCCTGCTGATGCCGCCAAACAGCTCGACGCGATGATTGCCGCCAATGCCAACAAAGGTAACTACGCCGTCTTCGACATGGACAACACCAGCTACCGCTACGACCTCGAAGAAGCGCTGTTGCCGTTCATGGAAAACAAGGGCCTGCTGACCCGCGACAAACTCGACCCGTCACTCAAGCTGATCCCGTTCAAGGACACGGCCGAGCACAAGGAAAGCCTGTTCAGTTACTACTACCGGCTGTGCGAGATCGACGACATGGTCTGCTACCCATGGGTCGCGCAGGTGTTTGCAGGCTTCACCCTCAAGGAGCTCAAGGCTCAGGTCGATGAGATGATGGCCTTGAACAAGCCAATCCCCAGCACCTACTTCGAAGGCGACCAGGTCAAGACCATCGAGGTACAGCCGCCGAAGGTCTTCACCGGCCAGGCCGAGCTGTACAACAAGCTGATGGAGAACGGCATCGAGGTCTACGTGATCTCGGCAGCGTCCGAAGAGCTGGTGCGCATGGTCGCTTCCGACCCCAAGTACGGCTACAACGTCAAACCGCAGAACGTGATTGGTGTCAGCCTGTTGCTCAAGGACCGCGCCAACGGCCAGCTGACCACGGCGCGCAAGCAGATCAGCGCCGGGCAATATGACGCCAGGGCCAACGAAGGGCTGGAGCTGACGCCTTACCTGTGGACCCCGGCCACCTGGATGGCAGGCAAGCAGGCGGCGATCCTGACCTACATCGACGAATGGAAAAAGCCTGTGTTGGTGGGCGGCGATACCCCAACCAGTGATGGTTACATGCAGTTCCATGGCGTGGATGTGAACAAGGGCGGCATCCACCTGTGGATAAATCGCAAGGCCAAGTACATGGACCAGTTGAACGGCATGATCGCGAAGCACGCGGCGGCGCAGGCCAAGGAAGGGTTGCCGGTGACGGCCGACAAGAACTGGGTGATCGTGACGCCGGAGCAGATTCAGTAGATCTCAGTCAGAAATCACAATGAGCAGCTACGCTAATGGCTAAATGGTATCTTTTTGCCATCCAAGGATAGGGAAATGCCTGAGGAAATCCAAAGCGGTAAGCTGCTCTATCACCTGACAAGTCTGGAGAATATCCCTTCTATTTTCGAGCATGGTTTGCTGCCTCGTTCTCAGCTGACAGGCTTTCATGATGTGGCTGACCGAGAAATCATCAAAGGGCGTGGTACTCACGGCTTGGAGAACTACGTTCCATTCCACTGGTTTGCTCGCAACCCCTTTGACGGGCGTGTCCAGCGCGATCACTTTCACAAGCAATTTGTCTTAATCACAGTTCGTCGATCCTTGGCGGAGCGTGCTAACTGGAAGGTCATTCCTTGTCACCCTTTGGCAGGCACGGAATTCAGGCTTCTCGATTACCATGCAGGCTTTGCTGCTATAGACTGGCAAATGATGAACAGACGTGACTATCAAGACCAAGACTGCAAGAACGTATGCATGGCAGAGTGTCTGTCTCCGCATGCGGTGCCGGCAGCATCGTTCTTCATGATTTTTGTTCCTTCAGAAGAGGTTGCTGAAGCGGTGAACGCTAACAGGGGTAGCAAGGTTGGCACTGAGGTCAAGGTCATGAGAGCCATGTTCTCCTGATGCTTTACAGCAACCTGAACGCTTCCAAAGCGCTGATTTGGCGAATCGTGCACCGAGACAACCTGGGCTGGCTGCTGGATAACGGTCTATTCCCCATGTCGTCCGATCGTCATTCGGGGCACTACGTGAGCATTGGTAATCCTGACCTCATAGACAAGCGAAGCCACAGGGTCGTGCCTGTCTCTCCAGGTGGCACATTGTCTGATTATGTTCCCTTCTACTTCACCCCGTTCTCCGTGATGATGAAGAACATCCACTCGGGGTGGGGCGTTCCCCAGCGGCGGAACGAAGAGATCGTGATTCTTGTCTCCAGCCTGTACCATGCGCAGTCGCTAGGTCTGCGATTTGTCTTCACGGACGCCCATGCCTACCCGCATTGGGCTGGCTACTACAGCGACCTCACGCAGCTGGACAAGATCGATTGGGAGATTTTGCAGCGCAGGGACTTCAAACGTGATCCTGATGACCCTCGAAAAATGGAGCGTTATCAGGCTGAGGCCCTAATCCATGGACATGTCCCGGTCGCTGGCCTTCTGGGCATTGTCTGCTACAACGAAGCTTTGAAGAGTCGTGTCGACAAGGAGGTTCAGCAGCGTCAGCTGAATCTCCCGGTATATGCTCGCCCTGGGTGGTATTTCTGATGATTCGCTTTATGCAAGGTAACCTGCTGGAGGCCAAGGCCGAAGCGCTGGTTAATACAGTCAACACCGTAGGGGTGATGGGGAAGGGTATTGCGCTGATGTTCAAGGAGCGTTTTGCCGAGAACTATCGCCAGTATGCTGCTGCCTGCAAAGCGAAAGAAGTAGTTACCGGGAAGATGTTTGTCACTGAAGTACGTGAGCTGGACGGGCCGCGCTGGATTGTGAATTTTCCAACCAAGCAACACTGGCGTTCACCCTCGCAAATTGGCTGGATCGTCGATGGTCTCCATGATTTGCGCAACTTCATTGTCGAAAACCAAGTGGCATCGATTGCCATCCCTCCCCTTGGCGCTGGCAACGGAGGGTTGCCTTGGGCTGTGGTGCGAGAACAGATTCAGAGCGTTCTGAATGATCTGGATGCGGATATTCTTGTTTTCGAACCCACTGCAAATTATCAAAACGTTTCCAAACGCAGTGGTGTTGAGGAGCTAACCCCGGCTCGAGCCTTGATTGCAGAGCTGGTGCGCCGCTATTGGGTGCTTGGCATGGAGTGCAGTTTGCTCGAAGTCCAAAAGCTTGCCTGGTTTCTGGAGCGATCAATCGAGCGATTCACGCCAGGCATCAACCCATTGGCGTTGAAGTTTGTTGCTCATAAGTATGGCCCTTACGCGAACCGACTTGAGCACCTGCTAGATAACCTTGATGGCAGCTATTTGCACTGCGGAAAGCGGATCAGCGATGCAGGCCCTCTGGACGTGATCTGGTTTGATGAGGGGCGCAAGTCATTTGTGCAGGCGTATTTGAACAGTGAAGCCAAGGCCTATTTGCCGGCGTTGGAATTCACGGCTGATTTGATCGATGGTTTCGAGTCTCCCTTTGGTATGGAGCTACTGGCCACTGTTGATTGGCTTTTGCATGTGGATGGTGTAGAACCGACAGTCCCGGCAGTTCGCGCACATCTGAAAAGTTGGTCTGGAGGGGCTGGTGCCGCTGCTCGAAAAAGCAAATTGTTCGATGATGAGTCACTTGGGATCGCTCTTCACAAGCTGTCAATGTTTCGCTCTGGCTCAGCCGCCTCGCTTCATTGATCATTAATGAACAATAAAAACCGGCGCTCCAGGCGCCGGTTTTTTATGCGGTCAGAGCCTCACAGCCCTTCGAGCATCGCCTTGTTACGCACAGCACCCTTGTCGGCACTGGTCGCCAGCAGGGCGTAGGCCTTCAGTGCGGTGGTCACCTTGCGTGGGCGCACTTCAGCCGGCCTCCAGCCTTTCTTGTCCTGCTCGATGCGCCGGTGTGCCAGCTCTTCGTCGCTGACCAGCAGGTTGATCGACCGGTTCGGGATGTCGATCAGCACCTTGTCGCCGTCGCGCACCAGGCCGATGGCGCCGCCAGCAGCGGCTTCCGGCGAGGCGTGGCCGATCGACAGGCCCGAAGTACCGCCGGAGAAGCGGCCGTCGGTGAGCAGGGCGCAGGCCTTGCCCAGGCCCTTGGACTTCAGGTATGAGGTCGGGTAGAGCATCTCTTGCATGCCCGGGCCGCCTTTCGGGCCTTCGTAACGGATGATCACGATGTCGCCGGCCTTCACTTCGTCGGCGAGGATGCCACGCACGGCGCTGTCCTGGCTTTCGAAGATCTTCGCGGTGCCTTCGAACACGTGGATCGACTCGTCGACGCCGGCGGTTTTCACCACGCAGCCATCCAGGGCGATGTTGCCGTACAGCACGGCCAGGCCGCCTTCTTGCGAGTAGGCGTGCTCGAAGCTGCGGATACAGCCGTTTTCACGGTCGTCGTCGAGGGTTTCCCAACGGGTCGACTGGCTGAACGCGGTCTGGGTCGGGATGCCGGCCGGGCCTGCCTTGAAGAAGGTGTGCACGGCTTCGTCATCGGTCTGGGTGATGTCCCACTTGGCGATGGCTTCCTCCATGCTGCGGCTGTGCACGGTCGGCAGGTCGGTGTGCAGCAGGCCGCCACGAGCCAGCGAACCGAGGATGCTGAAAATGCCACCCGCGCGGTGCACGTCTTCCATGTGGTACTTCTGGATGTTCGGCGCCACCTTGCACAGCTGCGGTACCTTGCGCGACAGGCGGTCGATGTCGCGCAGGTCGAACTCGACTTCACCTTCCTGGGCTGCAGCCAGCAGGTGCAGGATGGTGTTGGTCGAACCGCCCATGGCGATGTCCAGCATCATGGCGTTCTCGAACGCCTTGAAGTTGGCGATGCTGCGCGGCAGCACCGACTCGTCGTTTTCCTGGTAGTAGCGCTTGCACAACTCGACGATGGTGCGGCCTGCAGTAAGGAACAGCTGCTCGCGGTCGGCGTGAGTGGCCAGGGTCGAACCGTTGCCCGGCAGGGCCAGGCCCAGGGCTTCGGTCAGGCAGTTCATCGAGTTGGCGGTGAACATGCCGGAACACGAACCGCAGGTCGGGCAGGCGCTGCGCTCGTACTCGGCGACTTTCTCGTCACTGGCAGTGGAGTCGGCGGCGATGACCATGGCATCGACCAGGTCCAGGCCGTGGCTGGCCAGCTTGGTCTTGCCGGCTTCCATCGGGCCGCCGGAGACGAAGATCACCGGGATGTTCAGGCGCAGGGCGGCCATCAGCATGCCGGGGGTGATCTTGTCGCAGTTGGAGATGCAGACGATGGCGTCGGCGCAGTGGGCGTTGACCATGTACTCGACGGCGTCGGCGATGATCTCGCGGCTCGGCAGCGAGTAGAGCATGCCATCATGGCCCATGGCGATGCCGTCATCGACGGCGATGGTGTTGAATTCCTTGGCCACGCCACCGGCGCGTTCGATCTCGCGGGCGACCAGCTGGCCCAGGTCCTTCAGGTGCACATGGCCCGGGACGAACTGGGTGAACGAGTTGGCGATGGCGATGATCGGTTTCTTGAAGTCTTCGTCCTTCATCCCGGTGGCGCGCCACAGGGCGCGGGCGCCGGCCATGTTGCGGCCTTGGGTGGAAGTCTTGGAACGGTAATCAGGCATGAAACACTCCTGGCGGCTTAATCAGGTCACAAAAAGGGGAGTGAGCTTCTCTTGTCCTTTGTACCGCAGGCCGGTTGCCACTGGCACGGATGGGGCCGAAGACCGCGCGGGATCGCCGCGTGCTTGGCCAGAGCTCATAAACCCGCCGGGGATGACTGGCGATGAATAGCCCGATTCTACACCGCTGGCGCGGAGAGGGAATGAAGATGTGTCTGGGCGGTGGTTTGGGATGGATTCCCGACTGCTTGTAGGGCGCGTCCGAAACACCCCTCGCGGTGCAGACCTCGCCAGCCGCACTGGCTATTATCCGCCGCGCCGCATGTGCGGCTTCACGAGAAATCACCTCAATGGACCTTCCCAGTTTCAGTTCATCGCGAACTTGCAAATTGGCACTGAGCGCGTCGTCGCCAGGGCTTGCGAAGGCTTGACCCCCTGGGTTCGAGGCTCGTGGGTGCCTGCGTCGGCGCCTGGAGACTCGCATGTACTCTATCTGCACGAACTGCATCCGCTGCAAAGAACCACTCTCGCATCGCCAGACCAACGAAGCGCTGGAAAAGCTTCGCCAGGAGGCAACCGAAGACTTCCACAAAGGCGCTTCGATCACCAATCACGTCGGCAACTTGCGCAATGCCACTGTCGGCCTGCTTTACCGCAAGCGGGTTCTCTGGCTGGTGCTGCTGGTGTTCGGCAACCTGTTTTCCGGGGCTGGTATCGCAGCCTTTGAAGAAACCATTGCCGCGCATATCGTACTGGTGTTCTTCCTGCCGCTGCTGGTCGACAGCGGAGGCAACGCCGGGGCGCAGTCGGCCACCCTGATGGTGCGGGCGCTGGCGACGGGGGAGGTGGTCATGCGCGACTGGATGCGCATGCTCGGCCGCGAATGTGCGGTGGCGCTGGCGCTCGGCGGCACCATGGCCCTGGCGGTGGCATCGCTGGGGGCATTGCGAGGTGGCGCGGATGTCGCATTGATCGTGGCCTGCAGCATGCTGGTGATCGTGTTGATCGGTAGCCTGATCGGCATGAGCCTGCCGTTTCTGTTCACTCGCCTGAAGCTCGACCCGGCGACTGCCAGTGGTCCGCTGGTGACCTCGATCGCCGATGCGGCGGGGGTGCTGGTGTACTTCGGGATCGCGTCGCAGGTGCTGGAAATCTGACACCGATCCGGGGCGCGTCGCGCCCCGGCCGTGCGTATCAGCTGTTGGGCAGCAACCGGCAGGTGATGCTCTTGATGTAGCGGGTTTCGGTAATGGCCGGGTGCACCGGATGGTCCGGCCCCTGGCCGCCACGCTCGAGCAGTTGCAGGTTACGGTCCAGGTGACGGGCGCTGGTCAGCAGGATGTTGTGCAGGTCGTCCTCGGGCAGGTGCATCGAGCACGAGGCGCTGACCAGGATGCCGTCCTTGCTCAGCATGCGCATCGCCTGCTCGTTGAGGCGGCGGTAGGCCGCTTCGCCGTTTTTCAGGTCCTTCTTGCGCTTGATGAAGGCGGGTGGGTCGGCAATGATCACGTCGAAGCGTTCTTCGGCGGCCTTCAGCTCACGCAGCGCCTCGAACACGTCGCCTTCGATGCAGGTCAGTTTCTCGCTGATGCCGTTCAGCGCAGCGTTGCGTTCGACGCCGTCCAGGGCAAAGCCCGAGGCATCGACGCAGAACACTTCGCTGGCGCCGAACGCGCCAGCCTGCACGCCCCAGCCACCAATGTAGCTGAACAGGTCGAGCACACGCTTGCCTTTGACATACGGTGCCAGGCGCGCGCGGTTCATGCGGTGGTCGTAGAACCAGCCGGTCTTCTGGCCTTCACGTACCGGAGCTTCGAACCTGACGCCGTTCTCTTCCAGCGGGACCCAGTCCGGCACTTCGCCGTAGACGGTTTCGACGTAGCGCTGCAGGCCTTCGGCGTCGCGGGCGGCGGAGTCGTTCTTGAACAGGATGCCGCCAGGCTTGAGCACCTGGATCAGTGCCGCGATCACGTCGTCCTTGTGTGCTTCCATGGTGGCCGAGGCCAGCTGCACCACGAGGATGTCGTAGAAGCGATCAACCACCAGGCCAGGCAGCAGGTCGGAATCTCCGTACACCAGGCGGTAGCACGGCTGGTCGAACAGGCGCTCGCGCAGGGACAGGGCGACGTTCAGGCGGTGCACCAGCAGCGACTTGTCCAGCGGCAGCTTGATGTCACGCGACAGCAGGCGGGCGCAGATCAGGTTGTTCGGGCTCAGCGCGACAATGCCCAGCGGCTTGCCGTTGGCAGCCTCGAGCACGGCCTGCTGGCCGGCCTGGAAGCCTTGCAGTGGGGTCGCGGAGACGTCGACTTCGTTGCTGTAGACCCACAGGTGGCCGGCGCGCAGGCGGCGGTCGGCATTGGCTTTGAGGCGAAGGCTGGGCAGGGACATGACGTCGCTCCGGGAAAAAGAGCGGGATTATAGCGTGTCTGCCTTGTTTTCGCCTTTAGAGGAGTGGCGCTCGATCTCCCAGGCGCTGCACCTGTCAAGGCGAGCCTCATGGGGTTAAACTCGCTCGTCCTCAACGAGTATGCACGTATGTCCCAAGAACTCAGCGCCGAACAGATCCAGCAAGCCTTGCAAGGCATCACCATTCCGCCGCAACCGCAGATCCTGGTAGACCTGCAGTTCGAGCAGTACATGCCTGACCCGGACCTGGAAACCATCGCCAAGCTGATTTCCCAGGACCCAGGCCTCGCCGGTGCCTTGCTCAAGCTGGTCAACTCGCCGCACTTCGGCCTGTCGAACAAGATCGGTTCGATCCAGCGAGCGGTCAATCTGCTGGGCAGCCGTTCGATCATCAACCTGATCAATGCACAGTCGATCAAGGGCGAGATGAGCGACGAGACCATCGTCACCCTCAACCGCTTCTGGGATACCGCTCAGGACGTGGCCATGACCTGCCTGACGCTGGCCAAGCGCACCGGCATCCAGGCCGCCGACGAGGCCTATACCCTCGGGCTGTTCCATGACTGCGGCGTACCGCTGATGCTCAAGCGCTTCCCCGAGTACATGCAAGTGCTGGAAGAGGCCTACGCCAAGGCTGGCGAGGAAACTCGCGTGGTCGATACCGAGAACCGCGCCTTCAACACCAACCATGCCGTGGTGGGCTATTTCACGGCCAAGTCGTGGCGCCTGCCGGAGCACATCAGCGGCGCCATCGCCAACCACCACAATGCCCTGGCGGTCTTCCGCGAAGAGTCGTCGCGCAATACCCAGAGCCAGTTGAAGAACCTGCTGGCCGTGCTGAAGATGGCCGAGAACATCTGCGCTTCGTACCGTGTGCTGGGCAATCAGAGCGTCGATCATGAGTGGAACGTGGTCGGCCCGCTGGTGCTGGACTATATCGGTTTGTCGGAGTACGACTTCGAGATCTTGAAACAGAACATTCGCGAGCTGGGCGGGCACTGATCCATGCCGGAATTACCAGAGGTCGAAACTACCCGGCGCGGGATTGCGCCCCATCTGATAGGCCAGCGTGTCAGCCGCGTGGTGGTGCGAGACCCTCGCCTGCGCTGGCCGATACCCGAGGACCTCGACGTACGCCTGTCCGGGCAGCGCATCGTCAGCGTCGAGCGGCGGGCCAAGTACCTATTGATCAACGCCGAGGTGGGCACCTTGATCAGCCACCTGGGCATGTCGGGCAACCTGCGCCTGGTGGAGCTGGGCTTGCCGGCGGCCAAGCACGAGCATGTCGATATCGAACTGGAATCGGGGCTGATGCTGCGCTACACCGACCCACGCCGGTTCGGTGCCATGCTCTGGAGCCTCGACCCGCTCAACCATGAGCTTTTGCTGCGGCTGGGGCCAGAACCGTTGACCGAGCTGTTTGACGGCGAGCGGCTGTTCCGGCTGTCGCGCGGGCGTTCGATGGCGGTCAAGCCGTTCATCATGGACAACGCGGTGGTGGTCGGGGTGGGCAATATCTACGCGACCGAGGCGCTGTTTGCCGCCGGCATCGACCCGCGCCGCGAGGCGGGCGCGATTTCCCGCGCGCGTTACCTGAAGCTGGCGATCGAGATCAAACGGGTGTTGGCCGCGGCCATCGAGCAAGGCGGTACGACTCTGCGCGATTTTATCGGTGGCGACGGGCAGCCGGGCTACTTCCAGCAGGAATTGTTCGTCTACGGGCGGGGCGCAATGCCATGCAAGCTGTGCGGCACGACCTTGCGCGAGGTCAAGCTGGGGCAGCGGGCGAGCGTGTTCTGCCCGCGCTGCCAGCGCTAGCCGCCTGCGATCAGGCCTTGCCGGTGATGCGGCGGTACTTGGCCATCAGTTCTTCCTGGGTTTCCGGGTGCGCTTCATCCAGCGGGATGCAGTCGACCGGGCAGACCTGCTGGCACTGCGGCTCGTCATAGTGACCCACGCACTGGGTGCACAGGTTCGGGTCGATCACGTAGATCTCTTCGCCTTGGGAGATGGCCTCGTTCGGGCACTCGGGTTCGCAGACGTCGCAGTTGATGCAATCGTCGGTGATGATCAGGGACATGGGGACTCCGGCCGGGGCGCATCGCCCGGGCATGTTCAACGCTTTGGGCACAATTGTGCCGCATTCGCGCCCGCAGTGCACGCGGGCGCGATGATCAGGCGTTCGAGGTTACTTCTTGAAGCGTTCGGTCAGCGCCTCGGCCACCACAGGGTGGACGAATTTGCTGATATCGCCGCCCAGCGCAGCTATTTCCCGCACCAGCGTCGAGGAAATGAACGAATAGCGCTCCGAAGGCGTGAGGAACAGGCTTTCGACGTCGGGCGCCAATTGCCGGTTCATGTTCGCCAGCTGGAACTCGTACTCGAAGTCCGATACTGCGCGCAGGCCGCGCAGGAACACGTTCGCGCCTTGTTCCTTGGCGAAGTGCGCCAACAGCGACGAGAAGCCGATGACTTCGACATTGGGCAGGTGCTTGGTGACCTCACGGGCAAGCTCGACCCGTTGTTCCAGCGGGAACAGGGGGTTTTTCTTCGGGCTGGCCGCCACTGCGATGATCACGTGGTCGAACAGGCGCGAAGCGCGCTCGACCAGGTCGCCATGGCCTTTGGTAATGGGGTCGAAAGTACCCGGGTACAACACTCGGTTCATCGCGTCATCCTGGCTGGAGTGCGTTGGGGAGTCGGATGGTAGCGCAGCGCTTGCGCCCGGCCAAGTCATGCGGCCGGCTGATGGCACTATAGACAGGGCGTGCATTTGTTGTCATGCACTCTGTGCCAGGCGGGCAGCCAAGGCCTCGGTCAGCCGGGCGCTGATGGCGTACACCGACAACTGCGGGTTGGCGCCGATGCTGGTCGGGAACAGCGAGCCATCGTGGACAGAGAGGTTTTCCAGCTGATGATGGCGGCCCAGGCTGTCGCAGACCGCCTGGCGCGGATCGTCGCCCATTGCACAGCCGCCCATGACATGGGCACTGCCAAGCCGGGTGCGGAACGGTTCCAGGCGCAAGGCGTCGATCACACGCTGGGCCTCGACCAGGCTGGCACTGGCGCGTGCGTCGCTGTGCACCGGCGTGACCTGCGTGGCACCTGCAGCGAACTGGATCTGCGCCATGCTGTGATAGGCGCGGCGCAGGCCGTCGCGCAGATAATCGCTGAGCGGGTAATCCAGCACGGGTGAGCCGTCACCGCGCAGCTCCACCGCCCCGCCCGTGCTGTCGGGGTGAAAGCCGTCGCGCAGCAGGGCCAGCATGACGTGAGTGTGCGGCAGTTCGGCCATGCGCTGGGCATTGTCGATGCCGTATCCGCCGAGCAGGGTGCTGGCCAGGGCCGGGTGCAGGGGCGGCACTTCCAGCTTGTAGCCCACCGGCCCGTCGACACCGCCCTGCCACTGGAAGTGGTCGCTGTAGATCGATTGCGGAGCGCCGTAGTAAGGGTCGATACGCGCGTCGAAACGTGCAGCGCTGAAGTTGACCAGGTGCAGGAAAGTCCGTTTGCCCAGGCGGCCATGCGGGTCGGGGGCCTTGGAACGCAGCAGCAGGGCCGGGCTGTTGATACCGCCACCGGCGACGATGTAATGACGGGCGCGCATGCTGACCTGCCGGCCGGTAGGGTGCACGCCGTGAGCATCCAGCGCCTGGCACTGCAGCCCGGCGATACGCTCGCCATCGTGTTCGAAGCGCTCGGCGCGGGCGAGGTAGAGCAGTTCACCGCCCTTGTCGAGGGTTGCCGGGATGCGCGTGACCAGCATCGACTGCTTGGCATTCACCGGGCAGCCCATGCCGCAGTAGCCAAGATTCCAGCAGCCACGCACATTGCGCGGGATCACCGCCCACCGGTAGCCGAGTCGTTCACAGCCGCGCCGCAGTACGTCGTTGTTGGCATTCGCCGGGATTGCCCAGGGCGTGATACCCAGGTCGCGCTCGATACGCTCGAACCAAGGCTGCATCTCCTGTTCGCCCAAGCCTGTGACGCCATGTGCTGCAGCCCAGTGCTTCAGCGTCTGCGGTGGCGTGCGAAAGCTCGACGTCCAGTTGATCAGCGTGGTCCCGCCCACCGCGCGGCCTTGCAGGATGGTGATGGCGCCATCCTTGCTCATTCGCCCCAGGCCTTCTTGATAGAGGCTGGCGTAGGCCTCGTCTTCCAATAGATGAAAGTCGGAGCTGGTCCTCAGCGGGCCTTCTTCGATCAGCAGGACCTTGTAGCCGGCGGCGCTGAGCATCTGCGCACTGGTGGCGCCGCCGGCACCACTGCCAATCACGGCGATATCGGCCTCCAGTGTCAGGTCGTGTTCCAGGCGTGAGCCGTCATGGGTGATCCAGCCGCGTTCGAGGCCTTGGCGAAACGGGTCGGTTACTGGCATTGAGGATGCTCTTTTTGTCAGATCTTGGGTGGGCCGGGGTAGCCGCACGCGGCCCAGGCTTCCGGGCGCTCGTACCAGGCCATTTGCAGCAGTTGCAGCAGTGAAGCATGGCCCATGCGCAGCAGGTTCAGCGAGCTGTCCTGCCAGCGCTGCAGGAAGGCGGTTACCTGCGTGGCACTGGCCTGCTCCCAGGCCCCCCAGACGCCGGTCAAAGGCCCGCGGGTCAGCGGCAGGTTGAGTACGTCGAACAATTGCCGGGTGAGTTTGAGCATCTCCGGCGACAGCGCAGCCAACTTGTGGTCGAGGCTGTGCAGCACCAGTTCGTCGTCCGCCGAGGTGCCGACGAGCACCACCGGAATCAGCGCAAGCAGGGCTGGCAAGTCATCGTCGCGCAGCACCTGGTAGCCGGCTGCGGGCGTTTGCGCGCTGCAGCCGACCAGGCTGGCGGTGCTCAGGAACAGGCTGGCGCCAAAGCTGAAACGCAGCAGGTCGCGGCGCTGCATCAGCGGATGAACAGCTTGTAGACCAAGCGCTGCAAGGCCTTGCCATAGGGCGGGTAGATCAGCCGCGCGACATTCAAGCGCTGCTTGGCGAGCACCGCCTTGGCCTTGCTGAAGGTCAGGAAGCCTTCATGGCCATGGTAGTGGCCCATGCCGGAGGGGCCGATACCGCCGAACGGCAAGTCGTCCTGAGCCACGTGGAGCAGGGTGTCGTTCAGGCACACGCCGCCGGAATGGCTGTGCCGCAGCACGTGCTGCTGTTCGCTGCGGTCGTAGCCGAAGTAGTACAGCGCCAAGGGACGCGGGCGTTGATTGATATAGGCCAAGGCCTCGTCGAGGTGGTCATAAGGCACCAGTGGCAGCAGCGGGCCGAAGATCTCGTCCTGCATCACCTGCATGCTGTCGTTCACCCCGGTCAGCAGGTGGGGCGGCAGGCGTCGGCCCTGGCGCGTCTCGTCGGGGTACAGGTCGAGCACCTGGGCGCCCTTGCCGCGGGCGTCATCCAGCAGGTGCTGCAGGCGCTGCAACTGGCGGGGGTTGATGATGGCGCTGTAGTCGGGGTTGTCGGCGATGCGTGGGTACATGCGCTTCACCGCGTTGCGATAGGCCGCGGCAAAGTCGTTCAGGCGCTCGCGGGGCACCAGCACATAGTCGGGTGCGACGCAGGTCTGGCCAGCATTGAGGGTCTTGCCGAAGGCGATGCGCTCGGCGGCGGTGTCCAGCGGCACGCTGGCAGACACGATGGCCGGGGACTTGCCGCCCAGTTCCAGGGTCACCGGGGTCAGGTTTTGCGCGGCAGCCAGCATGACCTGGCGGCCGATGCTGGTGGCACCGGTAAACAGCAGGTGGTCGAACGGCAGGCGGGCGAATGCCTGGCCGACCTCGACTTCGCCGAGCACCACGCTGACCAGGTCTTCGGGAAAAACCCTGGCAATGAGTGCTTTGAGGGCTGCGCCACTGGCCGGTGTGGCTTCGCTCAGCTTGAGCATGACCCGGTTGCCGGCAGCCAGGGCGCAGGTCAGCGGGCCGATAGCGAGAAACAGCGGGTAGTTCCACGGCACGATGATGCCAACCACGCCCAATGGCTGGTACAGCACCCGTGCGCTGGCCAGCTGGAAAGCCAGGCCCACCGCGCGCCGGGCCGGACGCATCCAGCGTTGCAGGTGGCGCTCGGCATGGCGAATGCCTTGCACCGACGGGAGCAGCTCGGCCAACAGCGTTTCGTCGGCACTGCGGCCGGTGAAGTCGGCATCGATCGCTTCGATCAGCGCTCGCTGGTCCGCCAGCAGTGCCTCGCGCAGGCTCTTCAGCCACTGCCGCCGCTGTGCCGCAGGGGGCATGGGATTACCGGCAAAGGCCTGGCGCTGAGTGGCGAACGTCGCTGCAAGGTCGGTGTCGGATTGCACAGGAGGCAAGGCGCTGGGCGAGCTCACGGTGGTCTCCCGTCTGGGCTTGGAGTGCTTAGAGCCTATACTCTAATTCGAACCATGGTGCGACTTTTTTAACAGGCGAGACCCGTGCACCAGCGCTGTGATTCACCGTAAGATGACCCTTTATCGAAAGCCCGCAGACTGGGAGCTGAGCATGTCCCCGCGCATGAAGACCCGAGAGCGCATCGTGCAGAACAGCCTGGAGCTGTTCAACCAGCAGGGCGAACGCAGCGTCAGTACCAATCACATTGCCGCGCATATGGAAATCTCGCCTGGCAACCTGTATTACCACTTCCCCAACAAGCAGGCGATCATCGCCCTGCTGTTCAGCCAGTACGAAGAGTTGGTGGACAGTTTCCTGCGCCCGCCGCAGGGGCGAGCAGCCACGGTCGAAGACAAACGCTTCTACCTCAAGGCCCTGCTCGCAGCGATGTGGAACTACCGTTTCCTGCACCGTGACCTGGAACACCTGCTGGACAGCGACCCTGAACTGGCCGCCCGCTACCGGCGCTTTTCCGAGCGTTGCCTGCGCCAGGGCCAGGCAATCTACCGTGGCTTCGTCGATGCCGGGATCCTGACCATGGAGCCTGCGCAGATCGAGTCGCTGACCATCAATGCCTGGATCGTGCTGACTTCATGGGTACGTTTTCTCAGCACCACGCGCGAGCATTCAGCGCATCTGGGTGAAGAAGCCTTCAAACGTGGCGTCTATCAGGTACTGGTGCTGGAGCTGGGTTTTGTCACCAGCAATGCCCGCGGCGCGGTGGACGCCTTGTGCCAGGAATTCCACGTTCCGTTCAACCAGGCCCTGGAACAGTAGCCAGGGCCTTCGTGCCATCGATCAGGAGATTGTCATGCCCCTTGCGCAATTGATCACCCCGCAACAGCTGGCAGAGCGTCTGGACTCGCCCAAGCTGGTGATCCTCGACTGTCGTTTTGCCCTGGAGGATGTGGATTACGGCCAACGCAGCTATGCCGAGGGGCATATCGCCGGGGCACATTTTGCTGATCTGGAGCGTGACCTGAGCGGGCCGGTCATCAAGGGCCGCACCGGCCGCCACCCGCTGCCGGACCCGCATCGGCTGGTCGAGCGCCTGCGTGAGTGGGGGCTGGACGATGACAGCGCCGTGGTGCTGTACGACGATGGCCCGGGCGCCTTCGCTGCCAGGGCCTGGTGGTTGCTGGTCTGGCTGGGCAAGCGCAGCGACGTGGCCATCCTCGATGGCGGCCTCAAGGCCTGGCATGCAGCGCACCTGCCGCTGAGCCTGGATCCGCCGGCCAAGCGCGAGGGGACGTTCAGCGGCGAGGCGGACGCCAAGCTGCTGATCGACGCCGAGCACCTGGCCAAGCGCCTGGGCAGCCCTGACCTGACCCTGATCGATGCCCGTGCGTTGCCGCGCTTCCGGGGCGAAGTCGAGCCGATCGATCCCGTAGCAGGGCATATTCCGGGCGCCCAGTGCGCCGCCTTCATCGAGAACCTCGGTGCCGATGGCCGTTTCCTGGCGCCGCAACAGCTCAAGCAGCGCTTTGCCGAGAAGCTGGCCGGGCGCTCGCCAGAGCAACTGGTGGCCTACTGCGGGTCAGGGGTGACGGCCTGTCATAACCTGTTCGCCCTGGCGCTGGCGGGGTATCCGCTGGGCAAGTTGTATGCTGGCTCGTGGAGTGAGTGGATCAATGATCCCAAGCATGGCGTGGCGACGGGCGAATAATCACTGACCGTCGATGAGCCACTGCGGAATCCGCCGCTCGAGGTAATAGCCCGGATTCCGCAGGCTGCCGTCGACAAACCCGACATGCCCACCCCGTTCATGCAGCTCGAATTGCGTCTGTGCTGCCAGTTCACTGGCGGTGGGCAGGCTGTGGCCGAACACGAACGGGTCATCGGCGGCGTGGATGATCAGCGTTGGTGTGCGGTTTTCCCCCAGATAAAACCGGCTTGATGAACGGCGATAGTAATCGTGGGCATCGCTGAAGCCATTGAGCGGCGCGGTGACCTTGCCATCGAAATCCCAGAACGTCTTCAGCCTGCCCAGCGGCCCCAGCCGGTCGAGCGCGGCCAGGCCTTCGTGATGGCCGCGATCACGAAAGTGCCGTTGCTTTACCTGCACGTAGGCCATCATCTCGCGCATGAAATGCGCTTGGTACACCTTGGAAAAACCCTGGGCGATACGGTCGGCGCACTGGTCCAGACGAAACGGCACCGAAACGGCCACTGCGGCTTGCAACTGGCTGGCAGCGCCACTTTCCCCCAGGTATTTGAGCAGAACATTGCCGCCCAGCGAGTAGCCGACCGCATACAGTGGCGCCAGAGGGCGTTGGGCGTGCAGGTGCGCGATTACCTCGGCGAGGTCTTCGCTGGCCCCGGAGTGGTAGCTTCGCGGCAACAGGTTGGGCTCGCCAGAACAGCCGCGCCAGTTCACCGCGACGCTGGCCCAGCCCAAGGCTTGCAGCGATTTCTGCAAGCCTTTGACGTAGGGGGAGTGTGAAGAGCCAGTCAGCCCATGCAACACCAGCACCAGCGGCGCATCCGGGCTATGCGGCCCATGCCAGTCGAGGTCGAGAAAATCGCCATCGGCCAGCCACAGGCGTTCGCGGCTTCGTTCCAGCTCTGGCAGCTTGCGCCACAGTGGCCCCCACAGGGTTTGCAGGTGGGGGTTGGACAGGCCGATGGCCGGGCGGAACGTGGCGGTGAGACTGGGCATGCTGGGCGACTCGTGATGTGCCTGCGTAGAGTGCCATGAAACCCCGCCACTGTACCTGCACTATTGGTCGGGGGCAGGCAGCGATTGTTGCTCGACGCTTGGGCCGACACTGACCTTTACGATACAGCTTAGGTCGAGATGGCGCTGCATGGCGGCACGAACATCGGCCGGAGTCAAACGGTTGATGCGCTCGATGTAGGTGTTCAGATAATCGTCAGGTTGACGTTGATCGGCCAGCTCCGCGAGCAATGCTGCCAAGCTTTTGTTCTGCGCGACACTGCGCAGCAATTGCCCTTCCCGCTGTTTGCGAGCCACTTGCAGCTCTGCCTGGGTTGGCCCTTGTTCAATGAAATCGCGCAGCAGGTCCACTACCAGTTCCTGGGAGCCTTCCACGTACCCAGGAGCGATCTGCCATTCGACGGTGAATAGCCCGCCTGCCCGTAATGGTGTTACGAAGGTGTGCACACCGTAAGTGAGGCCACGGCGTTGGCGCAGTTCGACCATCAAGCGCGATTCGAGCCCTTCTCCCAGTACTTCGCTGGCCAACTCCAGGGCTGGGAGCTGCGGATCATTGGCGGGCACGTTCAAAGGAAGTGCCAACAAGACAGCGCTGTTCGCGCCAGGCTGTTCGACTTTTAGGGTCGCGCCGGTAGCGGCTGGGACAGCTGGCAACTCTGTTGCCGACCAACGCTGTGGCAGTGCTTGGCTGATTTGATGGGAGAGTGCCTGGGCTTCTGCGAAAGAAAGGTCGCCGACCACGACCAACTCCAGGTTGCTGGCGGAGTAGGCACGTTGGTGGAATGTCCGCAAATCGTCCGGGGTAACCGCCGCCAGAGCCTCTTCCGAGCTGCCCAGTGAGCTGCCATAAGGATGGCCACTGAACATGTGGCGCAAAGTTTCGCTACGCGCCCTCGATGCAGGACGCCGCTCGCGTGCGGCGTTGCTCTGCAGCAACTGCTGCTTGATCTTGTCCAGAGCGGGGGCGAGGAATGCGGGGCGTGCCACAAGGTCGGTGAACACCGCCAGGGACGGCCCCAGCACGGCCGGGGTGCTCAGGCTGCGCAGGCTCAATGTCGCATGTTCCAGACGTATCTGCTTGTCGAAAACCGCCCCCAGGCGTTCGAGACTGGCTTGTTCGGTGGCCGTGTACTGCTGGCTACCCTCATCGAGCATGGACAGCGTCAAGGCTGCCAGGCCAGGGTGCTCAGTGTCCTGAACAGTGCCGGCCCTGAACCGCAGGACTACGTCAACGATAGGTATCCCGCGGGCTTCGACGAATTTAACGCCTGTACCTGCTTCAGTCTTCCAGGCTTGCACCTGCGTCTGGATGGATTCGAACTGGCCCAGGTCGAGCCCTTGGGCGCTGATCAGGCCGCCGTAGATGCTGTTGGTTTCGGTAGGCTTTGAGGTCGCAGTCAAATCACGCATGTGCGCTCTCCTTGTCGTGCATGAAGGTAATGGCAGCGCGGGAATCGATCAGGAACTCCAGGGCGACCTGGCCGACCTGTTCGGCTGTCACGGCTTCGATGTCTTGCCGCTCGTTTTCCAGTGCAATGGGGTCCAGGCCGCAGGCGGCTTGTTTGCCGATGGCCCGTGCCTGTATATCGATGTCATCACTTTCGAACACCTGCCTGGCCAGCAGGCGCGCCTTGGCGCGTTGAAGGTCTTCTCTGGAAGGTGCCGAGTGACGAAAGGATTCGATTTCCAGCAGCAGCCTTTCGGCGGCGATCTGCGGCTCAACCTGCGGACTGCAAAAAGCATAGAGCGCCAGCATGCTGTCGCCGCGCTGCCAGGGTTCGTATGCTGGGCGCAGGGCCAGCAGGGTGCGGTCTTCCAGAACCAGTCGTCTTTGCAGGGTGCTGCTGAGCCCATCGGCAAGCAGCTCGGGCAGGAGCCGCAATGCATAAGCTTGTTCGCCGGACTGGGCCGTACATTGGCTGGGGAGGTTGAAACTGAGAATCGTGCCTGTGTACTGGCCCGGTTGTCGCAGCGTTTGATGACGTCGACTCTGTAGCGGGGGAGCAGAAGGTGTCTCTCGTGCTGGCAGGCGGTTGGCCGGGATCGCTGCAAAGTGCCGCATGACCAGGCTTTGCAGCTGTGACAAGGTCATGTCGCCTGCTACAGCAAGTGTGGCGTTGTTGGGATGGTACCAGGTCTGGTACCAGGTTCGCGCTGCAGCAGGCGTCAGCTGCTCAAGATCAGCCTTGTGGCCAACGACGGGGGTGCCATAGCCGCCGGTACCGTAAGCCAGTATCTGGTGATGCTCCATTGCCTGTGCCAAGGGGCTGTCGTCGACTCGTTCCCGGCGCTCTGCCATCACCACGTTCAGTTCGCGAGCGAAAGGTGTATCACTGAGTGTGGCGCTCGCCATGACATCAGCCATCGCTTCCAGGGCAACCTCCAGTCGACTGCTTGGCAATGTCAGCGGAAAGAACGTGGCGTCGGTGGAGGTGAACGCATTCGGTTCGCCGCCAAGACGGGTCATGAGGGCCGAATATTGGCCAGCTGCCAGTTTGCTGCTGCCCTCGAAGAGCAAGTGTTCCAGGGCATGGGAAAGGCCTGAGTGGCCTGCTGGCTCGTAGCTTGACCCGACGTGATACCACAGCTGCACGCTGACCAGCGGCGCACGATGGTCTTCGCGCAGGTAGATGCGCAGGCCGTTGGCAAGGGTGAACGATTGTACGTTGCTGCCCAGGATGGTCGTCGGAGGGCGTTCGGTCATGGTTGAAGTACTCCTGCGAGAATGTAGGAGCAGCTTCAACCATGGCGGCGGCGGGTTTGCGGTAAATAAGTACGGTTACCCAGCGTCAGGGGTTCAGCCTCGTTGCCAGAGTGCATAGTGCACCTGGCCGGTCTTCTTCTCGCGGTGCAGGCGCCAGTTGCCAGGCATTGGCAGCGTCGACGGGGCGGCCTCGCTCTCGGTGTAGATCCACGCCTGTTCGCGCAGCCACTGGTTCTGTTCCAGCAGGTTGCAGGTGTTGGCCAGCAGGTCCTGGTGGAATGGCGGGTCGAGGAACACCACGTCGAATTGCTGCTTGGCCGGGTTCTGCAGGTAGCGCAGGGCGTCGGTCTGCAGAATCTGTCCACGCGGGCAGCGCAGGATCTCGAGATTGTTCTTCAAGTTGGCGATGGCCGCCGAATTGCTGTCCAGCGCCACGGCATTCTCGGCGCCACGGGACAGCGCCTCCAGCACCAGGGCGCCGCTGCCGGTGAAGGCATCCAGCACCTGGGCACCTTCGATGTGGGGCGCCAGCCAGTTGAAAACGGTTTCGCGCACACGGTCAGGGGTTGGCCGCAGGCCTTCGCCTTCGGGTACCGCCAGGCGGCGGCTGCGCCACTCGCCGGCGATGATGCGCAGGTGACCCTGGCCCTTGCTT